>JADCGK010000254.1 GCA_020249045.1 Azospirillum sp. | reverse complement strand
CCGCGCGTCTGGATTTTTCGCGCGTAAGGCTGCGGGTTGACGACGAAGACGATCTCGTCGGGGCCGAGCGGGCCGCCTTCGTAGACCTTGCCGTCGGCGCGCATCGCGACCCACGAGAGGCGATAGCGGCCCGAGCGGACGGGCGAGAGATCGAAGGCGGCCTTCAACGCGAAGGCCGTCACCTCCTGCAATACGCCGAGGCGGAACAGGATCACGCCGGGCACGCGCACCGTTTCGAGCGCCGCCCCGATCTTGCCGTCGACGACCTGCACGACCGCCGGGCGTATGGGTCGTTCGGCGATCGTCCGGTCGAGAATAGTCCGCGCGGCGGCGACGTGGCGCGCGCGGACTTGATCCTCGAGCCCGTCTTGCGCGACTTGCAGCGAGCGGCGGAAATCGGCGGCGAAGCCCATCTATGCCCCCTCACCCGCCGCGCACATGCAGCACATGGGCGAGCGCTTCGGTGCCGAGATACTTGGTTTCGGCGTCGGCGCGCAAAACCCAGGCGCGGCCGTCGACGACGATCTTGTCGCCCTTGCGCGGCGGGCCGGGCCAGGACGCGGCGGCGATCTCCGCGTTCGAAATCTGGATGCGCTGGTCGCCGCGGATCACGTCGCCGGTCATCTCTTCGGGCCGGAAGCCTTGCGCCACGCCGTTGACGACGACGCTGGCGGCCGCCCGGCCGGTGCTGGCGAGGCACGAAAGCGTCATCGGCCTGCCGTACTTGGCGAGCGCGGCGGCGACCTTGTCGGCGGCCGCCATCAGACCGCCCAGCGGATATAGGGGCCGAGACGCTCGGCCACGTCGCGCGGCAGGCCGTCTTTGAAGCCGTCGCCGCCGGGCGTGTCCCAGCTCTGCGCGATCACGTCGAGGATCCGTTCCGAACGCAAGCCCGGGTCGCGGCCTTTGGCCTGGTGCGCGCGCACGACGAGATCGAGGCAGCAGCGTTCGACGTCGTAGGGCAGCTCGGCGAGCAGCGCCCACCCGGCTTGATAGACCACCACCACCTTGGCGGCCTGCCAGGGGGCGGGCGCGTCGTCCTGCAGGCGACGCAGGATCGAGCCGTCGAGCAGATACTCGGCCGGGTCGAGGGCGATGCCGTCTTCGGTGACCGACGTGATCGCGGGGGCAAGGTCGCGCGCGAGCAACAGGCTGGCTTCGGCGCGGCCGGCGGCGAAGCGGAAGGTTTCGGTCCAGGTGGCGCGGCCGAAGCCTTCGGGGCGGCGGCAGAACGCGGCGATGGCATCGGACGCCTGGCGGATGGCGTCGGTCAGCCACGCATCTTGGGCTGCGTCGGCGATGCCGAGCTCGGCCTTGACCGCGTCAAGGCGCGTAAGGTCGCGCGCGGCCGGGGCGAGCGTTTGGACGATGGTGGCGATCATGATGGCGCGGGGCCTTAGCTTGGACGGGCGGCGGCGGGCGGACGCGCGGGGCGTGCCGCGGCGAGCGCGCGGGGCGGACGCGCGGGCGGTTCGGGGCGCTGGGGTTCCGGTGCGGCGGGGAAGAACAACAGGATCACGGCGCCGCCGAGTTTTCGAGTTTCCAGGCTTCGTAGGCGGCGCGCGTGGCGGCTTGGTCCCAGTCGGTGCCGTCTTCGTTGAACACCTGGAAGATGGCCTCGCCATCTTGGATGTGGGCGATGCGCGGATCGAAGGTTTCGGGCTGGGGCATGGGTCAGTTCGCCTTGGCGATGGTGCCGATCGTCAGTCGCGTTTGGGCGGTCGCGCCGTTCGTGAAGCCCGTGCGCGCGTGGCGCCAGGACGGGCGATGCACGATTTCGGCGTATTGGCCGCCGCCCGGGACGGCGACCGTCGCGACGGATTTGACCCGCCGCCAGGTAGTGCCGTCGCGCGAGACTTCGAGCCAGAGCGTGCCGGCCTGATCGGTTTCGGCCGAGGTCACGTATTCCTGCGCGTAGGTCGCAGCGTTGGCGAAGGCCGTGGCCGTGGCGGTGACGGTGAGATCGCGCGCCGTGCCGGTGAAGGTCGCGTTGGCGGCAAGTGCGGTGCTGGTGTCGTCCCATGAGATGCCCGCGGCCGCCACGTTGCCGATGCGGTTCGTGGAGGCGTTGGCCGTGAGCGCGCCGCCCGCGACGTTGACGGGCACGGACATTCCCGCCGTGCTATGGCCGGGGCCGCCGATCACCTCGGCCGTCAGGCGCGTGTAGTCGAACAGGCGGATCGCATGCACGCGCCAACTGGTCGACGTCAACGGGGCCGTGGCCAGGTTGCGCACGCGCAGCTGGAGCTTGTAGACCGCGTCCGGGTTCGGCGCGGCTTGGGTGACGCGCCGCGCGCCGCCCGCGGCGGCTTGCGTATCGACGGCCCCCTGGAACAGGGAGACATGCTCGCCGCTCGCCTGCAGCTCGACGAAGCCCGCCGGGAAGAAGTTGGGATCCGTGCCGGTCGCGACGGTCGTTGTGATCGTGGACGCGGCGGACTGGAACTCCGGCGCGCCGCCGGAGCGCACGCTGACGCGCGCCTCGGTCGCGACGGTGCCGTCGAACTTGATCGCGGCATGGTTTTTCCAGACGCCCGCGTTGGTCTGCGAAGTCGCGACCGTGACCGGCAGGCCGGTCGCGGGATCGACCTCGATCAGCTCGATGAAGAATTCGCAGTTCGCGATGCGTTGGTTGGCGGTGACGAAGGCGGCTAGGCGCACCGGCAAAGTGAACATGCCGACGCTACGAAGGAGTGTTTCGCTGTTCGCCGTCGTACCCGAGGCAATGTTGAGATAGGAACCCGTCGCGCCGTTGCCGACGGTGACGGTCATCCCCGCACCGGTCGCGATGGTTTCCCAAAGCGCGGGATCGAGCGCGCCGGCGGGGAACTCGTCGCGAATCTTGGACTTGTTGTTGCCAATCAGCACCGCCCCCGAGGCGCTTTTCTGGCTGTCGGGCAGCGAGACCGCCAGCGTGCCCGTCACCGCCGCGGCGATGTTGCCGAGCAGCGTGCGCGCGCGCTTTAGCACGCCGATGATCGTGCCGTTGCCCGTGGCTTCGGCGTCGTCGGGCGCGCCGAGCGCCGCGTTGGATGCGTCTTGGCCGCTGGCGGTCGAAGGCTTCTCGTCGAGCAGGGTCAGGGCGCCGTCGGCGCCATACCCCACTTTCAGAACTTGGGCGTACTCCTCGCCCGCGCCGATCTTGTCGGCCAAGACGAGACGGGTGGTGCCGTCCGCGTCCTTGACGAGAATGCCTTCGATCGCCATGGCGGCTTAGCCCTTCTTGGATTTGCCGGTCGGGGCGGGCGTGGGCGCCGGTTTCGGGGCGGGCGCTTCGGGCGCTTCGGGCGCTTCGGCCAGTTCGCCTTGGCCCAAGACGCTCGCCTCGGCCGTGATGTCGGCATCGGGGGCGGCTTCGAGCAGGAATTGCGCTTCGAGCGCGCGGGCGAAATCGTCGGGCAATTCGACGATGGCGGGCGGGTCGATCGGACGGCCAGCGGCGTCGACGATCAGCGGATAGGGGGAGAGAAGACGGACGCGCATGGGAACCTCGGGTTCGGGGGACGGAAAAGCGACGGGGGCGGCCTTGCGGACCGCCCCCTCGCCCGTCGTTACGTCGCGCTGTTGACGAAGCAGCGGATCGGGTTCGTGCCCGCGTCCACCAGGTTGCCGCCCCAACGCCCGAAGGCGAAGAAGCCGACCTGGAGGTTGTCGGCGTAGCGTTCGTCGAGGCGGCGCATCTGCATGTCGCGCACGACGCGCACGTAGTACTTCGAGAAATCGCCGTACAGGATCGAGCGCGCGTTGGCGGCCATGACCGCCATCTGGTTGTTGATCGTGTAGGGCTTGCCGAGGATCGTGTCGGGTTCGGACTGGCCCAAGCCGGCCGAGACGCCGGGCTGCCACAGCGGGCGGCCGGCCGTGTCGACGAGCTGCTTGAGCATGCGGCGCGTCGATTGGTGGAACATCCAGCGCGCGTTCTGCTGGTAGGCCTCGTCGACCGATTCCTG
>JADCGK010000253.1 GCA_020249045.1 Azospirillum sp. | reverse complement strand
CCCGTCTCGCGCGCGCTCCGCGCCGCCGACGGAAGCGTGCGCGGTGTGATCGTCGCGAGCATGCCGGTATCCTCGATGCTCGATGTCTTCGACCTGCTGCGCCGCGCGCCCAACGATGTGTTGTTCCTCATGCGCGACGACGCGATGGGTATCGCGCGTTTTCCGGAGGATCCGCGGTTCATCGGCCGCCTTTTGCCGTCGGCGCTCGTCTTCCAGAACTACCCGCGCGTTCCCGAGGGCCGGTTTTTCGGCGAAGCGGCCACCGACGGGATCCGGCGCGTCGGCGCGCATCTGAGCCTGGCGCCGCTCCCGATGGTGGCCGGGTTTTCGCTCGAGACCGCCGCTTTGCGCCTGGAAACCATGCAGCAATACGGCCCGTTCGTCGCGATCGGAGCCGCGCAGGTCGTGGTGACGCTGGTGTTCCTGACGATCGCGATCGGCGCGATGCGCCGTGCGAACGTCGAGCGCGATCGTGCGCTCGCGCGCGACCGCGAACTCGTCGCCGTGCTGGACGGCGCCAACGACGCGATCGTCATGCTCGACGAAAATCTGCTCGTCCGCGTCTTCAACCGCGCGGCGGAGAAGATGTTCGGTCGCCGCGCCGACGAAATGATGGGCCGGAAGATCGACGCTCTTATCCCAGATTCGGCGCGCGCGCGGCACGAGGAACTGATGCGCGCGTTACCGCAAGGCCCCGCATCCGCACGCGTGATGAGCGACTGGCGCGTTGTCCGCGGCCTGCGGGAGTCGGGCGAGACGTTTCCGGCGATGGTCTCGATCTCAAAAACCGTGACCGACGGAGCGCCCGCGTTCCTGGCCATCCTGCGCGACATGAGCGAAGTCGAACGGCAGGAGGTGCAACTTCGCCATTCCCTGGACTCGGAAGCGCGCCTGCGCGTCGAAGCCGAACAGGCGAGCCGCGCCAAGTCCCTGTTCCTCGCCTCGATGAGCCACGAGTTGCGCACGCCGCTCAACGCGATCATCGGCTTTTCGGAGGCGATGATTGCGGGCGTCGGCGGGCCGATCGTCTCGAAGGAGCATCGCGAGTATCTCGGCCACGTTGTCGCCAGCGGCCGGCATTTGCTCGACATCATCAACGACATTATCGACATCAGCCGGATCCACACCGGCGATCAGACCCTGGATGTCTCCGACGTTCCGATCCGCGACGCGTTGCGCATGGCCGAGACGCTTTTGAACCAGAAAATGACGGCACAGGGCGTGCGGCTGGACGCGAGCGGCGTGGACGACGATGCGACGGCCGCGGCCGATCAGCGGGCGTTGCGGCAGATTCTGATAAATCTCGTCGGCAACTCGATCCGCTTCTCTCCGCGGAGCGGAACGATCCGGGTGCTCGCCCGCCGCGAGGGCAGCACGATCGACGTGCGGGTCGTCGATCAGGGGCCCGGAATTCCGCCGCGGGTCATGGAACAGCTCGGCAAACCCTTCGTACAGGATCGGGCGCAGTTGACGAGCAACAACGAAGGAATCGGCCTCGGCCTCGCGATCTCGATCGCATTGGCGGAGCGGATGGGCGGCCGGCTGCGCTTCACCAACCGCGCCGAGGGGGGCCTCGAAGCGCGGTTGACGTTGCCGGCCGCCTGATTCCGCCGGCGAACGTCAGCCTGCGCGGACGCGGCCGAGGAATTCGGCCACCGCCTGACGCAATTGCTGCGACTGCGTGCCCAACCCATCGGCGGCCGCCTTCAGCTCGTTCGCGGCTTTGCCCGTATCGCCGGCGGCGCTCGTCACGCCCGTGATGTTCGACGACACCTCGCCCGTACCCGCCGCGGCCTGCTGGACGTTGCGCGCGATTTCGTTGGTGGCAGCGCCTTGCTCCTCGACCGCTTGGGCGATGCCTGCGGCGATTTGATTCATCTTCGCGATGGTTTCGCCGATCCCCTTCATCGCCTCGACCGAAGCGCCGGTCGCGGTCTGGATTTCGGAGATCTGGCCGCCGATCTCGTCGGTCGCCTTGGCGGTTTGGCTGGCGAGGTTCTTGACCTCCGAGGCGACGACCGCGAAGCCTTTGCCCGCTTCGCCCGCGCGCGCCGCTTCGATGGTCGCGTTCAGCGCCAGAAGATTGGTCTGCGAGGCGATGTCGGAGATCAGCTTCACGACATCGCCGATCTTCTGCGCCGCTTGGCTCAACGCCTCGACGGTCTCTCCGGTCCGGCGAACGTCGCGCACCGCCTGATCGGCGATCGCGGACGATTCCGCGACCTGACGCGCGATTTCCTGGATCGAACTCGACAGTTCCTCGGCACCCGCGGCCACGGTCTGGACGTTGGTCGAGGCCTGCTCCGACGCGGCGGCGACGGCCGTCGCCTGGCGGGTGGTTTCCTCTGCCGTGGCCGACATCGCGGCCGCCGACCCCTGCACTTGCGTGGCGGCGGCCGAAACCGCGTTCACGACGCCGCCGACTTGGCTCTCGAAGCCGTCGGCGAGCGCGATCATCGCGGCCTTCTTCTGCTGTTCGGCGGCGAGTTCGGCCTGCTTTTGCGCTTCTTGAAGGCGCAGTTTCTCCTTGCCCGCGTCCTGGAAGACCTGCAGCACCGCGGCGAGATCGCCGATCTCGTCCTTTTGGCCCTTGCCGGGAATGACGGCGTCCAGGTTGCCCTTGGCGGTCTGGTCCATGGCCGAAAGGATCGCCTTGAGCGGGTTGAGGATGCCCACGAACACGATCCACAAGCCCAGTCCCAAAGCGCCGACGATGCCGACGGCGGCAACCGAGAGCAGAAGCTTCTTCGCGGCGTCGTAGTCAGCCGAGGCATCCTTCGCGGCGTCGCGATAGAATTGCAGATTGCGGTCTTCGACGCTGCGGATGTGCTGCCGGATTTCCTCCATCATCGATGCGATGGCGAAAGCGAGCTTGCCAGCCTCGTCGAACTTGCCCTCGCGCGAGAGCGTCTGAACCTTCGCGGCTTCGACCTCGTAGCGCGCGAGAACGGCGCGTGCCTGTTGCAGGCCGCGGCGCCCCTCTTCGGTCGCCAAAAGCGGTTGCAACTGGTCGAGCCGAGCCTTGAAACGGCGGTTCTCGTCGGCGGCGGCGGCTTCGAACGTACGGCGTTGATCCGCGGTCAGCTCGATCGGCAGGAATTCGACCGCGCGCGCGTAGGACAACAGATTGGCCGTCGCCCGACCCGCGTGATTGATACGCTCGATCGATTGCTCAACGGTGACCATATTCTCGCGGATTTCGCTCATCCCCGCGATGCCGCGCCAGCTCAGCACGCCCGCAGTCAGCGCCAGCAGCGCGACGACGGCGAGAATTTTAGGCGCGAACCGAATGTTCTTCATCTCTCAGCTCCCCGAATCTGCGGCGCAAGAGCACCGAATGGAATCGTTCTACCAATCGAAGCTGAGCCGAGGCTGAGTGCCGCCACGAAAAGCCGGGCGGCCTTGCGTTGATCCAGAATCTGGCTAAGTTATCGGATAACCTGGAGTTTTCGTGACGATGACCACCCCCCGGCGCCCCGTGGTGTTGTGCGTGTTGGACGGTTTCGGCCATCGGGCCGAACGTGCGAACAATGCGATTCTGCTGGCCCGCACGCCCAATTTCGACCGCCTGCGCGCGTTGCACCCGCCCGCGTTCCTGCAAGCCTCCGAACGCCATGTCGGCTTGCCGCAGGGCCAAATGGGAAATTCGGAGGTCGGGCACATGAATCTCGGTGCGGGCCGGGTCGTGATGCAGGACCTCGTGCGCATCGACGCGGGCATCGAAGACGGCACGTTTTTCGCCCGCCCCGCACTGACCCGCGCGATCGCCGCGGCGAAGGCTGCGGACGGCACGGCACATGTTTTGGGCCTGCTGTCGCCCGGCGGGGTGCATTCGCATCAGGACCACATCGCGGCGATCGCCGGCGCGTTCGCACGCGAAGGCGTGCCCGTGCGCGTGCACGCGTTCCTCGACGGCCGCGATACGCCGCCGCGCAGCGCCGAGGCCTATCTGGCGAAATTCGAGTCCGACATCGCCGCCTTGCCGGACGTGGCGCTCGCCAGCGTATCGGGCCGCTATTACGCGATGGATCGCGACAAGCGTTGGGAACGCGTCGTCCGCGCCTACGATGCGATGGTGGACGCAAAAGCCCCCGCTTTCGCGAGCTGGCGCGAGGGTTTGACGGCAGCCTACGCCGCCGAGGTATCGGACGAATTCGTCCTGCCCTTCGTCCTGCCCGGCCACGCGGGCATGAAGGACGGCGACGTGCTGGTCATGGCGAATTTCCGCGCCGACCGGGCGCGGCAGACGTTGGACGCGCTGCTGGATCCCGGCTTCGACGGGTTCGTCCGGGCCCGAATCGTGCGCTTCGCCGACGCGGCGGGGATGGCCGAATACTCGTCCGGCCTCGCCAAGCGGATGACCGCCCTCTACGCGCCCCAATCGCTCGCCAACATGATGGGCGAGGTCGTCGCAAACGCCGGCCGCACGCAGTTGCGCATCGCCGAGACCGAAAAATACGCCCACGTCACTTTTTTCTTCAACGGCGGCGAAGAAAAGGAATGGCCGGGCGAGACGCGCATCCTGGTGCCCTCGCCGAAGGTCGCGACTTACGATTTGCAGCCCGAAATGTCGGCCCCGGAAATGACCGACAAGCTCGTTGCCGCCATCGGTTCGGGCGAATTCGACTTCGTCGTGTGCAATTACGCGAATTGCGACATGGTCGGGCACACCGGCGACCTCAAAGCGGCGGTCCGTGCGGTCGAGACGGTCGACGCGTGCATGGGCCGCGTCGTGGCGGCGGTCGAGGCCGCGCACGGCGCGCTGCTCGTCACCGCCGACCATGGCAATTGCGAATGCATGCTCGATCCGGTCTCGGGCCAAGCGCACACGGCGCATACGCTGAACCCCGTCCCGGTCTACGTGTTCGACGCCCGCCTGCCCGGCCGCAACGCGCCCGTCCACGTCGCCGACGGCAAGCTCGCGGATGTGGCGCCGACGCTGCTCGAACTGATGGGCCTCGCCCCGCCGCCGGAAATGACCGGCCGTTCGCTGATCGCGGTCCCGGCGTGAGGGCGCGCGCGGCGGCATTCGTCCTTCTCGCGGGCTTCGCCGCGGCACCTTCGGCCGCCCAATCCCCGCAAGTCCAACGCCTGATCGAACTCGAACGCCTGATCGAACAGGAACGCGCGCGCGAGCGCGGTCTTGCGCGCGAAACCGACGCCCAGCGCGCGGCGGTGGCCGAGTTGCGCTTGCGCGCGCGCGAAGCGGCCGACGCGGCAGCCGAAGCGGATGCCCAAGCCATCGCGATCGAGGCGCGCCTCGAAGCCCTGGACGGCGAGGCCGCCGAGCGCCAAGCGGCGCTCGCCGCGCGAAAAGACGAAATCGCGGGCCTGGCGGGCGCGCTGCTCGCACTCGCCCGACGGCCGCCCGAAGCCCTCGTCCTCGAACCGCGTTCGCCGGTCGACGCGGCGCGCGCGGGCACCCTTGCCGCCGCCGCCATGCCCGCCATCGAAGCCCGCGCGGCGGCTTTGCGCGCGGACCTCTCGGCGCTCGACGACACCCGCGCGGCCGCGGCGCGCGAACGCGCGCGGCTGGCCGTCGCCATCGCCGCCTTGGCCGAAGAAAGCGCGAAACTCGACGCGGCCGTCGCCGCGCGGACCCGCGCCTTCGCCCAAACCGCCGAGGCCGCGCAAGAACAGACCTCGCGTCTCGCGCGGCTGGCCCGCGAAGCGCAGGATTTGCGCGAATTCCTCGGCCAGATCGAGGATCGGGCCGCGCCCGCCCCAGTTCGCGCCGTCCGCCCGCCGCCCGCACGGCCGGGCGAAACGGCCGGTCTTGCGGGCTATCGCTGGCCCGCGCGCGGCCGGATCGTCGAAAACTGGGGGGCAGCGCAACCCGGTGGGCAAGTCGCCCGGGGGCTGACCCTGGAGCCGCGCGATGCGGCGGCGGTCATGGCCCCGTTCGACGGGGTGGTGGCGTTCGCCGGACCGTTTCGGGGTTACGGGCTGATCTTGATCCTCGAACATAGCGGGGGATATCATTCGATCTTGGCGCAGATGGGCCGAATCGACGCCGTCGTGGGACAAGCCGTGACGGCGGGCGAGCCGGTGGGACGCGCAGGGGCGAGCGAGCGGGGAACGCCGGTGCTCTATATCGAGCTACGGCGCAACGGCCTGCCGATCGATCCCTCGCCGCTTCTGTTCGGCGCCGAAGCCGGTTTGCGGCGCTGATGCGCGCGCGCCGACCGGGCAACGAGACGACGGCCGGGCGCGTGCCCGGCGGAAAAGGACCTTCGATGTTCGCCCGCACGTTCGCCGCCGCCAGCCTCGCCGCCGGCCTCGCTTTCGTCCCGCCCGCCGCGGCACAGGCTCCGCAAGGCGGCGGGTCGGAAACCTTCCGGCTGCTGCAGTTGTTCGGCGACGTGTTCGAAATCGTGCGCGGCGAGTACGTCGAGGAGGTGCAGGACCGCAAGCTGATCGAAGACGCGATCAACGGCATGCTGTCCGCCCTCGATCCGCATTCCTCGTTCCTGAACGCGCGTTCGTTCCGCGACATGCAGGTGCAGACGCGCGGGGAGTTCGGCGGCCTGGGCATCGAAGTCACGATGGAAAACGGCCTCGTGAAGGTCGTCTCGCCCATCGACGATACGCCCGCGTTCCGCGCGGGCCTCCGCCCCAACGATCTGATCGTCCAACTCGACGGCGATCCGGTGCTCGGCCTGACGCTGCAAGAAGCGGTCGAAAAGATGCGCGGGCCGGTCAACAGCCAGATCAAGCTGCTCGTGCGCCGCGGCGAGACGGCGCCGTTCGAAATCGTGCTGACCCGCGCGGTCATCCGCATCCAGTCGGTGCGCAGCCGCCTCGAAGGCGAGATCGGCTACGTGCGCATCACCAGCTTCACCGAACAGACCGACCAGGGCCTGCGGACGGCCGTCGCGCGCATGCGCGAGCAGCTCGGCAACCGCTTCAAGGGCCTCGTGCTCGACATGCGCAACAATCCGGGTGGCTTGCTCGATCAGGCGATCGCGGTGTCCGACGCGTTCCTCGAACGCGGGGAGATCGTCTCCACCCGGGGCCGGCGCGCCGACGAAGCCCAGCGCTTCAACGCACGCGCGGGCGACGTCCTGAATGGCCTGCCGATCGTGGTGCTGATCAACGGCGGCTCGGCTTCGGCATCGGAAATCGTCGCGGGCGCCTTGCAGGATCACCGCCGCGCGATCGTGCTCGGCACCAAAAGCTTCGGCAAAGGCTCGGTGCAAACCGTCCGCCCCGTGGGCAACCAAGGGGCGATCCGCCTGACCACCGCGCGTTACTACACGCCCTCGGGCCGGTCGATCCAAGCCCAAGGCATCGAACCCGACATCCTGGTCGAAGCCGCGCGCATCGAGCGCACGGCCCAAGGTCCGCAGCGCCGCGAGGCCGACCTGCGCGGCGCGTTGCGCAACGATCAGGCCGCCCCTGCGCAAGGGGCGCCGCAGCCCAGCGCCCCGGCGGCCAACGAAGAGGCGGCGCAGGAAACCGCGCAGGATTATCAGCTCGCGCGGGCGCTCGACCTTTTGCGCGGCCTTGCGCTTTACCAGCAACGCGCGAACTGAGGGGCCGAAGGCCGGACGGGACACGACATGGCGGCGACCGACGAGTCCGATCCGCCGCCCTTGCCGCCCGCGCGCGCGCCGGCGCCGGCGGCCAAGCGAAAACCTTCCCTGCTTTTGGTCGCCTGGGCGCTGCTGATCGGCGGCGTCGGCGGTTACGCCGCGTGGACCCAACTGGAGCCCGCCGAACACGGGCCCGATTTGGGCGAACCGGTTGCCGCGATGGTGCGTCTTGCGCCTGCCGCAACGCCCGCACAAGAACCTGCGCCCGCGGCCCCGCCGGCAACCGCCGCACAACCGCCCGCGCCGGAGCCAACCCCGCCGCCGCCACCGCCACCGCCAGCCGTCGTCACCCCGGCCCCCGCACCGCCGCCCGCACCGGCGCCGCGCCCCGCGCCGCGCGAGCAAGCCGCAACGCCGGCACCCGCACCACCGGTGCAAAGCGAGCCCGCCCCGCCGCCGGTCGCAGCGCAACCGGCCCCCGTCCAACCGCCGCGCCCGACGCCCGCCCCTCAAGCCGCGCCCCAGCAAGCCGCGCGGCCCGCCCTGCCGCCGTTGCCCCCGCGCGATGTCGAAGCGCCGACCTGGGTCCGGTTTTCGCGCCCCTTCGATCCGGAGGATCGTCGGCCGCGCATCGCCATCGTGATGACCGATCTGGGCAAGAGCCAGGCGGCCACCAACGCGGCCGTCCAGAATCTCGGCGGCGCGATCACGCTCGCCTTCAGCCCCTACGCCGACAACCTGACCCAATGGGTGGCGCTGGCGCGCGCCGCCGGCCATGAGGTTTTGCTCAACGTGCCGATGGAGCCCGCGGATTTTCCCGCGACCGATCCCGGCCCGCAAACCCTGCTGACGACGCTGTCCGCGCGCCAGAATCTCGAACGGCTGGATTCGCTGCTGGGGCGCGCGCAAGGCTATGTCGGGATCGCGACCTTCGCGGGCTCGCGCTTCACCACCTCCACCGACGCGATGCGCCCGGTGGTCGACCGGTTGTTCGCGCGCGGCTTGCTGCTGCTCGATTCGCGCGCGGCGCCCAATTCGCTGGCCGCACGCGTCGCCGACGAAGTGGGCGTGCCGCGCGCCTACGCCGATCGCGTGCTCGACGTCGAAGCCTCGCGCCCCGCGATCGACCGTGCCCTCGCCGATCTCGAACGAATCGCGCGCGCCAACGGTGCCGCCGTGGGCATCGCCCAGCCGTTCCCGGTCACGTTCGAACGCCTGATCAATTGGCTGCCGCTCGTCGAGAATCGCGGCTTCGTGATCGCGCCGCTCTCCGCGGTCGTCAATCGCCAACCGGCGGCGGGCCAAGCGTCTGGCCCGGCGGCGGGACCGGCAGCTTCCCCCGCCCCGGCGGCAGCCCCCGCAACACCCGCACGATGAAATCCGTCATGGACGCCGACTATCGTCCCGGTGTGGGACTGATGCTGTTCGATCCGAAGGCGCGCGTTTTCGTCGGCCGGCGCGGCGATGCGCCCGACGCTTGGCAAATGCCGCAAGGCGGCATCGATCCGGGCGAGGATCCGCGCGCGGCGGCGTTGCGCGAACTCGCCG
The DNA here is from genome assembly GCA_020249045.1 of Azospirillum sp. GTDB lineage: Bacteria > Pseudomonadota > Alphaproteobacteria > CACIAM-22H2 > CACIAM-22H2 > Tagaea. Next base: position 11,789 of record JADCGK010000253.1, on the reverse strand, counting down.
AGGAGACCGGCGTAAGGCGCGCCGCCATCGTCGCGGAAACCACCGATTGGCTGGCCTACGACCTGCCCGAGGAATTGCGCGCGAAGGTCTGGAAGGGGAAATACCGGGGCCAGCGGCAGAAATGGTTCGCACTGCGCCATCTGGGAACCGACGCGGAGATCGATCTCGACGCGCATGAGGCCGAGTTCGACGCCTGGCGCTGGGCCGAACTCGACGAACTCGAAGGTTTGATCGTGCCGTTCAAGCGCGCGCTTTATCGGGCCGTGGTGGCCGAGTTGGCGCCCGCGATCCGCGCCGCCGCCGGGCGATGAGCGCGCTCGCCCTCGACGGCGTTTCGAAGACCTTCGCGACCGTGCGAGGGGCGCGCGTGCGCGCGCTCGAACCCACGGTCTTGCGGGTGCACGACGGGGAATTGGTGGCGCTGCTCGGCGCCTCCGGCTGCGGGAAATCGACGCTGTTGCGTCTGATCGCCGGTTTCGAAACGCCCGATACCGGCACGATCCGGCTGGGCGAGCGGTTGGTATCGGGCGAAGGCACGTTGGTGCCGCCCGAGGAACGCCGCGTGGGGATCGTGTTCCAATCCTACGCGCTGTGGCCGCATATGAGCGTCGGGCGCAACGTCGGTTACGCGCTGGAGGTGGCGCACGTCTCGGCCGAAATCCGGCGCGCGCGCGTGGCCGCCGCCCTCGAAAGCGTGGATCTCGCCGGATACGAGGACCGCAATCCGGCCGAGCTTTCGGGCGGCCAGCGCCAGCGCGTGGCGCTCGCGCGCTGTCTTGCCATGGATCCGGCGGTCGTCCTTCTCGACGAGCCGCTTGCCAATCTCGACGTGCATCTGCGCGCCTCGATGCTCGAGGCTTTCGCGGCCTTCCACGTCAAAACCAAGGCGACGATGCTCTACGTCACCCACGATCAGGCCGAGGCGATGGCCCTCGCCGACCGGATCGCGGTGATGGACGCGGGCCGCGTCGTGCAGTTCAGCGATCCGCGCACGCTCTATCGCGAACCGGCCACCGCGGCGATCGGCGCGTTCGTGGGCCGGGGGACGGTCGTGGACGTCCGCGTGTTGGCGGCCCAGGCGGGCCAAGCGGGGATCGAACTCCACGGCCGGCGCTATCGCGTGCGTTGCGCGGATGCCCGCGTGCCCGGTGCCGCCAAACTCGTGCTGCGGCCGGAGGATTTGGCGCTGTCCGAAGACGGTTTCCCCGCGCGGATCGGGCGCGTGGCCTATGTCGGCGGATCGTGGGATGTCGATGCGTTCGCCGAGGCCGATCCGGCGACGGTCTTGCGCCTGTCGCTGCCCGACGCGCATCGGCCGGCGCCGGGTGCGGTGGTCAATCTTGCGCTGATCGACGGCTGGGTTCCGGCCGCCTGATCAATCCGCCCAAGGCAGCGTGCCCTTGGGCAGGCGCTTGGCGAGCAGCGAGAGCGACGCCATCAGTGCCACAACCACCGCGACGGCGAGCGAGGAAACCGCCGCGGCCAGCGGGGAGTCTCCGCCCTCCTGCAGCGAAAACACGATCACCCCGAGCGTTTCGGCGCCCGACGACCACAACAGCGCCGAAACGGTCAGTTCGTTGAGCGCCGTGAGGAATACGAGGATTGCGCCGGCACCCGCCGCGGGCGCCACCATGGGAAGCGCCACGTCGCGCAAACGCCGGCCCAAGCGGGCCCCCGCCGCCGCCGCGGCTTCGTCGAGCGCGGGGTCGAGCTGGGCGAAAGCCGCCCCCACGGGACGCAAGGCCAGCACCAGGAAACGCGCGACGTAGGCGATGCCCACGATCCACAGCGTGCCGTAGATCGACACGCCCACGAGCGGGATCGGCTTGATGAAGACGAGGATCATCGCGATGGCCAGCACGATGCCGGGCAACGCGTAGGGCAATTCGACCAGCGCGTCGATCGCGCGCACCAGACGCGAGCGCCGCCAGGCGACGAAATAGGCGAGCGGCAAAGCGACCGTCACGCACAGCATCGCCGCCGTGCCGGCGAGCAGGAAGGAATTCGCGAAGGCGCGGTCGACCGCGTCCTGGGCGAACGCCTCGGCGAACGCGCGCAAGGTGAAGGTCTCGGCGGTCAACGTCACGCCAATCGCCGGAACCAGCGCTTGGGCCAGCAACGCGACGAACGGCACGACCGAAACGAGGATGAGCGCGACCCACAGGAAGATTTCGAGCGGCAATCGCGCTTTGCCCAAACGCCACGGTTCGGGGGGCAAGCCCGACGCGAGACGCGCGTCGGTCGCCTTGCGCAAGCGCGCGTGCAAGCGCAGCACGACCAGCGCGAACAATCCGATCAGCGCGGACAACGTCGCCGCTTGCGCGAGCACGGACGGACCGAAGCCCGCAAGGCGCTGGTAGATCAGCGTGACCAACGTGTTGTAGCCGACCGGAATGCCCATCAGCGCGGGCGTGCCGAAATTTCCGACGCTGGACACGAAGGCCAGCAGCGCGCCCGCGAGGATCGCCGGCAGCATCAGCGGCAGCACGATCGTGCGCGCAACGGTCGTGCGATCGGCACCGCAGCCGCGCGCCGCGTCGATCGCCTCGCGCGGCAGCGCACGCAGCCCCGCGCGCACGGCCAGAAAAACGAACGGCGCGTGTTCGAGGCCGAGCAGCCAGGCGATGCCCTCGCGGCCCAGCATCGGATTGGGGGATCCGGGCGGCGGCGCGAGACCCACCGCGCCCAACAGCGCGCTTTGCGGTCCGGCCATGTTGATCCAAGCCAGCGCCGCGATCTGCGAGGGAACCACGAGCGGCAGCACGAACAGGAAGACGAGCGCCGCCTTGGCGCGGATGTCGGTCAACGCGACGGCGAGCGCGAAGCCGAGCCCGAGGATCAGCGAGATCGCCGTGCCGAGCACCGAGGTTTCGAGCGTGCGCCACGCCGCGCGCCACGTGGCGGGGGACGACAAGGCGCGCTCGGCCACCGACAGATCGAACCCGCCGCCGCGCGGGGCGACCGCTTCCCAGACGAGCCGGGCAAGCGGCCACAGCGCGATGGCACCGATGCATGCGGCGAGGGCGAACAGCCAGAGCCGTTCGCGCGAGCCCAGCACCGTCGCGGAGGCGATCACCGGCCGAACAGGTCGGCGAAGCGTTCCTTGTCGCGCTCGTCGCTGCGCAGCAGATCGGCGACCGGTGCGGGCATCAAGCGAACGTCCGCCAGATTGGGAAAGCCTTGCGGCGGCCGGACTTCGGACAACGCGGGCAACATGCCTTGCTGGGCGGCGAGAGTTTGACCGTCCGGCGACAGGACGAAATCGACGAAGGCGCGCGCGGCGGCGACGTTGCGCGCGGTGCGCAGGATCGCGACCGGTTCGGTCACGAACGTCGCCCCTTCGCGCGGGAACACGAATTCGACCGGCGAACCGCGTTCGCGGGCCCGGATGGCCATGAAATCGACGATGACGCCGTAAAGCTTCTGGCCGCCGGCCACCGCTTCGAGCACGGCGGGATTGCCGCGCGCGGCTTGCGCGCCGCCGGCTTTGAGCCCTTCGAACCACGCCCAACCGAGTCCCGGCTGGCGGACGATGGCCCCCATGTGGATCGCGGCGGCGCCGGAGAACAACGGCGAGGGCATGATGACTTGGCCGCGCGCTTCGGGCTTGAGCAAATCGGCCCAGCTTTCCGGCTTCATCGGCGCGGCGCGGTTGTAGACGATGCCCGTGGTGATGAGCTTGGTCGCGAAATAGGTTTTCTCGGCGTCGAAACCGCCTTGCGGCAGCCCGTCGACGCGGGCGCCCGGATAGGCTTGCAGGCGGTTGTCGCGCTTGAGCGCCTCCATCGTCATCGCGTCGGCGATCAGCAGCACGTCGGGTTGGGGATTGCCGGCCACGAATTCGGCCTGAAGCCGGTTCATCAATTGCGTCGTGCCGTCGCGGGTGAAGGTGACTTCGACGCCGGGATGAAGACGGCGGAACGCGTCGATCGTGGCTTGGGCGTCGGCCTGCGGCTGGGAGGTGTAGAGGACGAGCCGCCCGGAAGGCGCTTGCTGGGCCCCAGCGGACGAAAGGGCGAAGGGCGAAAGGGCGGCGGCGAGCGCCAAAGAAACGGCGAGGCGACGGATCATCGCGGAACGGCTCCCTTGTGGGGCGGGATTATGGACGCGTCCCGCTTACCCTTCCTCGGTTACACGTTCGTGACACTTCATTCAAGCCGGGCGGTTCAGGCGCGGCCGTCGACATGCCGCTCGATGCGCGACAAGAATTCCCCGGCTTCGCCGGCGGGCCACGCCGGCGGCACGTCGAGTTCCAGCAATGTGCGTCCGCCCCCGGCGAAACGCGTGCGCGCGCCGAACCAAGCGGCGAGCCCGAGCATCGCGTGGTTGTCGGCGTGGGTCTCGCCGTGCAGGCGCGCAAGCCCCGCCCGCTTGGCCGAAACCACCAATCCGCCCATCAACCAGCGCCCGACACCCCGACGCGCGAATTCGTCGACGATCAAAATCGCCGCCTCGGCCGAGGTCGCGCCGTCGCGCATCCAGCGCGCCACGCCCGCCCCCCGACCCGTGACGAGATCGCGCGCGCCCAGCGCCAGCACGGTGCGGCCGTCCACGCGGGTCAGGTGGTCGAGCTCGGCGGGCGTAAACCCGGCGCGCGGCGCGCCGAAGCGGCGCGTCTGCGTTTCGGGCGACGTCCGCGCGAGGCCTTCCACCAGATAGGGCTTGGCCCACCGGCCCAGCGGCAGGATGCGGATGGCACCGCCGCGCGACAAGGGTATGTCGAAGCGGCAGCGCGCCGGCTTCATGCGCCCGCGCGCGCCAGCGACGCCGCCCGGCGCGTCATGAACGCCGTGGCGAGGGCCGCGATGGGCCGCTGCAAAGCGCCCGTGGCGGGCAAGCCCACGGCCTTCAGCGCCATCGCGATCCCCCGGTCGATGTGGCGCCGGCGATAGACGGCGTAAGCGCGCCGGGCATAGGCGCGTGCGGCCGTCTTCCGGTCGTAGGGAGCGGGCCAAATATTGGCGGCGTAATAGGCGTAGGACAATTCGTCGTCCTCGGATTCCGCGATGCGGCCGAGCCCCGTCCAAACCCGCGCGAGGCGGCCCATGCCGTCGCGTTCCAGGTAGCGGTTCATTTCGTCGTAGAACAGTTTGTAGTGCCGGAATTCGTCGGCCGCGATCTTCCGGCATATCTGCGCGAAGACCGGTTCGTCCGACGCTTCGGCCAGCGCGGTGTAGTACGAACTCGTCCCCGTTTCGACGATGCACCGCGCGATCAACTCGCCCGCGCGACTGCCGCGCACCGAGGCGGTCGCATCGAGCGGCAGTTTGTACCCCTCGACGAAGCGGCGGAACGCCGCGTCGAAATCCCAGGCGGGATCGGCCATGCGCGCCCATCGGGCCAACGCTTTGCCGTGCTGGACCTCTTCGAGCGCCCAAGCGTCGATCGCGGGCTTGATCGCCGGATCGTCGGCGAAGACGTTGTTGAGGTACACCGCGTAATCGGCGCCGTTGTGCTCGACCATGGCGGCGGCCTTGGCGACAGCCAGCAGATCGGGATCGACCCGATCGGCGCGAAATTCGGTCCAAGCGATGTCCTCGAGCGTCCAACCGGCCATGGCGTTTTTCACGATCCTTTCGACGTCCCGTATATGGGGCCGAATCGCGCCCCGCGCAACACCCCGGAACCCCTTGTGGAGATTGCCGTTTTCGGGCAGTTGAAGCGCAGACCGAAGGGGGAGGAACACAATGAAATACGTCTCGCTGGGACGATCGGGTCTGATGGTCAGCCGCGTGTGTTTGGGCGGCAACTCTTGGGGCGCGGCGGGGCGCCGCGCCTGGGCCGCGTTCGGGCCCGAGGAGAGCGCGCCGTTCTTCCGGCGCGCGCTGGATCTTGGGATCAATTTCTTCGACACGGCCGACGCGTACAATCTGGGCCTGTCGGAAACGATCATGGGCGAGAAGCTGCTTCCCCTCGTGCCGCGCGACGAACTCGTGATCTCGACCAAGGTGGGCCTGAAGATGGGTGCCGCGCCCAACGCGATCGGGCTCGGCCGCAAGCACTTGGTCGCCGCGTTGGACGCGCAGTTGAAGCGCCTGGGGACCGACCATGTCGACGTCTACCAGGTCCATCGACTGGATGCGGTCACGCCGCTCGAGGAGGTCATGGCGACGCTCGACGGCTTCGTGCGCGCGGGCAAGGTCCGCTACATCGGCGGGTCGGCGATGCCCGCCTACAAATTCGCGCAAATGATCGCGATCGCCGACGCCCGCGGCTACGCCCGGCCGGTGGCCATGCAGAACCTCTACAACGCCATCCAGCGCGAGGAGGAGCGCGAGATGAACGCGCTGTGCGCCGAGCAGGGCGTGGGGCTGATCCCGTATTCGCCGCTGGCGCGCGGTTTCCTCGCGGGCAACCGCCAACCCGAGGGCGGCGGCACGACCGAGCGCGCGGCCAAGGACGACCGCGCGAAGCCCGAGAACTGGCGCGCATGCGATTGGGCGGTTCTGGACGCGATCCGCGCCATCGCGCGAACGCGGGGAGCGAAGCCCACGCAAGTGGCGCTGCTATGGCTGTGGTCCAAGCCGGAAATGGCCGCGCCCATCATCGGCGCCACGAAGCTCGACCAACTCGACGACGTGGCCCAAGCCACCGACATGCCGCCGCTGACGGCCGAGGAGGTTTCGCGGATCGAAACGCCGTATCAATGGCGGCCGCATCCGGGCTGGAACGCATGAGACTTAACGGGTATCGTCGCCGCAAAGCATTCGGGAGAGAAACGATGCGCAAATCCTTGCTGATCGCGGCGTTGGCCGCGCTGATCGCCGTTCCGGCCGCCGCCCAAGAGCAGCCGCGGCGCGGCGGCACGTTCATTTTCGCGGTCGGCGGCGAACCCGACACGACCGATTGCCATGCGGCGACCAATTTCGCGGTGATCCATCACCTCGCGCCGCATTATTCGACGCTGATCAAGTTCGATCCGAAGAACTATCCGCGGATCATCGGCGACGTCGCGCGCGAGTGGACGATCGCCCCCGACGGCAAGACCTACACGTTCCGTTTGAACCAGCCGATCCGCTTCCACGACGGCAGCGCGCTGACCTCGGCCGACGTCAAGGCGAGCTTCGAGCGCATCAAGACCCCGCCGCAAGGCGGCCGCTCGGCGCGGCGCGACCATTTCCAGGACGTGGCGGCGATCGAAGCGCCCACGCCGGATACGGTCGTCTTCCGGCTCAACAACCCGAACCCCGCCTTCATGACCTACCTCGCGGCCCCCTTCAATTGCATCTACTCGGCCGCGAAACTCGCCCAAGACCCGCGCTATCCCGAGAAGGAAGTGATGGGATCGGGCGCCTTCCGCTTCGGCGAACGCGTACCCGGCTCGCATTGGACCGGCACGCGCTTCGACGGATATTTCCGCGACGGCCAACCCTATCTCGACGGCTTCCGCGCGGTCGTGATGTCGGGCGCCGCCATGCTCAACGCCGTGCAAGGCGGGCAAGTCATGGCCGAATTCCGCGGCATTTCCCCGGCCGAGCGCGCGCGCGTGGCCGGTCCGCGCGTGACCTTCCAGGAAGCCAACTGGCTTTCGGGCCTGATCTTGTCCTTCAACGTCGAACAGAAGCCCTTCGACGACGTGCGCGTGCGCCGGGCGTTGAGCATGGCGCTCGACCGGTTCGGATCGGAGGAAGGCCTCGCGCGCGTCAGCCAAGTGAAGGCGACCGGCACGTTGCTGCGGCCCGGCTACGAGTTCGCACCGAGCCGCGCGGACCTCGCGACGTATCCCGGCATGACGCCCACGCGCGACATGGCCCGCGCCCGCGCCGAGGCGCGCCGCTTGCTGCAGGAAGCGGGCGTGCCCAACCTGCGCTTCGAAATCATGTCGATGTCGCTGCCGCCCTTCCCGACCGTCGCGGTTTGGATGATCGACCAATGGCGCCAGATCGGTGTCACGGCCGAGCAGCGCCAGGCCGAGCGCGCGACCTATTTCTCCTCGCGCACGTCGGGCGCCTTCCAGGTGATGCTCGACTTCACGACGGAGTTCGCCGACGAACCGAACTTCCAGCTGCGCCGGTTCATTTCGTTCGATCGCGTGCCGGGCTTCAACGTGTCGCGGCACACCGACCGGCGTCTGGACGAAATCTTCGACCGTCAGGAACGCGAAATCGATCCGGCGAAGCGCAAGGCGCTGGTGCGCGACTTCGAAATCCATCTGCTCGACATGGCCTATACCGTCCCGCTCTATTGGTTCGCGCGCATCGTACCGCTGGCCACGAACGTGCGCGGCTGGGACATCACGCCCTCGCACCTGCTCGGCCAGGACCTCGCGGGCGTCTGGCTCGCGAACTGACGGCGAGCGCGCGCTGGGTCGGTTCAGCGCCAGCCGGCTTCGTGTAGGAACCCGGCGACGGCGTCGTTGAATTCGGCGGCGCGCTCGATATAGGCCGAATGGCCGGCGCGCGGGAATTCGATCTCCCGCGCGTCGGCGATCTGGCGGGCCAGTACGGGCGCGAGGAAGGACGGGAACACGACGTCCTCCTCGCCCATCGCCAGCAAAACGGGACACGCCAGTTTCGCCGCGTCGGCGGGCGGGCGCGCGCGCTTGAGCCGCGCGCGCAGCGCCTCCTTCTCGAGCCCACCCGCCGCGGCCAGCGCGTCGATGGAAAGGTAAAGGCCGTGCAGCGCCGGATCGGCCTCGGCGAGGCGCCGGCCGGCCGCCGGGTGGATGCCTTCGTCGCGCAGCGCCGCACGCGCGGCCGTCGCGCGAACCGACCATGCGTCGAACGCTGCGGGGTCGAGGGCGCGCACGTCGAAGGTTCCCGACGTCGCGGCCAGCACCAGAGCGGCGACGCGCGCCGGATTGGCCAACGCGAATTCGACCGCCGCCCAACCGCCCATCGACTGGGCGACGAGGGCGCAACGCGCGATCTCCAGCCGATCGAGAAGCGCCGCCAAGTCGTCCGCGAAATCGGCGGGATCGGGCGGCAACGACGACGCCGTCGACGGCGCGAAGCCGCGCGCGGCGAAGGTCACGACGCGGTGGCGGGCCGCGAAAACCGGCGCCTGGCGCCACCACGACAGATGGTTGCCGCCCAGCCCGTGCAGAAAGACGACGGCCGGTCCCGCCCCTTGTGTTTCGAAGTAAAGCCGCGCGCCCGGCCGATCGACGAAACCCGCGCGCGTGCCCGGCGCCCAATCCGAACTTTCCATGGCTGGAGCTTGCCACGCCGCCGAAACCGAAAACAACGCGACAGACGCCCCGGCGCCGTGGCACGCTTTCCATCGGTTCCGGTTTCCGTCCGCTCCACCCGCCGAGGCGCGCCGATGGTCCGAAAAGCGATTACCCGCCGCCGCGCGCTGTCCGCCGGCCTCGCCGCCGCCGGTCTGTGGCCAGCGAGGCGCGCCCGCGCCTCCGGGGCCGTCGACCTCCAATTGGTGCTGGCCGCCGACGTCTCTCGGTCGGTCGACGACGTGGAGTTTGCCTTGCAGCGCCAAGGCTACGCATCGGCGCTGGCCGACCCGCGCGTCGTCCGGGTGATGACCGGCGGGCGCAACGGGGCGGTCGGGGTCACCTATTTCGAGTGGTCGGGCGTCGGCTCGCAGCGCACCATCGTCGATTGGGCGCGCATCGACGGCGCGGCGGCGGCCGAGGATTTCGCGGGCCGGTTGCTCGAAGTCCCGCGTCCGTTCGGCGCGTCCACCGCTTTGGGCGAAGCGATCGCCTGGTCGATGGGCGAGTTCGCGCGCTGCCCCTTCCCTGCGGACAAGCGCACGTTGGACGTATCCGGGGACGGCACGAACACCAGCGGCATGCTGCCCGAGGCCGCGCGCGATTTGGCCGTCGCCGCGGGTACGACGATCAACGCGCTCGTCATCCTTTCCGAAACGCCGAGCATGTGGAACCCGAACCATACGCACCCGCCGGGCGGTCTCGACGAGTATTTCCGTCGGCACGTCGTCGGCGGCGCGGGTGCCTTCGCGATGACGGTGCAAGGTTTCGACACGTTCGGATACGCCATGGTCAACAAGCTGACACGGGAGATCACATGACGACGCGACTTTCGCGCCGCGCGGCCCTCGGCGGCGTCGGGGCGGCGCTGGCGGCCCCCGCCCTCGCCCAGCATCCGCATCACGGGCAGAACTTCGAACGCCTCAACCAACCCGGCCGCGTCGGCCTCCCGGCCTTGGCGCTGGAACACGCGGTCTACGACAGCCCGGCGCCCAAAGCCGCGCAACCCGGCCGCTGGGCCGTGCGTGCCCCGTTGCCGCTGCCGCGTACCGAGATGGCGTGGGCGGCGGAATTGAACGGCAAGCTGCATCTGGTCGGCGGCTACGCCGAACAGCGCGTGGACATGCCCTATCACCACGTCTACGACCCCGCGCGCGACGCGTGGAGCGAGGCCGCCAAACTGCCGCGCGGCGCCAATCACGTGGGGGTGGCCGCGCATGCGGGCCGGCTTTACGCCTTCGGCGGGTTCGTCGAGCAGAATCGCTTCCCGCATGACGAGAATTTCGTCTGGGGCACCGAGGGCGACCGGTGGACGAAAATCCGCCCGCTGCCGCGCGCGTGCGGGGCGATCGCGTGCATCGCGCTGGGGGATGCGATCCATCTGGTGGGCGGGGCCGTCGGCAACACGCAAGAAACGCGCAAATCGGTCGATTGGCATCTGGTCTACGACGTGAAGGAGGACCGCTTCCGCGAAGCTTCCCCCTTCCCCACCGCGCGCGACCATTGCGGCATCGTCGCGCATGCGGGAGTGCTGCATCTGACGGCCGGACGCGTCGACACGTTCCATACGAATTCGAACCTGCATCACAGCTACGATCCGCGCGAGGACCGCTGGCGCTTCCGCACGCCCATTCCGACGGCCCGATCGGGGCACGGCGCGGTCGTGCATCGCGGCCGGATGTTCTGCATGGGCGGGGAAGGCACGAACAAGGTCATGGGCCAGAACGAGGCCTACGATTTCGCGCGCGACGTTTGGGAGCAATACGCCCCCATGCTGACCCCGCGTCACGGCGTGGGGACGGCCTTGCTGGGCGACTGGATCCACATGGCCGGCGGCGGGCCGCAAATGGGAGGCGGCGTCAAAAGCGCCATCCACGAGGCATTCACGCTGGGTTGATCGGGCGTGCCCGGCCGAACCGGCGAGCGGCGCGCAAGTCGCGCGAGGACTAGGTCGTCTCCGCCGCCGGCATCGACGTCGGCGCGGGGCCGCCGAGATCCAGGCGTTCGGCCAGCGCTTCGAAATCCGGCGGATACCCCGTCGCGGCGGTGTAAAGCCGCTTGTCCTCGTCCGACAGATTGAGCCCCGTCGAGACCCACGCGCGCAGGATCGCGATGGCTTCGCTTTCCCCGGCCAAGTCCACGACGTGCGCGTGATGGGTGTGCAGATAGGCGTTTCCCGACAAGGCGACATCGCCTTGGCGGGTGTTCAACACCATCACCATGCGATCGAGCCGCGCCTCGAAATGCCGGAACGCCGCCGGCAGGGTGCACAGGATTCGCCACCAGACGGCGCGGATCTCGGGATCGGCGTAAAAGGCGCTCCACGGAACGTCGGGGTTCGCCTCCTGCATCGCTTTCCAACGCGTCTGCACGGCGGTCGCGAAGGCGTACTCCTGTTCCTTGCCGATCAGCATGCGCACGAACGCGCGGATGCCGTGGACAAGTTCGCGGCTGACCGAGCCGTCCTCGAACAGCGGCGCGATGGGCTTGCACACCAGACGCCCGAACGCGTCGCGGCGCAGTTTGCGCAGCAAGGCCTGACGACGCTGGTTCTCGAATGCGTTGGCCGCCAAGCCGGCGATCTTGCCGAGGCCGCCGCCCGTGACGATCTCGCGCGCCT
>JADCGK010000252.1 GCA_020249045.1 Azospirillum sp. | reverse complement strand
GACAGCATCTCGCGGCATATCCCGCACGGGCTGACGATCCGGATCGTCCGGTCCGGTTCGCTGGGGCGCGGATGGCGCACCGACACGATGGCTTCGATCTCCGTTTCGCCTTCGGCCAGCGCGCGGCCCAAAGCCACCGCCTCGGCGCAGACCGACGCGCGCCCGACATAGGTGTCCAGGTGTACGGCCGTGTAGACGCGGCCTCCCTTGGTGCGCAAGGCCGACCCGATATGGTGCCGGTTCTCCTTGTAGAGCGCGGCGATCGCCGCGCGCGCCGCGGCGATCAAGGCCTCGTCCTCGGGCGGCAGACTCATCGCGCGTCCTCGCGTTCGAGCCATTCCATATCGTCGTCCGAAAAGCCGAAATGGTGGCCGATTTCGTGGATCATCGTGTGGCGCACCAGCGCGTAGAGTTCCTCGCCCGTCTCGATCCAATAGGCGAGCAGCGGCACGCGGTAGAGGAAGATCATGTCCGGTTGGCGGCGCGCGACCGCCACGCTCTCATCGAGCTTGTTGACCCCACGATAGAGCCCGAGAAGATCGTAGGGGCTTTCGAGCGCCATCTCGCGCTCGGTTTCGGCGTCGCAAAAATCCTCGACGCGCAGCACGACGTCCTTGATGTGGACCGCGAGTTCGGCGGGCAGGCTCGCGCGGGCGCGTTCGGCCAAACGTTCGATTTCGGCCAAATCCGGGGCGTAGCGGGGCGGCTCGTCCATGCGCGGACGCTAACCCGGCTTGCGCCGCGCGCCAACTGCGGCGAGACTCTGCGCATGGAAAAACTCGCCGGAGCCGCGCGCGTCGCGGCACTCGCCGCGTTGCCGGGCTGGGCCGAATTGCCCGGCCGCGACGCGATCGCCAAATCCTTCAAATTCGCCGATTTCGGCGCGGCCTTCGCGTTCATGACGCGCGTCGCGCTGAAGGCGGAGAAGATGGATCATCATCCCGAGTGGTTCAACGTCTACAACAAGGTCGACATCGTGCTGTCGACGCACGATGCGGGCGGTTTGACCATGCTCGACGTGGAACTCGCCCGCTTCGTCGAGGCCGCGGCGCGGAGCTGAAAACTATCGCGCCTATCCGGTTTATGCCCACACATACTACGGCTATGTTCGTTCGTCATAAACACCAAACTCGGAGGCCAAAATGATCGACGTGATTGTTCGAGATCCGGATGTCCTGAGCGGGCGTCCTGTTTTTCGCGGCACGCGCGTTCCGGTCGAGGTCCTCTTCGAGAATCTCGAAGACGGGCTCACCATCGATGAGATCGTCCAGTCCTATCCGAGTCTTAACAAGGAAGACCTTGTGGCGTGCCTTGAGGCCGCCTGTGAAACGATCAAGGGTCCTGGAGCGTGAGAATTCTTCTGGATGAGAATATTCCGGTCCAGTTGAGGTCGTTGCGCGCAGGGCATTTAGTCAGGTCGGTTAACGACAAGGACCTCGGCTGGAAGGCAATCAAAAACGGGAAACTTCTTTCTCAGATGGAAGGAAGTCTCGACCTGCTGATAACCGCGGACAAAAACATGTACGCTCAGCAGAATCTTTCGGGACGAACGCTTTCGATCCTCGTCTTGCCAACGAACTGGGTCTTGCCAACGAACAGGCGAAGTGTCGTCCTTGGTATCGTAGAGCAAATTTTACGAGTGATTGCGACATTGTCGCCATCAGAGTACGCGGTCGTGGATGTTTCCGGGGTTTCATCCAAAAAGAAATTTGGCGGACCTGGCGACGATTCCAACGGTGGAACGAGCGGCCTTCACCCGTGACCGCCGGCCAGGTCAAAGACATATTCAAAAGGTCGGATCTGCCGTTCCCTCGATCGCTGCTGGACTTCCAGCGCTTGTTCCCAGACGATTACGCATGCGCCAAGTATCTGGAGGCGGCGCGGTGGAGTAACGGGTTTATTTGCCCTTACTGCAATTTTAGATCTGAACCGTTTCGTTTTTCTTCTCGTCCGGGCGTGTTGCGGTGCCGCAGTTGCCGAAACGATACCGGCCTCACGGTTGGTACGGTCATGGAGCGGTCACATACGCCCCTCAGCACATGGTTCTGGGCCGCTTATCTTGTCTCCAGTCAGACGCCCGGAATATCGGCCGTCCAATTCCAGCGTCAGCTCGGCCTCTCCCGATATGAGACCGCCTTCCAGATTCTGCACACGCTACGGGCCGGCATGGTTCGGCCAGACCAAGAACGTATCGGTGGCGGTCGCGCCAGCCATGTCGAACTCGATGAGACCTATGTCGGCGGTCGAGTTCGAGGGAAGGGGCGCGGGCCTCGCGACAAAATCGTGGTGGCAGCGGCGGTTGAAGTTCGTCGGCGCCAGTCTGGCGGCGCGCTGGATAACCGGAAAGGCGGTCGGTACGCCGGGCGTGTGCGACTGACGATCATACCTGATCGCAGCGCTCTGTCGCTGAGCGAATTCACGACAAGCGCCGACGTTCCTGGGGCAAAAATAATCACGGATGACTGGAGCGGATACGCCGACCTCAAACGCCTTGGCTATCGCCATAAGGCGGTCGCGGAGCGCGGCGACCCGGCTGTTGCCGAAAAACACCTACCGATCGTCCATCTCGTCTTTTCGGGACTGAAAAACTGGCTGAGCAGGACGCATCACGGTGTAAGTCCACAACATCTTCAGGCGTACCTGAACGAGTTCACGTTTCGCTTCAACCGCAGATTCTACCCGTTCAATACGTTTAGGTCTCTGCTTGGGTTGGCCAGCAATGCGCAGGCGCCGACCTATGAAAACCTATACTCCGGCGAGTGGCGGCATCCCACTTGTAGCGGGTATATGCGTTAACCGGATAGGTACGAAATCTATTTCGCACTCGGATGCACGACGGGTTTGTATCCCTTGGCGATCGCTTCGAGCGTGCCTTCGGGCGTCAGAACTTCGACCTTGCCGTCGGGTATCGGTGCGGGCGCATAGCCCGCGTGCGACCACGCATGGGCCTTGCCGCGCCATTTGAGGAAGGCCGCCGCCTCGCGCTCGAACATGGCGCCGTCCGGCAGGGCGGCGAAATCCTCGGGGTAGGGGCGCAGTCGCTGCGAAGCCAGCGTGCGGTCCAGCGCCTCGGCGTTGGCGCGCTTGCCGGGGAACAGCTTCAGGAAGGCGTCGAAATTCTGCCGGCGGCACTCGGCGCAGGGCCGGTGACCGGCGGCAAGCGCGGTCGCTTCGTCCAGGAAGAACAGCTCGGTATACGCCCCCGGATGCATCAGGCGCCGCTTGCGGCCCCGGAAAGTCGTCAGGCAGATCAGCCACCGTTTCTCGCGCGTCTGCTCGACCTCGAGATTCTTGTATTCGCCGTGCAGGCAACCGCGATTGCCCATGAACAGCCCGCGCGCCGGATCGGCCTCGATCCGCGAAAACGGCGTCACGCGGTTTTGCAGCGGCATTACTTCGGCCCCATGCGGATCGCGCCGTCCAGGCGCACGACCTCGCCGTTCAGCATCGGATTGGCGAGCATGTGCATCACCAAGGCGGCGTATTCGGCCGCCGTGCCGAAGCGCGAGGGGAACGGCACTTGCTGGGCGAGGCTGTCCTGAACGTTCTGCGGCATACCCAACAGCATCGGCGTGCCGAACAGGCCCGGTGCGACGCCCATCACGCGGATCCCGGATTTGGCGAATTCGCGCGCGGCGGGCAGCACGAGGGCCGCGACGCCGCCTTTCGAGGCGGCGTAGGCCGCTTGCCCGATCTGCCCTTCGAACGCGGCGACGGAGGCGGTCATGACGATCAGGCCGCGCTCGCCGCCCGAATCCGCGGGCAGGCTTTGCATACCCGCCGCGGCCAGGCGCGTCAGATTGAAGGTGCCGATCAGATTGACCTCGATCACCTTGCGGAAGGCGTCGAGCGCCAATGGCCCGTCCTTGCCCACGATCCTCGCCGCCGGCGCGATGCCCGCGCAGTTCACGAGCACGCGCGCCGGGCCGTGCGCGGCCGCCGCCGCGGCGACGGCTTTCTCCGCATCCGCCGCCGAGGTCACGTCGCAGGCCAGCGCAAGCCCGCCGATCTCCGCCGCCAGCGCCTTGGCCGCGTCGAGATTGACGTCCAGCACCGCGACCTTGGCGCCCGCCGCGGCCAGCGCTTTGGCCGTGCCCGCCCCCAACCCCGATCCCCCGCCCGTGACGAGGGCCGCTTGTCCCGCGACGTCCATGACTTGATTCCTTTCCGCTGCCGGCCGATCTTCCTGGCCGCACGTTGTCGCCGCACTTTAACAAGGACGCGCCCGCCATGTCGTCATCGCCGCCCAAAGGCGCCCAACTCCTCGGTTTCGGCGGGGTGATCCCATTCTACGCGGGTACGGCCGCGTTGTGGCTGGGGGCCCCCGAGGCGCAGGACGCGGCCCTGGCGGTCACAGCGATCTACGCGGCCACGATCCTGTCCTTCGTCGGTGCGGTGCATTGGGGCCGCGCGCTGACCGATCCCGCCGCCGAAGCCGCGTTGGGCTGGTCGGTCGTCCCGGCCTTGCTCGGTTGGCTCGGCGCGGCGTGGCTCGAGCCGTTGCCGGGCCTGATCCTGCTGATCGTCGGTTTCTGGGCGGCCTACGTGGTCGATGCGCGCGCCGCGCGCGACGGGCGCTTCCCGCTTTGGTACATCCGCTTGCGCAAGCATCTGTCCGCGCTGGTGATCGGCGCCCTCGGCCTGTGCGTCATCGCGCTTTGGGGTTAGAGCTTGCGCGGATGATCCATCCCCGACCAATCAGGCTCTAGCGCCGCCGCGCCAGATAGAACGTCGACACGACGATCAGGGCCGCCCCCGCCGCCGTGCTCATGGTCAGCGATTCGCCGAACGCGAACACGCCCACCGCCGCGGCGAAAACAAGGCGCGTATAGTCGACCGGATCGACCGCCGTCGCCTCGGCGATGCGATAGGCGCGCACGATCAGATATTGGCCGAGCGTGCCGAGCAACCCCATCGCGAGCAAGACCGGCCACAGCCAGGGCTCGGGCCAGCGCCACACGAACAGCGCCGGCCCAAAGGCGAGCGCGCTCGCGAAGATCGAAAACCAGAACAAAATCGCCTCGGGCCGCTCGGTTTCGGCCAGACGCTTCATCGTGACGCTGACGCACGCCACGAAGAAACCCGAGAGCAGGGCGAGCCCCGCATAGGGATCGACGATGCCGGCCCCGGGGCGCAACATCACGACCACGCCCGCGAAACCCACCGCGATCGCCGCCCAGCGCCCCCAATTCGCGCGCTCGCCCAGTAACATCACGGCAAGCGGCACGAGGAATAGCGGCCGGACATAGCCCAACGCCACCGCATCGGCGAAATTCATGTTGGCCAAGGCCGCGAAGCCGCTGGCCATCGCGGCATAGCCGAACAAGGCGCGGAGCAAATGCCCGCCCATCCGGCGCGGCCGCAAGCCCGCCGGGCCGGCCGCGTAGAGCAGCCACGGCAGCGTGGCGACCAGTGCGAACAGGCAGCGGAAGAACGCGATCTGCAGCGGATGCAGCGAACCGCCGGCGAATTTGACCAGCGCGTCCATGGCGCCGAAGCACAAGGTCGCCATCAGCGCCCACATTGCGCCGCGCGCATTGGGACCCGAAGCGCGGATGCGGGCGAGCAAGGCGCTCATCCGCCGAGGCTCGGCTTTTTCCCGAGTGCGATCTCGCGATAGGCGATGTAGAGCGTGGCCGCGATCAACACGGCCGATCCGAGCAGCGTCCAGCGGTCGGGCAGTTCGGCGAAGAACGCCGCCCCCAGCGCGATGGCGAAGACCAAGCGCAGATAGTCGTACGGCACGACCGCCGAGGCGTCGGCCCGGCGATAGGCGAGCAACGCCAGCCATTGGCCGGCCGTCGCGCTGAGCGCGATGGCGCCCAGCAGCAGATATTCGAGCGGCGTGGGATCGGTCCACACCAGGATCGCGGGGCCCAGGCTCGCGAGCGACGTGACGATCCCGAAATAGGCCATGATGGTCGCGTTGCTTTCGCTGCCCTGGAGCTTCTTGACCAGCACGATCACGTCCGCGATCAGGAAGGCGCCGGCCAGCGCAACCAGATGCGCGAATTCGAAATCGATCGACAGCGGCCGGACCACGATCGCCACACCCGCGAAGCCGACCGCCGTGGCCGTCCAGCGCCGCCAGCCCACCCGT
>JADCGK010000251.1 GCA_020249045.1 Azospirillum sp. | reverse complement strand
GTTGGCATTGTTCGCCGCGATGGCGCCCGCATTGCCCGTCAGCGTCGTCGCTCCGCCCGCGATCAGCGTCGCCGCCGCGAGCGACAGGCCGTTGTTCGAGATCAGAGTCAATCCGCCGGTACCCGCATTCAGCGACGGGGTTCCGCCAAGCGCACTGAATCCCGTGCCGCCATTCGTACCCGTTCCGTCTATCGTGACCGTCGCCCCGGTCGACGCGACGATCGAAGAGGTCGAGTCGATCGAAACGCCGTAACCGGTGGCACTGTTGGCACCGCCCCAGCCGGTCAACGAAATCGCGCCGGTCTGGGTCTGGATCGAGCCCGTCCCGAGGATGACGCCTTGCGCCCCGCCGCCCGTGCCGTCGCCGCCGCGCCCTTGCAGCGTGATGGCTCCGGAGGTCGACTGGATCGACCCGCCGGAAAGCATCACGATGCCGTGCTCCCCCGCACCCGCGTTGGTCGAACCCTTGCCGACGATGCTGATGTTGCCCGCACCCGAATTCAACACCGCGCCCGCGCCGTCGATCCGCACGCCCCAAGCGGTGCCGACATTGGGGGTTGACGTGTCGTTGTCGCCGCCCGGCGCGTTGCCCCAGACCGTAATGGTGCCGCCACCGGAAGCAATACCCGCATTGTCGAACCACGCGGTTTCCGACGCTTCGATCGCGAAGTTTGCGCCCCCGGTGCCCGTCTTGGCGAGATTGCCTTGAACCAGCACATTCCCGGTCAAGGCCGTGAGGGCGACGTTCTGGCTCCCGGCACGCGTGAACGACAGCGGCGCCGAAACGGTTACGACCCCGCCCGAAACGGAGAAGTCCCCGGATATCGAATTGGCTTGGCTGAGCGTCGCTGTAAGAGAGCCCGCACTGATCGATACGGCACCGCCGAG
Organism: Azospirillum sp.; assembly: GCA_020249045.1. Lineage (GTDB taxonomy): Bacteria > Pseudomonadota > Alphaproteobacteria > CACIAM-22H2 > CACIAM-22H2 > Tagaea. The sequence continues at coordinate 2,446 of JADCGK010000251.1, read as the reverse complement.
CGCGTCTTGCGTCAACCCGCCGGTTTGCACGAAGCCGGCGCCTACGAGCGTCAGCGCGCCTGTCCCCATGGTTGAGGTACCCAGAGACATGGTGCCGGCGTTTGTGGAGATATTCACGTTGGCGGCGGTCCCGGTCTTGGCAAGAACCAACGACCCGAAACTGTTCCCGGAATCCATCGCCGTCACATCACCCAGGCCAGAGAAGGTGACCGTGCCCGAGCTGGTTATCGGACCGATGCCCTGAGTGTAGCCACCATGGGCGATGATGGTCAGATTGTTGGCCCCCATCGACAGCGCGTTCGTGAGCGACGAACCTTGCGTCCAGATCTTGAGATCTTGAGAGAATGACGTGCTGTCGATCTGAATGTCGCCTGTCTGCGCCCCGGAACCGAGCTGGAGGACGGAGAATCCTTGAATTGAACTGAGTATGGTTCCGGCGATCGAAAGTGAACCTGAACCGCCGTTGAGACCGATGGATGTCGAGTTGTCGTTGGGACGAAGGGTAATTGTACCGCCGCCAACAACACGCGATATCGATAATGAGCTTGCAGAGTTCGCGATCGTATCAGCCCGTAGTTCGACATCTCCTTGGAAAGCGACGCCGCCAATTTCAACAGCGTTTGTCGGACCGCCGGACACGAATGCTAGGGCAGTACCACCTCCCGAAGGGAGCGGTGCGGTCAGTACGATGCTTCCATTGCCGGCACCAACAATCTCCGATCCAGCAATGTATATCGACTCGGATGTAGTCAACGCACCGCCTAAGCCCGTCAACGCAATGCTTCCGTCGCCGGTCGCTTCAATTCGTGAGTCGTAAACAAAGATCCCCGAGTTATATTCCCCACTCGTACCGGGGCTTCCAACGCCATTGATCGCCAACGCTCCGTGCTGCGTCTTCACGTAAGCCTCGGAGATCAGACCAACGCCGATCAAGCTTCCGCCGGTCGCAGAACTGCCACCCTGACCTTTAATAGAGATTGAACCATTCCCAGAGGTGAGTACTTGACCTCCAAGCAATCTCACGCCGTAGTTGGATAGCGAATCGCCACCTCGACCGGCGATGTTGATGTTTCCTCCGCCCGCATCAACAAGGACGCCAGCATTGACTTTGACGCCATCATGATCGCCGACAGTATTGACGCCCATGCTCGGATCGCCGCTCGGCGCGTTCCCCCAAATGCTTATGTCTCCTGAAGCAAGAATGTTCGAGGAGATTGTCACCCGATTCGTCGCATCGAACACGAAGGACCCGCCGCCGGTCGCCGTCTGCGGACCAGTGACCTCGATCGCACTGCCGGTCACCGTGACAGCGCCAGTCCAAGCGTTTGCTTGGCTCAAGGTCACAGTTCCGGTGCCACCCGCGATCGTGACCGTACCGCCGCCCGCCGCTTGGGTGATGGCGCCGCTTTGTGTGAAACCCTGTCCAGTCAATGTGAACTGACCGGTACCAATCGATGAAGTTTGGATGTTCGGCGTAATGGACGTGCGAAGAGAAACATTCGATGTAGCTGCCGCTCGATTCAGCGTGATGGAGCTGAATGCATTACCGGAATTCAACAACGTGACTGGACCGGTACCCCCGAGCACGAGCGAACCCGAGCCAGTGATCGCAACGTTTTGGGATATCGATGCAGTTGTGCTCAGCGTAACGATGCCCGAGGTGTTGACGCTGTTATCGAGCGCGATGTTGCCCGTGTGATTGAGTGTTATGTTCGCTGTGCCCGTATTGATCGCAGAAATATTGTTGAAGTAGCCGCCAGCGGCGCCGACCCCGTTCGTCCCGGCCGTCGTTATTGCACCATTGTTTGTGGTGACTGCTGCCGTGACCTCAATGTTGGTGCCTGACCAAAGATTGAGTCCGAGTTGGCCGGCGGTACTAGAAATCGCGTTGTACACGTAGATCGCGCCTGCTGCGTTCAACGTCAGGACGGCGTTTCCACCGGCAGTTTTCGCGATTGCGGTGCCAACGGTGATGTTGCCGGCTTGCGCACCAGCGGCGCCGGTCGTGATCTCGACGTTCGTGCCGACATTCAGCGCTGCCGTGATCGCCGCGACATCGATGGCCGCATCGTCCGCCGTCGGATGAAAGACGTTCGCCGCGAAAGTGCCGCCGACGGTGGCATTGGCGATGGTGACATTGCGGGGGTCGAGCAGCCAAGTTCCGCTTCGGCCCATCGCAGCACCGACATCCACGCGGCCGGTTTGGACCTGCAGATTGTCCTTCGAGGACGTCTCGACGAAGCCGCCATTGCCGCCCAGCGCCCCGCCACGCGCGGCGATGTGGCCTTGGAAGCTCGTGTAGAGATCCGACCAGAGGATGACGCGCCCGCCGTCGCCATTGGCCGTGGCGCTCGCATCGATGACCGCGCGCGCGTCCATGTAGACCATCTTGGCGTTCGGTTCGGGTCCTTGGCCGAGATAGTTCCCGCCGATCAGCGCTTGCCCG
>JADCGK010000250.1 GCA_020249045.1 Azospirillum sp. | reverse complement strand
TGGTCGACAGCGAGCCGATCGCCAACCGCATCATGCACCGCCATCTCGTGGCGGCGGACGTGCCGCTGGATTTGGCGGCCGCGACGCGCCGCTACATCGGGCGCAAGATGGGCTTCGTCGTCGCCGACGTGCGCGCGCACTTCGGAATCGAGTTGCCCGCGGATTTCGAGCGGCGCTGCCGCGAAGACACGCTGGCGGCCTACGAAACCGAATTGCGGCCGGTGGCCGGCATCCGCGCCGCGATCGAAGCTCTGCCGGTCGCGCGCTGCCTTGCCTCGTCCAGCGATCCCGCGCGCATCGCCCGCAGCCTCGAAATCGCCGGAATCGACGATCTATTGGCACCGGCCGCGCGCTTCAGTTCGACGATGGTCGCCAACGGAAAGCCGGCGCCCGATCTTTTCCTGTTCGCCGCGGCGAAAATGGGCGCCGATCCGGCCGCCTGCGTGGTGATCGAGGATACACCCGTCGGTCTCCAAGCGGCCCGCGCGGCGGGCATGACGGCGCTGGGTTACGCCGGGGCGGGCCACACGCCCGAAGCCGAGCTTCGGGCGTTGGCGACGCATGTATTCGCGCGGATGGCGGATTTACCCGCGCTGGTTCAGTCTTTGGCGAGCAGGTGAATGAGCGAGGACGTATCCCATCGCCCGCCGCCGCGCGCTTGGACCTGGGCGTAGAACTGATCGACGACCGCGGTCATCGGCAAGCGCGCCTTGTTGCGCTTGGCCTCGTCCAGACAGATCGCCAGATCCTTGCGCATCCAGTCGACCGCGAAGCCGAAATCGAACTTGCCTTGAACCATGGTCTTGGCGCGGTTGCTCATCTGCCAGGAACCGGCAGCACCTGCGGTGATGACCGACAGGACCTTGTCCGTATCCAGCCCCGCCTTCATCGCGAAGTTCATGCCTTCGCTGAGGCCTTGCACGAGCCCCGCGATGCAGATCTGATTGACCATCTTGGTCAGCTGTCCCGAACCCACCGGGCCCATCAGCGACAGCGCCTTCGCGTAGATTTTGAGGACCGGTTCGGCCTTCGCGAACACGTCCGGGTCGCCGCCGACCATGATGCCGAGCTGGCCGTTTTCCGCCCCCGCTTGGCCGCCCGATACCGGCGCATCGAGAAATCCGATGCCCTTCTTGTGGGCCTCGGCGTGGATTTCGCGCGCGACGGCGGCCGACGCGGTCGTGTGGTCGACAAGGATCGTGCCCGACGCCATCCCGGCGAGGGCGCCCTTGTCGCCGTAGATCACCGAGCGCAAGTCGTCGTCGTTGCCCACGCACGCGAGCACGATGTCCGCCCCCTTGGCGGCTTCGGCCGGCGTCGCGGCGTTGCCGCCGCCGTGCTTGGCCGACCATTCCTGCGCCTTTTTGGCGGTGCGGTTGTAGACGACGACATCGTGACCGGCCTTCTTCAGATGGCCAGCCATCGGAAAACCCATCACGCCCATACCCAAAAACGCGAGCTTCGCCATTGCCGTTTCGCTCCCTTATCCGAGGAAGCGCGGACTATAGCGCCGGGCGGCCGAATTCTAAAGGCAGAGCGCCGTCCAAAGCTGCGTGACGATGGCGGGGCCTTGCGTGACCCACAACGCCACCGCCCCCGACAGCGCCAGGGCCAAAGCGACTAAGCCCGCGGATTTGCCGAGGCCGATCATGCGCGCGCGGGCGCCGACAGGCGCGCCATCGGCGCGTCCTTGATCGGCCAATGCAGCGCCGCGGCGACGAAGCCGAGCGCCACGCACAATCCCCAAACCGCGTCGTAATTGCCGTAGATGTCGAAGAATATGCCGCCGAGCCACGCGCCCAGGAAGCTGCCGATCTGGTGCGAGAAGAAGACGATGCCGTAGAGCATCGACATCCACGTCGTGCCGAAGATCTGAGCGACCAGGCCCGAGGTGAGCGGCACCGTCGACAGCCAGAACAGCCCCAGCGCCGCACCGAACGCCAGCACGGTGTATTCGCTGACCGGCACGAGCAGGAACACGATGAACACCAGCGAGCGGCCCAGATAGATGCCCGCGAGAAGCTTTTTCTTCACGCCCTTGGTGCCCATCACGCCGGCGGTGTAGGTGCCGACGATGTTGAACAACCCGACCAACGCCAGCGCCCAGGCGGCCGACCACGCCTCCAAACCCTTATCGGCGATGTAGGCCGGCAGGTGCACGGCCACGAAGACGACCTGGAAGCCGCACACGAAAAAGCCGATCGTCAGCAGCCAGAACCCGGAATGGCCCATGGCTTCGCGCAGCGCTTCGCCCGCACTTTGCGCGCCGCGCGCGGCCGGCGGGGCGGCGTAGCCCGCGACCCCGCGCGCGAGCGGCAGGATCGTCAGCGCCGTCAACCCCAGTGCGAACAGCGCGAAATGCCAATCGTAGGTCGACAGGAACCAGCTGGCATAGGGCACGAAGGCGAATTGCCCGAACGACCCGCCCGCCGACACGATCCCAAGCGCCCACGACCGCTTTTCGGGCGGTGCCGCGCGGCCCACCGCGCCGAGAATGATCGAAAATCCCGCCCCGGCCATCGCGAAGCCCTGCAGCACGTTGCCGACGTAGATCAGCGTGCCGTCCTGCGCCTCGGACAACGCCCAGAAGCCGAGCGCGTAGAGCGCACCACCGATCAGCACCGACCGGCCCGTGCCGTATTTGTCGGCCAGCATGCCCGCGAACGGACCGACCGCGCCCCACAGCAGATTCGAAATCGCCAGGCCGAGCGCGAACACCTCGCGGCCGATTTCGAGCTCGATCGTCATCGGCTTGAGGAACAGGCCCATGGACTGGCGCAGGCCCATCAGCATCGTCAGCACGAGCGAACCGCAGATCAGCACGGCCATGAACGGAAGTTTCTTCACGTGGATCATCGCCGGTTTCCTTGGGTGGTGGTCGCACGCAGCGTCGGGACGAGCAGCGCAAGCTGTTCCCCCGCCTCATCGAACGGTGCGAGGCTGCGCGCCGCGCGCGCGCGGATATAGGCCCCTTGCATCGTCGAGACCATCAGTCCCGCGAAAGGCGCGCGCCGCGCCGCCGGCAAGACGGCCAGCACCGCGACGAGTTCGTCGGCCAGACGCGCGAATACGCCGTCGCACGCGCGGCGCAGTTCCGCGTCATCGGGTTCCAGATCGAGCGCCACGGCGCCTGCGGGGCAGCTGAGCGCGTAGTCGGAGCGCCGCGCCGCCTCCGCCCCCATCGCGAAAAACCCCCGCACCACCGCCGCCGGATCGCCCATCATCGGCTCCAGGCGTTCGCGCACGCGTGCGGCCACGCGTTCGGCATAGGCCGCGAGCGCTTCGCGCGCGATCTGATCCTTGCCGTCGGGAAAGAAATGGTAGAGCGAGCCCTTGGGCGCGCCGCTTTCGGCCACGATGCGGTTCACCCCGGCGGCGGCAAGCCCGCCCCGGCGCAACAGGCGCGTCGCCGCGCGCAGCATGTCCCCGCGCGGGGAAATCGGTTCGGGCAAGCGCGGTCGAGCCATGCCCAGGTTTCTATAACGATCGGTCTAGTAACGCAAGCCGGCAACCGTGCAGGGCGGCCTTGCGGGGCGCGCGCGTGGATCAGCGCCGCCGATGCGGCGGCTCCAGAATGACGATTTCGCCCGGCCGGGCGAAATTCAGCAGCGCGCGCGCTTGTTCGTCGAGCATGTCCGGATCGAGAGAGTCGGCGCGCAAAAGCGCCACGCGCCGTTCGAGCGTCGCGCGCTCGTCGCGCAAATCGTCGAGATGCGCGCGCGCGATCGCAACCTGCTCGCCCAAACGCAGGAAAGCGTGGATCCCCCGCTCCCCCTCGAACGAGTGATAGGCGAAATACCCGACGACGCAGAAGCCCAAAACCGGGCCCACCGCGGCCCGCAGGCTGCGCTTGAGAAACTCGACCAACACCATCGTGACACCAGCGAATCACGTCCCGAGTCGCACGGTCAACACAATGTTAACGCGTTCGATTCAAGTGATTCAGATGACTCGGTTTTTTCGCGCGCGCGCGAACGCCGCGCAGCGTCAGCGCGGCCGCGATTTCAGCAGCGACGCGAGCGCTTCGAGCTCGGTGAGCGTGGCGAGCACCACGCCGCGATCCGCCTTGCCGCGATCGAACAACGGCAATTCGGGCGCTTTGGCGTGCGCGGGGGCTGCTTGAGCCGGCGTGGGCTTGGGTGGTGCCGGGGACGCTTGCGCGGGCACTGCGATTGCCGGCGCCGGGGCCGCCACCGGCGGCGTGGGCGGCATCTCGTCGAGCCCCTGATCGCGCAGCAGGCGTTGCACGCCCTTGATCGTGTAGCCGTGCTTGTAGAGCAGCTCGCGGATCTTGCGCAGCAGATCGATGTCTTCGGGGCGGTAATAGCGCCGCCCGCCAGCGCGTTTCAGCGGCTTGATCTGGGCGAAGCGCGTTTCCCAAAACCGCAGGACGTGCTGGGGCACGTCGAGATCGTCGGCGACTTCGCTGATCGTCCGGAACGCGTCGGCGGATTTGCCCGGCCGGCGAACGGCGCGCGTCCCCGCATAGGCGGCGGGTTCGGCCATGACCTATCAGGCCTTGGCGGCCGGCGGCGGCGTGGTCGGCGCGGCGGCGGCCGGCGGCTTGGCGGCGGCCACGGGCTTGCTGAGCGCCCGATTGATCTTGTTCTTCAGAACATGCGAGGCACGGAAGACCAGCACCTTGCGCGGCAGGATCGGCACTTCGTCGCCCGTCTTGGGATTGCGCCCGACGCGCTTGCCCTTCTGGCGGACCGAAAAACTGCCGAAGGACGAGATTTTCACCGTCTCCCCGCGCGTCAGCGCATCGACGATTTCGCCCAGCACCGTTTCGACCAACGTCGCGGAATCGTTCCGCGAAAGGCCCACCTCTTGGTAGACCGCCTCGGCCAAATCGGCGCGCGTGACCGTGGTGTCGGACATGGGCGAACCCCCGCTAAAAACCGCAATCTTGTCGAAACGTTAACCCGCCCGGGGAAAGCGGTCAATTCCAAAGGGATGGCGCCCGCTCTTGAATCTTCTTGCGATCCGCCGGGGCTTACCAACGGATAACGCTGGCGCCCCAGGTCAAGCCGCCGCCGATGCCTTCGATAAGAACCAATTGCCCTTGCTTGATCCGCCCGTCCGACGCGGCTGCGGCCAACGCCAGCGGGATCGAGGCGGCCGACGTGTTGGCGTGGTGGGCAACGGTCGAGACCACCCGTTCGCCCGGCAGGCCCAATTTGCGCGCCATGCCGTCGATGATTCGCTGGTTGGCCTGGTGCGGCACCAGCCAATCGATGTCCTTGCCAGTCAGCCCGTGGGTGGACAGCGCTTCCTCGACCACCTCGGCCAGTTTCTGGACCGCGTGGCGGAAGACCTCCTGCCCGTTCATGCGCACGACGCCGACTTCCTTGTTCGAACCGGGGCCGCCGGTGACGAACAGCGCGTCCTTGAAGCGGCCGTCGGAATGCAGATGGGTGGACAGGACGCCGCGCGCGGCCCGGTCGGGCGGTCCGTCGGCGGCCTTCAACAGCACGGCCCCCGCCCCGTCGCCGAACAGCACGCAGGTCGTGCGGTCCTGCCAATCGAGCAGACGGGTGAAGGTCTCGGCGCCGATCACCAGGGCCGAATCGACCTGACCTGTTTTGATGAAATTGTCGGCGACGGCGAGCGCGTAGACGAAGCCCGAGCACACGGCCTGCACGTCGAAGGCGAAACCGGTCGTGTTGCCGAGCTTGGCTTGGACTTGCGTGGCCGTGGCGGGGAAAGTGTTGTCCGGCGTGGTCGTCGCGACGACGATGAGGCCGACGTCCTCGGCCTTCGCGCCGGCCTGCGCCAACGCCTTCTTGGCCGCTTCGACCGCAAGGTCGGACGTGCGCTCGTTCTCGCCCGCGATGTGGCGTTGGCGGATGCCGGTGCGCGCGACGATCCATTCGTCGGACGTGTCCACGCGCTTGGCCAACTGGTCGTTGGTCACGACGTTCGGCGGCAGATAGCCGCCCCACCCTTCGACCACGGAATGGCGTGTGGAGATTCGGGACTTGGCGGACATGTGTCGTTCCGATCCGTTCAGCCGGCGGCCGCGGCGGCCTGCGCCGGCGGTTCCACCGGCGTGCCGATATGCGCAAGCTCGGCCTTGATCTTGTCGTTGAACCCGTGTGTGACCATGTCGATCGCCACCCCGACGGCGTTGGCGAAGCCAAGCGCGTCCGTACCGCCGTGGCTTTTCACCACGATCCCGTTGACGCCCACGAACATCGCGCCGTTGTAGCGGCGCGGATCGGTACGCAAGCGCACCTTGGCGAGCGCGGACTTGGCGAAGACGTAGCCGATCTTGGCCAGGAAGGACGACGCGAACGCGCCCTTGAGGAAGCCCGAATAGAGCTTCGCGGTCCCTTCCGCGATCTTGAGCGCGACGTTCCCCGTGAAGCCGTCGGTCACGACGACGTCGACCGTGCCGGCCGGCACGTCGTCGCCCTCGACGAAACCGTGAAAGCGGATCGGCAGATGGGTGTCGCGCAGGATCGCGGCGGCGGCGCGCAGCTCCTCGTGGCCCTTCATGTCCTCCGAACCGACATTCAGCAGCCCGACGCTGGGATTGGGCAGGCCCAACACATGGCGCGCGAAGACTTCGCCCATCAGCGCGAATTGCACGAGGTTGTTGGCGTCGCATTCGACGTTGGCGCCGAGGTCGAGCATCACGCTCTCCCCCCGGCTCGTCGGAAAGAACGAGGCGATGGCGGGCCGGTCGATGCCCGGCAACATGCGCAAGCCGATTTTGGCCATCGCCATCAGCGCGCCGGTGTTCCCGGCGGACACCACGCCGGCGGACAGGCCGTCCTTCACCGCATCGATGGCAAGACGCATGCTCGACTTGCGGCCCGCGCGCAATGCGACCGACGGCTTCATGTCGCCCGAAACGACGTCGGGCGTATGCACAATGCGCGCGCGCGCGCCAAGATACTTGGACTTGGCGACGAGCGGCGCCAATGCCGCCTCGTCGCCGAACAGCAGGAACTCGACGAACGGAAACCGCTCGGAGGCCAAGTCGCAGCCGGCGACTGGCATCGCCGGCGCGGCGTCCCCGCCCATCGCGTCGATCGCTAAGACCAGTTTTTGGCTCACCGGCGCCCGCTCCCCGTCGGTGCTGCCAGCGCGGGTCAGCCTTGCGCCGGCGGTGCCGACGCAGCGACGACTTCGCGGCCGTCGTAGTAGCCGCAAGCGCCGCAAACGTGATGCGGGCGCTTGGTTTCGCCGCAGTTCGGGCATTCGACGTAAGCCGAGCCCGCCAGCGCGTGGTGCGAACGACGCATGTTGCGCCGCGAGGGAGAGACCTTCTTTTTGGGAACCGCCATGACACGACCTCTTGCCGGGAGCCAGCGCAACGTTGCGTGGCCCACTAATTCGTCTTCCAAGTTAGTCCGGAAACGGGCGCCTTGATAGACGATTGGCGCCGGACGCTCAAGTCAAAACTAACCCTTTGTCAATCCTTGCGCTTTTCGAGTTTCGCCTTCAGGTCGGCGAACGGGGAAACCTTACCCGGGTCTTCCCCCCACGTCCCCTGGAACGCCGCACCTTCGGCGCGCGGATAGGGATCGATGGCGACGGCGAACTCTTGGGCGGCGATTTCGCCCAAGTCGAGCGGCCCGTCGGGCAGCGCTTCTTCGAGTTCCTCGTCCCCCAAAAAAGCATCCAGATTGACCGCCCCCTCCTCGTCCAATTCGATCGGCTTGAGGTCGGCCTCGGGCACGTAAAGCGTGGCAAACGTGGCGCGGATCGTCTGACGCACGGGGGCAAGCGAAACCACACAAGCTTGCGTGACTTCACCCGCGACCGTGCCTTGCACGCGCACCGCGCGGCCCGCGCGGACCCGGCGGATCTTGAACTTCGCTTCGAGTTTGCCGATGGCGAGCACGCCGAAGCGTTTGGCCAGCGCCGCGCACTCGGCCGCGTCGGCTTCGATGGCGTTGGACACCGGCCGGTCGCCGAGCGCGTCGAGCGCGTAAGGGCGCGCGAACTCGCTCACGCCGCGCCGGCCGCCGGGTCGGCGAAGCGCGGCGCCGCCGCCATCAGTTCGGCGAACGCGGTTTGCGCGAGGCTCGCGCGCGCCGCGCGCACATAGGTCGCGACCGCCGCCACACCGGCTGCGGGCGGGGTTTCGAGCGTGCCGTAGAGATTGCGCGCGAGCGCGGTTTCCAGCGCCGCCGCTTCATCCGAGGCCAGTGCCGCGGAATAGACGGCCGCGCGCCCGTAAAGCGCTTGGGCCATTTGCTTGACGCGACGCGCCACGCCCATGTCGCCGACCCCCAATTCACGCACGGTGCGGTCCATGTCCTCGACGAACATGTCGACCAAATGCTGCGCGAGGGCGGCGGCGGCCGGCGCGTCGGGGGCCCCCTCCTCCGCCTTCAGGCGGTCGAGCACCAGGAACGCATGCAGCGCCAAACAATCGAACCGGCCGTCGAGCGTGTCGGGCACGCCGTGCGTGGCGTAAAACGCGGGATGGCGCGCTTGTTCGGCGAGCGCCGCGTGCAAACGCGGCGCCGCATCGCGCGCGGGATCGTTGCGGAAAAGACGGGAAAAAACCATCGCGCAACACATGGCGCGTCCGGCGCGGGAGATCAAGGGCGGCCCCGGCGGGAGGCCGCAAACCGGCCTTACGCGCGCCCCTCGTAGCCGAAACCGGCGGCCTCGATCGCGGCGCGCACGGCCGATTCGTCCGGGCCATCGGCCACGCGCACCACGCCCGCGCCGAGATCGACCGCGATTTTCGCGCCGGGCGCCGTCGCGGCCAGCGCTTTGGCGACGGCACGTTGGCAGCCGCCGCAGGTCATGCCGGTCACTCGGTAGGAAATCTCTTCCACGGCGGCTCGCCTCCGGTCCATGCCGGCGTCGGGTTCGCTACCGCGGCCGCCGGATTCGCGCGCGCGGGTTGGGCCACGGGCGCCTGCGCCGCGACGTTCGCCGCAGCAACGACCTCACGAGTACGACTTACCGGCGGTGGAAGGTCAAGCGCAACGGGCGGCGGTACGGGGGTCTCGCGCATGCGCTGGCGCACGATCGCCGAGACGCCGACGAGTTGCATGCCGCGCGCCATCATCTCGGGGACGAACTGGGCAAGCGCGTCGATCGTCGCCTCATGCGGATGTCCGATCGCGATGGCCGAACCCCGGCGCGAGGCCACCCGTTCGAGTTCGGCCAGCTGGGCGCGGATCGCACGCGCGTCGATCTCGTTGTCCAGAAACACATCGCGTGCCGCCGACGGCACGCCCAAGGTCCGCGCGAGTTCGGCGCCCACCGACCCGCCGGAGGTCCGGCTGTCGAGGAACAGCAAGCCCCGGCCCGACAGTTCGGCCATCACCGGGCGCAATGCGCGCGCATCGCGGGTGAAGCGGCTGCCCATGTGATTGTTCAGCCCCAACGCGAGCGGAATACGATCAAGCGCAGCTGCCGTCCGCGCGCGGATATCGTCGTCCGACAGGTTCACGCGCAGCGCGCCGGGCCCGGGATCGTCGCGACCTTCGGGCTCCATCGGCATGTGCAAAAGGATTTCGTGGCCGCGCGCGCGCGCCTCGCGCGATTGGCCGTCGATGTCCGGCGCGTAGGCGAGGAAGGCCATCGTCAACGGCCCCGGGATCGCGGCGAGCCGCGCGGTCCGCGCGCGGTCCATCCCCAAATCGTCGATCACGATGGCGACGTAAGCGCCCGCGCGAACGGCCGGTGGCGCTACCGCGCGCGCTTCCCATCCGCCATCAGCCGGCCGCGCGACGGGCAACGCGCGTTCGGGGGCGGGCGCGGGCGGCGGTGCGGCAAGGCGCGCGCGGATGCCGTAATAGGGCATCGCGGGTTCGGCGCGCGCATGCGCGGGCTCGCTTGGGGGAAGTGCCGGATCGGCCGCTGCGGCGGCCAGACTGACCGGCGCAGGCACGGCCGTCTCGGCGGCGTCGGGCGCCCCCATCGTGACCCAGCCCCATGCGATCGCCGCGGCGATCGGCACGCCGAAAAGGGCGGCGCGTCCGAAGTCCCGGGCGAAATTCCGGGTCGGGGGCGCTGGCGACCGATAAGAACGGAGCGGCATGCCCCGTTGGTTACACCGATTCGCGCGCGACTCCGCGAGGTTCCCCGCCATGGCAGCAATCCTCGCCCGCGATGTCGGCCAGGATCGGGCAATCGGGGCGGCCGTCGGCCGGACAGGCGGCAAGCAGTCCGTTCAGCGTCGCCCGCATCGATTCCAGTTCGGCGACCTTGCGCTCGATCTCGGCGATGTGCCGGCGGGCGAGGTCGGCGACTTGGGCGCTGCCGCGCTTCTTGTCGCGCCACAACGCCAGCAGGTCGCCGACTTCCTTGACCGAAAAGCCCAACGAGCGCGCGCGGTTCACGAAACGCAGCTCGGCCACTTCGCGGTCGCCATAGTCGCGGTAATTGTTGCCGCGCCGGTCCGCCGGCGCGATCAGCCCGACGCTTTCGTAGTAGCGGATCGACTTCGCGCTGATGCCCGCGCGCCGCGCGGCTTCGCCGATATTCATGGCGTTCCTCCGGGTGGTTTCCATTTGGCGAGACGAAGGGAATTGGTCACGACGCAGAACGACGAGAAAGCCATCGCGGCCCCCGCGATCGCCGGGCTGAGCAGACCGAGCGCCGCAAGCGGAATGCCCGCGACGTTGTAGACGAAGGCCCAGAACAAATTCTCGCGCACGCGGCCGGCCGTGGCGCGGGCAAGATCGATCGCCGCGGGCACCAGCATCGGATCGGGGCGCAACAGCGTGATGCCGGCGGCGTGGATCGCCGCCTCGCTGCCCGATCCCATCGCGAACCCCGCGTCGGCGGCGGCGAGCGCAGGCGCGTCGTTGACGCCGTCGCCGACCATGCCGACGGCTTCGCCGTCCGCGCGCAGCGCCTGGACCGCGCGCGCTTTGTCGGCCGGCAGGACTTCGGCATGCACGCGCTCGATCCCCAAGGCGGCGGCGAGCCCCGCGACGGCCGCATGCCGGTCGCCGGAGATCACGGCGACCGCGACACCCATCTCGCGCAAGGCGGCGACGGCGCGTGCGGCGTTGGCGCGCGGCGCGTCCTCGAAGGCGAGCGCGCCCGCGACCGCGCCGTCGCGCGCGAGCAGCGCCAGCGTGCGGCCCTTCGCCTCGGCGTCGGCGATCGCACGTTCCACCGGCGCAAGGTCGAGCCCGCGTTCGCGCATCATTCGCAGCGAGCCGAGCGCCACGGCCGCGCCGTCCAGACGGCCCTCGACGCCATAGCCGGGCCGCGCGACGAAGTCGGCGAGTTCGGGCACCGGCACGCCCCGCGTCGCCGCGGCGTCGAGCACGGCGCGCGCGAGGGGATGTTCGGACCGGCTTTGCAGTGCCGCGGCCGCACGCAGCGCGTCGTCCCCGCCGTCGATCGCGACCAACCGCGGATGGCCCTCCGTCAGGGTGCCGGTCTTGTCGAAGGCGACGAGCGAAACGCCCGCCGCGCGCTCCAGCGCCTCGGCGTCGCGCACCAGAAGTCCCGCGCGCGCGGCCGCGCCGGTGCCGACCAGGATCGCCGTCGGCGTGGCGAGGCCCAACGCGCAAGGGCAGGCGATCACCAGCACCGTGACCGCGGCGACGATCCCGCCTTCCAGATCGCCCCATCCCAGCCATCGCACCAGCAAGGTCGCGACGGCGAAGGCGACCACCGCCGGCACGAAGACCGCCGAGATTTTGTCGACCAACCGCTGGATCTGCGGCTTCGTGGCTTGCGCCCCTTCGACCAGAGCGACGATCCGCGCGAGCGTCGTCTCCGACCCCGTTGCGCGGATTTCGACGTCGAGTGCCCCCGTTCCATTGATCGACCCACCCACGACCGCATCGCCCGGCGCTTTGGGCACGGGGCGGCTTTCGCCGGTGAGCATCGCTTCGTCGACTTCCGAGGCGCCGGCGAGGACGAACCCATCGGCGGGAAACCGCTCGCCGGGCCGGACGCGCACCCGATCGCCGGGGGCGAGCAAGTCGGCGGCGATTTCCGCTTCGGTGCCGTCCTCAGCCAAACGCCGGGCTTTGGCGGGTGCGAGCGCCAACAGCGCGCGCACCGCCTCGCCCGCCGCGCGCTTGGCCCGCGCTTCGAGGTACTTGCCCAACCTCACGAGCGCGATGACGACCGCCGCACCCTCCAAATAATGATGCGGCGAATGGCCCGGCGGGTGGGACAAGATCAACCACGCGCTGAGGAAGAAAGCCGCATTGGTGCCGATCGCGACCAGCAATTCCATGTTGCCGGCGCCCGCGCGCAACGCGCGCCATCCGGCCGCATGGATGCGCGCGCCGAGCCAAAACTGCACCGGTGCGGCGAAGGCAAGCGCAAGCCAACCGGGCAGCGCGCTCGACCACCATCCCCAATGCGCGAACATGTCCGCGACCAGCGGCAAAGAAAGCCCGATCGCCAAAACCACCTCCCGCCGATCGCGTGCGAGCGCCGATTTGGCTTCGGCGGATTGGGCGGCCGCGCGCTCGGCTTCGGGCGACCACAAGGCGGCCTCGTAGCCGGCGGCACGCACGCCAGCGACGGCCGCACGCAGAACGTCCCCGCCGGCGCGCGCGCTTGCGGGATCGAGCGTCAGATGGGCTTTCTCGGTCGCAAGATTGACGCTGGCGGCGCCGACGCCCGGCACACGGCCCAGCGCCTTTTCCACCCGTCCGACGCACGACGCGCAGGTCATGCCGACGATTTTCAGGTCGAGCGCCGGCGCCATTTGAGTGGCGCGAGTGTCGGAGGACGCCGGGGCCATGGCCGATGGATTTATTCCAAGCATGGCAGGTGGAATAGACCTTCCAGTTCTGGAAAGGTCAAGGTTAATCCACGAGCCTTGGGTTGCAAGATCTGCGGGGCCGACTTGCCCGTCTTGCGGAACTGCGCCAAAACTCGCCCATGCGTTCGATCCTCCTCATCGCCGCGTTCCTGGTTGCCGGTTGCGCGGGTGGTTTGCCCCCCGGCGGCGTCGCCGCACTCGACGGGGTTTATGAGGGCGAGGTGATCCGTTCGGGCGGGCACGCAATGCGCTGCCCCGCCGCCTACAAGTTGCGGATTTCGGTCGCCGGCGGCGAAGCGCGCGGCGAGATTTTCGACATCCAACAGCCGGACGCGCCGCTCGATCGCTTCATGGCGTTCATCGAAGCCGATGGCCGGGTCATCACCGCGATCCGGGTGGGTTCGCAGACCTTCGGTATTCAGGGCCGCTTCGGCACCAGCACGTTCAGGGGCATGGCCGACAGCCCGGCGTGCGGCATGTCGGCCTTCGCCGCGCGCAAACCGTGACGGCGTCGGCAGAGCCGCGCCCCACCGTCCGTTTGGGTCCGCGCTCGCTGGGGCGCACACGCTACCGCTACGCGCTGCTTGGCCTCGCATTCGCCGTAGCCGTCGGCTACTTCGGCTATTTCGCCTACGGCGCCGCGACGGCGACCGAACGCGCGCGCCAGCAGGCCGAACGCGACATGCGCAACGTGTCGGCGGTGATGGCAGAGTACGCGCGCAACGTCTTCGACCGCGCGGAATTCGCCGTCCTCGCCGTCGCCGGTCGCGCGACCGCCGCGATGGTGGCGCCCACGGGCGCGCTCGACTCGTACCTTGCCGGACAAAGCGCCCGCGACCCGCGCGCCGGACGGCTTTACGCCGTCGACGCCGCCGGCAACGTCATCGCCGCGGGCGACGCCCAACGGCCGCGCGCCAGGCTGGCGATCGATGACGCGCTCGCCGATCTGAACGCGGGCGCGCGGATCGCGATCTCCAAGCCGATCCGCGATGCGGAGACGGGCGGCGTGTTCGTCTACGTTCTCGCGCCCGTGCCGGCCGGCTACGGCGTCGCGATCGCACTGGAATTGCCCGCCCTGGCATTCGTGCGCGCGCTCGCCGACGTGGAGGATTCGCGCGCGACGGCGATGGCGTTGGTCGATCCCCGCGGCTGGCTCATCGTGCGCGCGCCGGCGGCGAGCGGCGATGCGCCGCGGCAGCTCGACGGCACGCGCATTCTTGAAATCGCGCGCGCGGCCGAGGAGGACGCGCCGTCCGTCGGCCTCGCGCCCGGCTTGGACGGCGTCGAGCGCCTGATCGTCGCGCGCAAATTGCCCGGCCTCGATCACATCGTCTACGCCGGCGTCGATCCGCAGGAATTCGTCGCCGAATGGCGCGAATCGCTGGCCGTCACGATGCCCTTCACGGCATTGGTCGCCCTCGCCTTCCTGTTGCTTTTGCTGTCGCTCGCACGGCATTTGGGCCGCGTCGAGGACTCCGAGGCGTCGCTGCGCGAGTCCGAACGGCGTTTCCAAACGTTGGTCGGCAACGTACCGGGCATCGTGTTCCAACGCCGCCAGGCGCCCGGCCGGCGGGCGGAGTTCGTATGGATCAACGAAGGCGTCGAACGCCAGCTCGGCATTCCGCGTGAGGCCGCCATCCGCGACGGCGGGCGAGCCTTGAACGCGTACACGCATCCCGACGATCTGCAGACGCTGCGGCGGGAGTTCGCGCGTTCGGCCGAAGATTTGGCGCCGATGCTATGGACCGGCCGCGTTCAGCACGCCCAGGGCGGACAACGCTGGTTCGAGATCGCGTGCCGTCCGCGCCGCGAGGAGGACGGCGTTGTCGTCTGGGACGGCATCGCGCTGGACGTGACCGAGCGCAAGCGCACGGAGGAGGCACTCGCGCAACTGAGCGCGCAGCTCGAGGCCAAGCGCACGCAACTCGAATTGGCGCTCGCCAACATGGCCCAAGGCATCGCCGTCTACGACCGGCGCATGCGCCTCGTGCTGCGAAACCGGCGTTATCTGGAGATTTTCGGCCTCGAGGAGAAGGACGCGCCCGAGGGCACGTCGCTGATCGAATTGCTGCGCGTCGCCTACGCCCGCCGCGACGAGGATGCCGAGCGCATCAAAGCCGCCTTGCGCGCGCGCATCGCCGGCGCACGCGCCCGTGCGCCGCGCACGATCCTGCAGCGCACGGACGACGGCAAAGCCATCGAAATCTACATGCGGCCCATCGACGGCGGCGGGCACGTCGCGACCTTCACCGACGTCAGCGCGCGCGAGGAGGCCGCCGAAGCACTGCGCGAAGCGAAGGAGGCCGCCGAACTCGCCGACCGCGCCAAATCGCAGTTCTTGGCCAATATGAGCCACGAATTGCGCACGCCGCTGAACGCCATCATCGGTTTCGCCGAGATCATGATCGACCAGCTGTTCGGGCCGCTGGGCGATCCGCGCTACGCCGAATACGCCCGGGACATCGGCGATTCGGGCAAGCATCTGCTCAATCTCATCAACGACATCCTCGATCTGTCCAAGATCGAAGCGCGCGAGGCGAGTTTGCGCGAGGAACAGGTCGATCTGGGCGGCGTCGTGGAGTCGTGCGTGCGCTTGATGCGCGAGCGCGCCGCGCGCGCGCGGCTGGATCTGCGCGCGCATGTCGAGGTCGACGCGCCCGTGGTGTGGGCGGACCGCATCAAGCTGAAGCAGATCGTACTCAATCTGCTGTCCAACGCGGTCAAGTTCACGCCCGAGAACGGGCGCGTGGAGATCGAAACCGGCATGACCGCGGACGGCGGGTCCTTCATCCGCGTGCGCGACACCGGCATCGGCATGCGCGCGGCGGACATTCCGATCGCTTTGCAGCCGTTCCGGCAGATCGAAAGCACCCTCGCCCGCGCCCACCAAGGCACCGGCCTTGGCCTGCCCTTGTCGCTGGCGATCGCGCGCATGCACGGCGGGACGCTCGACGTCGAGTCCGCGCCCGATCTGGGGACGACGGTGACCTTGCGCTTGCCCGCCGAGCGCAGCGTTTCCCCCGCCGGCATCGCGCCGGGGACAGACGCGGACGCCCTTCCCGGCCTGCGGGGCGCGGGCACCTGACTTCCGCCCCGCGACCGCGCTATAACCCCCGAACGACCAAACCGATCCGAAACGAGTTCCCATGCCCGGCGACATGACCCAATTGAAGGCGCTGATCGCACGCGCGGCCGACGGCCACGCGCTGACCCAGCCCGAGGCCGAACAGGCGTTCGACATCATGATGTCGGGCAACGCCACGCCCGCGCAGATGGGCGCGTTCCTGATGGCTTTGCGCGTGCGCGGGGAAACGGTCGACGAAATCGCCGCTGCCGCGCGCACGATGCGCGCCAAATCCCTGAAGGTGACGGCGCCGGCCGACGCGGTCGAAGCGGTGGGCACCGGCGGGGACGCCTCGGGCAGCTTCAACATCTCCACGGCCGCCTCGTTCGTCGTGGCGGGCGCCGGACGCAAGGTCGCCAAGCACGGCAACCGCGCCTTCTCCTCGAAATCCGGCGCTGCGGACGTTCTGACGGCGCTGGGCGTCAACGTCGAATGCGATCTGAAGCTCGTCGAATATGCGATCTCGAAGGCGGGCGTCGGATTCATGATGGCCCCGCGCTTCCATTCGGCGATGCGCCACGTCGCGGGCGTGCGCGTCGAGGTGGGCACGCGCACGATCTTCAATCTTCTCGGACCGCTGTCGAATCCGGCGGGCATCAAACGCCAATTGATCGGCGTGTTCGCGCGCAAATGGATCGTGCCGCTGGCCGAGACGCTCGGCCGCCTGGGATCGGAGCGCGCCTGGGTCGCGCACGGCTCGGACGGGCTCGACGAGATCACGACGACCGGCCCGACCCATGTCGCCGAACTGCGCGACGGCAAGGTCCGCGAGTTCGAAGTGACGCCGGAGGACGCCGGCCTCGCGCGCGCGCGGCCCGAGGACCTCAAGGGCGGCACGCCGCAGGAAAACGCCGCGGCGATGCGCGCGCTGCTCGACGGCAAAACCGGCCCGTTGCGCGATGTGGTCGCGCTCAACGCCGCCGCCGTCCTGGTCGTGGCCGGCGCGGCCGCCGACCTCAAGCAGGGCGTGGCGCAAGCCGCCGCGTCGATCGACTCGGGCGCCGCCAAGCGCGCGCTCGACGCGCTGGTCGAAATCTCCAACCGGTCGGCCGCGTGACGTGAGCGACGCCCTTGCCCGGATTTGCGCCGACACGGCGCTCGAGGTCGCCAAGCGGCGATTGCGCGTGCCGGTCGAAGACTTGCGCAGAGGCGCCGCCAAGCTGCCGCCGCCGCGCGGCTTCGCCCAAGCCTTGCGCGCCGCGCAAGCGCGCGCGCGCGTGCCCCTGATCGCGGAGATCAAGAAGGCCTCGCCGTCCAAGGGATTGATCCGCGCGGATTTCGATCCGCCGGCGCTTGCGCGCGCCTACGCGCAAGGCGGGGCTTCGTGCCTGTCGGTGCTGACGGACAAGCCCTATTTCCAAGGCGACGACGCCTATCTGCGCGCCGCGCGCGAGGCGGTGCCGCTGCCCGCCTTGCGCAAGGACTTCATGCTCGGGGAATACCAGATCGAGGAAAGCCGCGCGCTCGGCGCCGATTGCGTGCTGCTGATCCTCGCCTGCCTCGACGATTGCACGGCCCAGGACCTGTGCGAACTCGCCTTCGCGCGCGGCATGGACGTGCTCGCCGAAGTCCACGACGAGGCCGAAATGGAACGCGCGTTGAAACTGCCCGCCGCCGGTCCGGACGGCGCGACCACGCTGCTCGGCGTCAACAACCGCAATCTGAAAACGCTCGCGGTCGATCTCGCCACGTTCGAACGTCTTGCGCCGATGGCGCCGGCGGGCCGCCTGCTGGTCGCCGAAAGCGGCATCAAGACCAAGGCGGACATCGCGCGGTTGACCGCCGCCGGCGCGGGCGCGTTCCTGGTCGGCGAATCCCTGATGCTGCAGGCGGACGTGACGCAAGCCACCCGCGCGCTGATCGGAGAAGCGGCATGAGCGGCCTCACGCATTTCGATTCCGCCGGCAACGCGGTGATGGTGGACGTTTCGGCGAAGGACGAAACCGCGCGGGTGGCCGTGGCCAAAGGCCGCGTCGTGATGGCGCCGGAAACCTTGCGCGAGATCGTCGAGCGCCGGATCAAGAAGGGCGACGTGCTGGCCGTGGCGCAGCTTGCCGGCATCATGGCCGCCAAGAAGACCCACGAACTGATCCCGCTTTGCCATCCGCTGCTGCTGACCTCGGTCAAGGTCGAGCTGACGCCCGATCCGGCGGCCAACGCGGTCGAGATCGAGGCGACCGTGAAGGTCGGCGGCAAGACGGGCGTCGAGATGGAGGCCTTGACGGCCGTTTCGGCCGCGGCATTGACCGTCTACGACATGGTCAAGGCGATCGACCGCGGCATGCGCATCGAGGCGATCCGCCTCGCGCACAAATCCGGCGGCAAATCGGGCACGTTCGAACAGGCATGATCCCCGTCGGCGAAGCGCAAAGCCGGATCCTCGCTGCCCTCAGTCCCGTGGGCGCCGAAACCGTCGGACTCGACCGCGCCGACGGGCGCACGCTCGCCGCCGACGTGACCGCGGCGTTGACCCAGCCGCCCGCCCCCGTCTCCGCGATGGACGGCTACGCCGTGCGCGCGGCCGATCTCGCCGCGTTGCCCGCGACGTTGACGCGCATCGGCCAAGCGCCGGCGGGCCATCCCTTCGCCGGCCGGGTCGATCCGGGCGAGTGCGTGCGCATCTTCACCGGCGGCCAAGTCCCGGAAGGTGCGGACGCGATCCTGATCCAGGAAGACGCCGAGGAACGCGACGGCAAAGTGCACGCGAAGGAAAGCGTGGCCCCCGGGCGCTACGTGCGCCCCGCCGGGCTCGATTTCAAAGCTGGCGACGTGGTTTTGCGCGCCGGGACGGTCCTCGATCCGCGCCATATCGGTTTGGCCGCCGCGGCCAACCGCGCATGGCTGGAAGTGCGCCGCGCGCCGCGCGTCGCCATCCTGGCTACGGGCGACGAAATCGTCCTGCCCGGCAGCGTGCCCGGGCCGGGACAGATCGTTTCGTCCAACGGCCCGGCGTTGGCGGCTTTCGTCCGCCGGCATGGGGGCGAGGCGATAACGCTGCCGAACGCGCCCGACGACGCGGACGCGCTGCGCGGCCTCGCCAAAGCCGCCGCGGGCGCCGATTTGCTGGTGACGTCGGGCGGCGCGTCGGTGGGCGAGCACGACCTGATCCGCTCGGCGCTGGGCAGCGATGGGTTGAAGCTCGATTTCTGGCAGATCGCCATGCGGCCCGGAAAGCCGCTGATGTTCGGCAAGCTCGGCGCGTTGCCGCTGCTCGGTTTGCCGGGCAATCCGGTCTCCAATCTCGTTTGCGCCACGCTGTTCCTTGGGCCGATGCTCGCCGCATTGCTCGGCCGGCCCGATCCGTTGCCCAAACCCGAAGCCGCCATCTTGGGCCGCGATCTGCCGCCCAACGACGCGCGCGAGGATTATCTGCGCGCCACGCTCGCGCGTGCGGCCGACGGGGCGTGGATCGCGACCCCGTTCGAAAAACAGGATAGCTCGATGATCTCCGTCGTCGCCCGTGCCGACGCGCTGGCGATCCGCCCGCCGCGCGCGCCGGCCGCCCAAAAGGGCGAGCCGATCCGAATTTTGCGCTTCGTTTAATCGCTTGACGGACGAAACGAACCGAACTAGAACATTCATAGTCCGTTTCACCTCCGTTTTCGACATGTTGTGGAGGTACCCCCTCTCCGCCCCACGATCTGCGGTCGGGGCCGGACCCGGTTTAATCCGTCCATCGTCCCTCGGGGGCGGCGGGCGCGTCCTCCTCGAAGGTGGCCCATGCTGACGCGCAAACAATACGAGTTGCTGCTGCTCATCAACCAACGCCTGAGCGAAGCGGGTGTCCCGCCGTCGTTCGACGAAATGAAGGACGCGCTCGGGCTCAAATCCAAATCGGGCATCCACCGGCTGATCACGGGGCTGGAGGAACGGGGCTTCATCCGCCGTCTTCCCCATCGCGCGCGCGCGCTCGAAGTTGTGCGCTTGCCCGACAATCTCGCCGCCCAAGGCGTCAAGCCCGCGTCCAATGCGGGCCTCGCGCCGGCGGATGCCGGTCCGCGGTTCCGCCCGCAGTTGGTGCGCGGCGAACAACGCGCGCCGCTGGCCGGCGCCGCCCCCGCCAACGCCAACGAAGTCGTGAAGCTGCCGCTTTACGGGCGCATCGCCGCCGGCCTGCCGATCGAAGCGGTGCGCGACACATCCAACACCGTCGAAGTGCCGCCCTCGCTGCTCGGCCGGGGCGATCATTTCGCCCTCGAAGTCGCCGGCGATTCGATGATCGAAGCGGGCATTCTCGACGGCGACACGGTCGTCATCCAAAAGACCGAAACGGCCGACAACGGCCAGATCGTGGTCGCGCTGATCGACGAGCAGGAAGTGACGTTGAAGCGCTTCCGCCGCCGCGGCGCGTCGATCGCGCTCGAACCCGCGAACAAGGCCTACGAGACCCGCATCTTCGGCCCCGATCGCGTGCGCGTGCAAGGCAAGCTCGTGGGCCTCGTGCGCAAATTCGACGGTTGATTCCGCTCCCCGTTTCCGATGGGGAAACCGGCGCCGGGGGCAACTCCGGCGCCGGTTTCGTTTCAGCGGCGGATTTCGGGGCCGCGTTCGGGCGGTTTGGCGACCCATGGCCGCTCGCCGCGCGCAGCCCGCGCGGTTTCGATGCGCAAAGCGCCGTTTTCGATCCAGATCGCATGCGCGCCGTCGGCCGACAGATCGAAGCGATCGATCGTGCGCCCCGTCGCGCGCCGGCACGGCGCATAGACCGAAACCGCCGCGATGACCAAATCGGTGTCCCGGCACGCCGCCGGCAACGCGCGCGGCTGGCGCACCAAGGCGACCGTGGCCCCCTCGGCGCGATAAAGGCAATGTGTGGGCACGCACTCGAGCCGCCCATCCGCCGAGCGGCCGGTCCGCGGCCAGGTCTCGGCCCCCTCCTCCGAATCGCCATCGCGCCGCAGCCAGGTTTCGCGGGCGAAGCCCTGACCGCGCGCGCTCGACAGCATCAGCCGGCCGTTCTCGTCACGGACCGCCATCAGCCGCCCATCGCCCGAAACCAGAATGTCGGGCGGCACGACGCTCGCGGCACTCAGCACCCCCGCAAGGGCAACCGGGGCGCCCAACAAGCGCATTTTGCCCGTCCATAGGCACAGCCAAAGCCCACCGAGCGCCACAAGTCCCAAGCCCCAAAGCGGCATCGCCGGCACCAGGGCCACGGCGCCGTCGAGACCGGCGACCCATTGGGCGATGGCGACCAGCCGGTCGATCCCCCAGCCCATCGGAATCAAGGCCCACGCCTCCAACCCGAACGGGAACAGCAAGCCCGCAAGCACGGCCCACGGCATGATCCAGAAACCCGTCAGCGGCACGCCGAGCAGATTGGCGAGCAGCCCGAACGCGGCGAAGCGGTTGAAGTGGTAAAGGGCGAACGGCGCGCTCGCGAGGCCCGCGACCAACGAGGTCATCAGACTGCCCGCGAGCCAGACGCCCGCTTTGGCCGCCAAACCGCCGCCGGCGCGCCACGCCTGCAAGCGGTCGCGCGCGGCTTCCCAGGCGGCGACCAACGCGACGACGGCGCCGAAGGACATTTGGAACGACGCGCTGAGCAGACTTTCGGGCCGCACGACCAGGATGGCCGCCGCCGCCCACGCGACCAGCCGCAGCGTGATCGCCGTGCGGTCGATCAAAAGCGCCAACAGGACGATCCCGGTCATCAACCACGAGCGCAACGTGGGCACGCTGGGCACCGCGAAGGCGGTGTAGAACGTGATCGCCGCGAGCGCCGCCAAGGCCGCGAGTTTTTTCGTGTCGGCGCGCAGCGCCACGAACGGAACCAACGCCAACGCCAGACGCACGGCGAAGAAGACGATGCCCGCAACCATCCCGATATGCAGCCCCGAAATCGACAGGATGTGTTGCAGACCGGAATCGCGGAACGCGGACAGCGCATCGGCCGGCACCGCACCTTGTTCGCCGGTGATGAGGGCCGCGGCGATCGCCCCGGCCGGTTCGGGCAACGCGGCGAGCGTGCGTCGCGCGACCTCGGCCCGCCAGACGGCCAAAGCCGCGCGCCAACCCGGCCGCTCGGCCGCCGCCACGCGCGCGACCGCACCGCTCGCATAGCCCACGCCGCCCAACCGTTCGAACCACGCTTGGCGGGCGAAATCGAACGCCCCCGGGGCGCTCGGCGTCGGCGGCGGCAACAGATAGGCACGGGCGACGCGAATCTCGTCGCCCGGGACGAACGCGCCGAGTTTGATGTCCAGTCGAAGGCGCACGCGTTCGGGCGTCGCGTCGGGCGCCAAGCCCTGAATCGCGAGCCGGTCTAACGTCGCGCGCACGCCGTCGGGCCGCGGCTCCAATTCGACGATGCGGCCTTCGACCGAGACCGGCCCCAAGCGCCGCTCGATCGTCGGCGCGGCCACGTCGTGAGCGCGATACTGCGCGACCGCAAAGCCGCCGGCCAAGGCCAGGATCGCCCCCGCCAGAACGCGCACGCCGCCCGCTTCGCGGCCCGCCAACGCGAACGCCGCGGCGAGTGCGGCGAAAGCCGGCGCGATCCAAAACGCCGGTTCAGCGTCGAGCGCGAAATAAACCCCGGCGCCCGAACCGAACGCCACCGGCAGCCACAGGACGAGGCGCGGGGCCATCGCCTCGCGCGTACGAAGGACGAACCCCGCGAACCCGCCCGCCCCCGCGTTGTCGGCGGGTTCGGCCGGCGGATCGGACCGGTGCATGCGCGGAGGCCCTGTGCTACGCAAGGGCCGCCGTCCGAGGACGAACGGAGCGGCGACTTCCTACGACTGTAACTTTTGGGATTAAACCGCTTTTAGCGATGACCGACAAGCCAATGACCGACAAGATCGTCTGCCGCTTCGCCCCCTCGCCCACCGGCTATTTGCAT
>JADCGK010000025.1 GCA_020249045.1 Azospirillum sp. | reverse complement strand
CGACATCGAGCGTGCCCTTTTCCGCGTCGATGACGATCTTGTCGCCGTCCTTCAACAGCGCGATCGGTCCGCCCACGGCCGCCTCGGGACCGACGTGCCCGATGCAGAAGCCGCGCGTTCCGCCCGAAAAGCGCCCGTCGGTGATGAGGGCGATTTCCTCGCCCTTGCCCCAACCGTAGAGCGCCGCCGTGGTCGAGAGCATCTCGCGCATGCCCGGGCCACCCTTGGGCCCTTCGTAGCGAATGACGATGACTTCGCCGTCCTTGATGTCGCGTTTCAGAACAGCGCTCAGCGCGTCTTCTTCGCGGTCGAAACAGCGCGCGACGCCTTCGAAACGCAGCCTCTTCAAGCCCGCGATCTTGACGATCGCGCCTTCGGGCGCGAGGTTGCCCTTGAGCCCGACGACACCGCCGGTCGTTGAGAGCGGGGTCTTCACGCGATAGACGACCTTCTGGCCCTCGGGGAACTTCACGTCCGCGAGGTTCTCGGCCATCGTCTTGCCGGTGACGGTGAGGCAATCGCCGTGCAGCAGGCCGTTCTCCAGCATCTCCTTCATCACGACGGGAATCCCGCCGACGGAATAGAGATCGACGGCCGTATACTTGCCCCCCGGCATCAGATCGGCGATGTAGGGCGTCGAACGGAAGATCCGCGCGACCTCGTGCAGGTCGAAATCGATTCCCGCTTCGTGCGCCATCGCGGGCAAATGCAGCGCCGCGTTGGTCGACCCGCCCGTGGCGGCCACGACGCGGGCCGCGTTCTCCAGCGATTTGCGCGTGACGACGTCGCGCGGGCGGATGCCCTTGGCGATCAGCGCCATCACCTGTTCGCCCGATTCCACACACCAACGGTCGCGGCTCTCGTAGGGTGCGGGCGTCCCAGCGGAACCGGGCAGCGCAAGGCCGATCGCCTCGGACACGCACGCCATCGTATTGGCGGTGAACTGGCCGCCGCAAGAACCGCCGGTGGGCAGCGCCACCTGTTCGAGATGTTCGAGTTCAGCGTCCGTCATTTTGCCGGCCGCGTTTTTGCCAACGCCTTCGAAGACGTCGACGATCGTCACGTCGCGGCCCTGGAACTTGCCGGGCAGAATCGTGCCGCCGTAGATGAAGATCGAGGGCACGTTCAAGCGAAGCATCGCCATCATCAAGCCGGGCAGCGACTTGTCGCAGCCCGCGAGTCCGACGAGCGCGTCGTAGCAATGCGCCCGCACGGTCAGCTCGACCGAATCGGCGATCACTTCGCGGCTGGCAAGCGAAGCTTTCATGCCGGCATGGCCCATCGCGATCCCGTCGGTGACGGTGATGGTCGTGAACTCGCGCGGCGTGCCGCCCGCGGCCGCGACGCCCTTCTTCACCGCCTGAGCCTGGCGCGACAAGGTGATGTTGCAGGGCGCGGCTTCGTTCCAAGTGGTCACGACGCCGACCAAGGGCTGGGCGATCTGTTCCTTCGAAAGACCCATCGCGTAGAGCATCGCGCGGTGCGCGGCGCTCGTCGGGCCAACGGTCGTATGGCGGCTGGGCAGTTTGGACTTGTCGAATTTCGGCGCGGACATGCTCTCTCCCCGGAGCTGGAACAGGACCGCGAAGTTAGCCCGGCCGCCGCTGCCTGTTAATCGGCTTTTTGAGGCGAGATGTTCGCGGTCGGCGCGCGCATGAACAGCGTCAATGCGGTACCGAGGGCTGCGACCACCAAAAGCACCACGAAGGCGCGATCGTACGCCTCCGGCGCGTAGATCCGCGCACCGGCCTGCATCGCTCCGTCCCAATTTCGGTCCAGCAGCCAGCCGATCGTCGGTTGCAACGTTCCGCCCGAGCCGACCACGGCCGTATTCACGAGCCCGTAGGCGGAACTGCTGGCGTCGGCCGGCGCATGATCGCGGGCGTGACCGTAACAAAGGATCATACCCGACGCGCAAGCCCCGTTGGCGACCATCAGGACGGCCAGTGCCGTCGTCGGCAAGGCCGGGATGTAGAGGACGGCCGCCAGCGACGCCGTCATGCCGACCCCGAGCGCCGTCATCGCGCGGATCCGGTCGGCGCGCACCCGATCCACCACGTAGCCGATCAGTGGGGAGCCCGCGCCCCACCCCACGAACATCAGCGACGCCATAAGCGCCGCCGAACCGCGTTCGAACTCTTTCGTCTGCATCAGCCAAGGCACGGCCCACAGTCCGGCGAAAGCGAGCATCGTGCCCGTCATCGCGAAACCGTAGCCTGCGGCAAGCCAGGCGTTGGGTGCGCGCATCACGGCGCGCATGCCGTCGGTGAAACCGCTCGTCCCGCCGCCCGAAGCCGTACGCTTGTCCTCGACCACCAGGAAGATCGCGATCGCCAGCGCGACGCCGCCCAATGCCAAAAACAGCAGCGTGCCCCGCCAGCCGAAGGCGGCGACCGCGTGGGCAAGCGGCGCTTGACCGAACACCGCCCCGACCATTCCGATACCTTGCGCGATGCCGGTCAGCAGCGCGAAACGCTGCGGCGGCAACCACAAAGTGGCGACCGTCAATATGCCGATCCATGAAAAGGCCGAGCCCAACCCGACCATGAACCGGCCCAGATAGGCGATCTCGATCGTCGGGGCGAGCGCGAACACGACCGCCCCCAAGGCGGCCACGGCGGCCGCGAAGCCCATCAAGCGCCGAGGGCCGAAACGATCCATCAGCATGCCGACGGGCATCTGCATCGGAACGTAGGCGTAGAAATAGAAGGCCGCGAGGTTGCCCAGCACAGCCGCGCCGACGGCGAACTCCGCCATGAGTTCGCCCACGATGACCGACGGGGCGACGCGTTGGACGAAGGCGTAGGCGAAGAAGGACGCCGCGAGGGCGAAGGCGAAGACGGCGCGGCCAGGGGCCATCAATAAGGGACCTTGTCGGGCCGCGCGAACCACTCGGCGAAGGCGGCCCGCGCGTCCTCGCGCAGCAAATTCTCCGTGGGCAGCGCGCGCGCGTCGATGTCCTTGGCGACTTCGACGTAAAATGCCTCGTCGTCGAAACCGATCTCGGCGGCGTCCGTCCGCGTGGCGGCGTAGCACATGCGGCTCGCACGCGACCACAGGATCGCGCACAGGCACATCGGGCACGGCTCGCAACTCGTATAGACGGTCGCGCCCGAGAGGTCGAACGTGCCGAGAGCTTCGCATGCCCGGCGGATCGCGACGATCTCGGCATGCGCCGTCGGGTCGTTGGTCGAGGTGACCCGATTCCACCCCTCCCCGACGATTTTCCCGTCCTTGACGACGACGGCGCCGAACGGCCCGCCGGCTCCGGCGCCCGAGTGACGCCGCGCCAGTTCGATCGCCTGGCGCATGTATTCGGCGTCGCGGTTCATTTCTTCGCCCGCGCGCCCAAAACGGCCGCGATCTTCTGGCCCAATTGCGACGGCGAAAACGGCTTCACGACATACGCGTCGACGCCGTTGTCGCGCGCCTGGACCACGAAATCCGGCGACGCTTTGCCCGTCAGCATGATGAAGGGCGTATCCGGCCACTTCATCCGCACGGCCTTCAGCAATTGCAGTCCGCTCATTTCCGGCATGTTCCAGTCCGATACGATCAGATCGAAACGCTGGGCGTTCGAATTGAGGATATCCAGCGCCTCCGCCCCGTCCTTTGCGACATTCACGTAGGGAACCTTCAGCTGCTTGAGCACGGTTTGCGCGATCTTCAGCGCGAACGCATCGTCCTCGACGAGCAGAACCGACAGATTGGCGAAGGCGGGATCGCCGGGCGCGCCCGGGGTGTTCATGCTTTCGGCTCCGACGTCATGGCGCGGCGTCCTCGGTAGGGGTGTAGCGCATGCGCAACGCCGCAACTCCCTCGGCCGCCGGTGCGGTCAATCTATCCGACAGGACCGCCAGGGTCGATGCGTCTTGCGCCTCGCCTGCCGCCTCCGCGTCCCGCGCCAGCACGAAGACGCGCGCGAGCCCCATATTCGCGGCGGCGCTTTTCAGGGAGTGGACGGCCCTGGTCCAGGCCGCCAGATCGCCCGCCGCCCGTGCGGCGGCAATATCGGCCTGCAATTGGTCCGACGTCGCCGCGTAATCGTCGACCAGCGAGGCGACGATCTCGCGGCCCAACTGGGCTTCGAGCTCGTCGAGCGTGCGTTCGTCGAGGACCGCGTCGCACTTGGCCAGACGTTCCTGCGGCGTTTCCTCGGCCGATACCGCCGCGCCCGCGTCGCGCAAGGCGGCGAACAATTGTTCGGGTACGATCGGCTTGGCGATGTAAGCGTTCATTCCCGCTTCGAGGCACCGGTCGACGTCCGATTGCAGCGCGCCCGCGGTCGCCGCAACGATCCGCACGCCGCCGCGCGGACCCGGCAGGGCGCGGATCGCGCGCGCCGCCTCGATGCCGTTCATGTTCGGCATATGCATGTCCATCAGGATCACGTCGTAATCCTTCGCGGTGGCCAGTGCGAGCGCTTCGCGTCCGTCGTTCGCCACGTCGATCGCGTGTCCGCCGGGTTTCAGCAGACCCAACGCGACCTTCTGGTTAACGACGTTGTCCTCGGCCAGCAGGATACGCAGCGGCGGCAGCCCGGTTTCCTCGGCGTCCGATGCGGCGCCCGCGAGAGGTGCCGTTCCCAACGGCAGATCGAGGGTGAAATGGAACTCCGCCCCCTTTCCGATCTCGCTGTGCACGCCGATCTCGCCGCCCATCGCGTTGACGAGGCGTCGGCTGATCGCAAGTCCCAACCCCGTGCCGCCGAAGCGCCGCGAGATCGACGAATCCGCCTGGACGAAACTGCCGAACAGCTTGGCTTGCGCGTCCTTCGAAATGCCGATGCCGGTGTCGCGCACGGCCACGCGCACCAAGGCGCGGCCGGCGGCGACGGATGCGGCGGCGAGCACGGTCACGCCGCCCTTTTCGGTGAACTTGATGGCGTTTCCGACCAGATTGAGCAGCACTTGGCGCAGTCGGCCCGGATCGCCCTTAAGCCAGGGCGGCACGCCGTCGTCGCACCGGGCCTCGAGGGTGATTCCCTTCTCGGCCGCCTTTGACGCCATCAACGCGCCAACGTCTTCCAGGACCCGATGGAAATCGAAATCGATGCTCTCGACGTCGAGTTTTCCGGCTTCCAGTTTCGAGTAGTCCAGAACGTCGTTGAGGATCTGAAGCAGCGCGTTGCCGCTGTCGAGCACGATGCGCGCGTTCTCGCGCTGTTCGGAGTCCAGATCCGATTTCAGCAGCAGGCGTGACATCCCGATGATCCCATTCATCGGGGTTCGGATTTCGTGGCTCATCATCGCCAGGAACTCGGACTTGGCCTTGGTCGCCGCCTCCGCTTCGTCGCGCGCCTCGCGAATTTCGCCCATGACGCGTTTGAACACCGCCATCGCGCGCGCCGTGTCGCCAAGCTCGTCCGAGCGGTCGAGATAGACGATGTTCACGTCGTCGTCGCCGCGCGCGAGCTTGCGCATCTTCCTGTTCAGATTGTTGATCGGCAGCACGATGTCGCGGACAAGAAGCAGGGCGACGACGGCGAGCACGAGCGCGGCACCCAGCACGGTCGCAAGCATGAAACTTCGCGTCTGCGCGATCGTCTCTACCGCATCCTCGCGGAAGACGAAGCCCTCGTCGGCGGCAATCTGCGTCAGGACTTCGAGCTCGTCGCGGATGCGTTCTCCCAGTTCCGCGCGCCGGGCGTCGGCCTGCGGATCGGCGTTCGCGCGGGCGGCTTTCGTGGCGGCCTCCCACGCGGCGAGATCGGCGCGGATCGCGGCGACGAGTTCGGGCACGTCCGGCGAAGCCGAACGTTCGGTGATGACGACGTTGCTGTGGAAGTCCTCGAGCAGTCGGTCGAGTTCGGCCAGGGCGGCCGCATCGGAACGCCCCGCGAGTTCCCGTTCGCGCCGTTCCATCACGGCGAAACTGGTCTGCGCCAAGCGCGCGAAATTGATCGTCTGCAGCGGCCCGTCGTACAGGCGCGTCGTCAACGCGCCCAGCGAGCGGGTCGCCTCGTACGCCACGAACCCCATCGTGCCGGCCGCCAGCAGCGCCAGCGCGAACGCGGCCGCAAGTTTGGCGCGGATCGACAGCCGACCCATGGGATCAGGGAACGACGACGACGGTCATGCTCATCCGAGGGTGGATGCGGCATAGAACGGTATAGGTGCCGGGCCGCCGGAACGGCACGGCCAAACGCGAATTGGGCGCTTGCCGGCCGACATCGAACTCACCACCCGCGGTTTCGGAGTAGACGTTGTGGCCGAAGCGATCCTCGTTGACGAACGTCACCTGCCCGCCCGCGCGTATCGTCACCGTTTTCAGGTCGAAGTCGATGTCGCGTTGCACGACGGTCGCCTCGGCCGCCGCCCCTTGGGCCAAAACGCGATCGGCCGCGGCGAAGGCCAGGATCGCACCGGCCATCAGCGCGGCGATCGGGGTCAGTCGGTGGTTCATGCTGCGATTCTCCCGCTTCGGGGGACAGGATACTCCACCCTCGCCCCAAGGGAAATTCGCGGAAAACGCGCGGACGTTACTTCCAGAAAGGTTTGCGGCGCTCGAACTCCGCCCAAACCGCCGGCAATTCGTCCAGGTCGGATTTCACCCGCGCGGCGATCCAACCGGTGACGATCCCGTCCGCGCGCGCCAGCACGGCGGCGGGCAGATCCTTGGCCGACTTTCCAAGCTGGGCGAGCAACGCCTTCGCGACGACGGCGTCGTTGAGGCTGCCGAGATGCTCCTGAACGTCGGCGAGCGCGCCCAAATAGGCTTCCGTCGTCTTGCGCGGAAAAGGACCGCGGAAGAACTCAGCAGCGTAGCGCAACTTCTTGCAGCGGATGCGCAGTTCGTGGAGCTCGCTTTCCTCGAGATCGCCGAGTTGGGCGCCGAGGCTTGCGACCTTGCGGTGCAGTTTCTTGAGCGTCGCGCCCGCGAACTCGGCTGCCGGCAAGGTCGCCCAAGTGCCCATGCCGCGCGCCCAATCGCCCTTCTCCCACCAGGCTTCGACGTCGAGCAGCGCGCCCGTCAGGCGCGGGCTTGCGAGCGTCGCGGAAACCTCGGCGTAGGCACGCTTGCGCATGCGTTCGGCCGCCGCGGCGACGCCCGCCAGGGCGGGGTCGTCGTCCAAATGCTCGGCCAACGGCTTCAAAAGCTGCGTGCGGAAAACGTCCCAGTCGCGCGCCTGTCCGCAAGCGCCCGCGATCCAGCGCAGTTCTTCGGACATGCGCTTGCGCTCGTCTTCCGGCAGTACGTCGCGGAACGCCGCCAAAGCTGAGCGCAAACGGCGCAAGGCCACACGCAACTGATGGACGCCGTCGACGAAAGGTTTGCCGCGCACCAGGGACTCGTTCGCGCGCATGTGCCGGAAGCAGGTCCGGCCAATCCGCATGAAGGCGTCGGCGACGCTGGCACCCGCATCGAGTGCCACGGGGCGCGCGCGCACGGCCGCCACGCCGTCGGTCCGGCGCTTGGCCAGCAGCGCATAGCCGCGTTCGGCCTTCGAGCGGGATTCGACGACGGCGGGCACGATGCCTGCGATCTCCCGCGCCAAAGAATAGAGGTCGTTCGGATCGCCGGCCTTGAGCTCGAGTTCGACTTCCGCGATCGGCGCCGTTCCCTTGCCGGCCGCGATTTCGCCCTTGTCGAGGGCGAGTTCGATGTCCGACGCGCCATAGCGCACGCGCCAAATGCGGCGGTCGAAATCGGTCGTGAACAATGGCGAAAGGCGGCCGCGAACTTTGGGCTTCGCGAGCAGCTTGCGCACCGCCTTATCGGGGATATTCGCGAGCCACGCGTCGTCGAGTTCCGGGTGATCGCCCGCGATCTCGCGCTCCCATTCCGCGCGTGCGAGGCCGGCGATTTCGGGGGCCGCCGCGGTCTTGATGGTTTGGATGCGCCGGCGACCGTCGCGGCGCACGCGCAGGGCGAGTTCCGCTTGCGCGAGCCGCCGGTCGGGCGTGTCGAAATAGGTCGTGACGAACCGCTTGCGCGCGCTGCGGGACTTGCCGACAAGCTCGGCAAGCCGCGGCGCCTTGGCGAGCCTCGCCAATTCATCCGCCGGGACCGCGAGCTTGAGCTCGATTTCCGCGTCGCTTTTCCCTGAACCGCTCGACACGACGACGTCCCCGTTCCCCTGGCGGTTTCGACCTTAGGGAGCACTGATTCGACCGGCAAGATTCATTACGTGATGGTTTCGTGACAGACCAATTACGTAATCATTATAAACCACTTGCCGGCCGTTCCTGGGGTCACAACGTACCGGGATAGGCCCCTCCGTCGAGGACCAAATTCTGGCCCACGATGAATCCCGCCTGGGCCGAGCAAAGAAAGGCGCACGCCGCGCCGAATTCCTCGGCCGTGCCGAAACGTTCCGCCGGGTTCGCCTTCCGGCGCGCTTCGCGCACCTGCTCGACCGATTGACCGCCGGTTTTGGCGGCTGCGGCGAAAGTCGAGCGCAACCTGTCGGTTTCGAACGGGCCGGGCAGCAGTGCGTTGATCGTGACGTTGTGCTTGGCGACCTGACGCGACAAACCGGCGACGAAGCCGGTCAAGCCCGTGCGCGCGCCGTTCGACAGGCCCAACTGCGGGATCGGCAGTTTGACGGCCGCCGAGGTGATGTTGACGATCCGGCCGAATTTCCGGGCGATCATGCCATCGACGGTCGCTTTGATCAGCATGATCGGCGCGATCATGTTGGCATCGAGCGCCTTGTGCCACGCCGCCTCGTCCCACTCCCGGAAATCGCCGGGCGGCGGACCGCCGGCGTTATTGATCAGGATGTCGGGATCCGGGCATGCGGCGAGCAGCTTCGCGCGGCCCTCGGCCGTGGTCACGTCGGCAGCGACGGCGGTCACGTTCGCGCCGAATTTCGCGCGCAACTCGGCGGCGGTCGCCTCCAACGCTTCGGCCCCGCGCGCGTTGATCGTCAACGCAACGCCTTCGGCGGCCAACGCTTCCGCGCAGCCTTTGCCGAGCCCTTTTGACGCCGCGCACACGATCGCCTTGCGACCCTTCAGACCCAAATCCATCGTCATTCCTCCCGTGATGTGTCGAAGCCGTGTGTCGCCAGAACGGCGCGCGCGAGCGGTATCGCGACGGCGCGGCCTTGGGCCAATGCGGCCTTATCGAGCGCTTCGCATACGCGAGCGACTTGCGCAAGCGACCGGTCGAGCCGCCGAGCGACGTAGCGCACGGTTTCGGGGCTGACGCGCAACTGACGGTCGGCGAATTGCTTGACGAGAACCGCCTCGACCAACGCCTCGTCCGGCGCGCCCAAGCCCACGGCGGGCAACGCGCGCAGTCGCGAAGCGAGGTCGGGCAACGCGACCGGCCAGCGCGCCGGCGGCGGGCGGGCGGTTATCAAGACGTGGCCGCGCGCCTCGGCGATACGGTTCAGCAAATGGAACAGCGCCGTCTCGTCGGTCGGCGTTCGGTCGGCGTCCTCCAACAACCACGCCCGGCCCGGCAGCTCCTCGGTCGCCGCGACCGCGCCCGAGCGCGCGCGCCAGGCTTGCGCCAAATGCGTCTTGCCGCTGCCTTCGGGGCCGTGGACGACCAGCGCGTGGGATGGCCAACCGGGCCAGGAATCGAGCCATGCCACGGCCGCTTCGTTGGCGGGCGCCACCAGGAAATCCTCGCGCGCGAGTGCGGGCCGATGCGGCCACTCCAGGGCGAGTTGGCCTCCGCTCATTTGCCCCGGCCGAGATATAGCGACGAGGCGAGGTAGCGCTTCAGCCCATAGCGCAGCAGCACGCCGATCGCGGCGGCCGTCGGCACTGCCAGGATCACGCCGGTGAACCCGAACAGCGACGCGCCCGCGAGGATCGCCAGGATCATCCAGACTGGATGCAACCCGACCCGATCGCCGACGAGTTTGGGCGTGACGACGCTTCCTTCCAACACTTGGCCCGCGACGAAGACCGCAAGCACCAAACCGACGTCGAGCCAGTCGGGGAATTGATAGAAGGCGATGGCAAGGCCTGTCGCCATCCCGACCGTCACCCCGACATAAGGCACGAAGGACAGCAATCCGGTCAGCAAACCCACGAGCAACCCGTAACTCAGCCCCGCCAGAGTCAATCCGGTTGCGTAGAACACCGCAAGGAACAGGCAAACGAGCGCTTGACCGCGCAGGAAGCCGGCCATTCGCGCGTCGACTTCCCTGGCGATATCCCGCAGATCCTCCGCGTGATCGCGGGGCAGCCAGGAATCGATCCGCGAGACGACCTTGTTCCAGTCGCGGATCAGATAGAACGACACGACCGGAGTGATTAACAGAAGCGACAGAAGATTGACGATCGCAAGTCCACCCGACAGCACGCCTCCGGCCGCGCGCGCGAGCCAGCCGAAAACCTGGCGCGCCGCGTCGCCCGCGCCGCTGAATTGCTGGGGCTCGACATGACCGATCTGCTCGAGCAGATCCTCGATATAGGGCCGCGCCCATTCGACCGTGTGCCGGACCACGACGGCAAGACGCTCGGCGAGTCCGAAGAGCTGCGTCTGCAGCACCGGCGCCAAAAGTGCGACCGTGACGCCCACGGCCACGAAGAAAAGAATCGTGGCGCCGGCGGCGCCAATGGCCCGCGGCACGCCCGCGCGCTCGGCCCGATCGACCGCCGGGTCGAGAAGATAGGCGACCGCCATGCCCACCAGGAATGGCAGCAGCACGGCCGACAATGCGTAGATCGCGATTCCGATCCCGCCGAGGATCAACAACCACGCGACCAGCCGGCCCCAGGGAAACTCGCGTTGCGGACTTTCCGTCACGGCCCGTCCTCCTGCTCGTTCAACCGCCGCGTCCAGCGCACCAGATAGGCCATGCCCGAAGCGAAGGTGCTCGCCGCGGTCGCCGCGATCAAGATGGTCGTCGCGAGCTCGATGTCGAGCCCGAGGCCGAGTTTGGCGAGCACGGCGGCGGCGAGCGCGATCTGCAACGTGGTGTTCAGCTTCGAGACGAACATCGGCTCCGATTTGAACGCACCCGTGATCGCCATCACGACGACGGCGCCGCCGACGATGAACACGTCGCGGAACACGACCATGATCGTGAGCCAAAGCGGCAGGTGACCGGTCCAGCCGAGCACGACGAACACCGACACCAACAGGGCCTTGTCCGCCAGGGGATCGAGATAGGAACCGAGTTCCGTTTCCCACCCGAAGCGCTTGGCCAGAAACCCGTCGAGCGCGTCGGTCAGCCCGGCGGCGACGAAAAGCCAGAAGGCGGGCGCGAAATCGCCGTCGATCATCAACCACACCGCCAACGGCACGGCCATCAGCCGCGCGAAGGACAGGATGTTGGGAAGGTTGAACATGCCGCCGTCACCGCGCGCGCGCGGGCGCCGCTTGGCCCGCAATCGCCAGCCGCCACGTATCGCCCGCCGCCGAAAGGGTGAGATCGCGTTGGGCCATGGCCGTGCGCAACGTCTCGACCGCGCCGTCGTAGTCGATGTCGACGATCAACCCGCCCCGGCCCATCGCCAGGACGTCGATCCTGCGCACGGCCGCGACGTCGGCGAGGCGCGCGCGCACCGCCACCCAATCGCGCACGTCTTCAGCTTGGATGGTCGCGCGCAGCGTACCGCCCGCTCCCGCCGTTCCGCCGACGAGCACCTCGGCCTTCCAGCGCTCCTCGATGCCGAGGGCGGCCTGCTGGGCAAGTCGACGGAAGACCGTCTCGGGTGTCTCGCGCGGTCGGACGGGTTCGACGACTTGCCACCGCGCATCCTCGGCACGCGCGCCGATCCTTTCGAAACCGACCACGATCAGCGTCTGGCCTTCGACCGTATCGATCCGCGCGCGCGCGATGATCGCGCCTTGCGCCTGATAGACCTCCGCCAAGCGGCGCAAGGCGGCGCGATCGCCCGCATCGGCCTGCGCGGCATCGAGGGTGGCGATGTCCTCCAACGTTCCCTCGGGCACACGGCGCGGCTGCAGCCCGTCGTCGGGACCCAATCCGATCCATGCGCGTTTCCAGAGGTTTTCGTCTTCCCAGAGCTTGGGTACGCCGTCTTCGATCATGACCGGCACGACCAAAATGGCGCGCGCGCGGGTTTCGGCGTAGGCGACTTGGCGCGCGCGGAGCAACGCGCGCACCCGCTCGGGCTGGAAACGATATGCCACCCGGCCGATCCATCGCGTCCCGGTGCCGCGCTCGCTTTCGATTTCGAAGCTGTCGACGAGTTCGGCAACCCGGTTCGCGGGCAACGCGGGCAGGTCGCCACGCTGGGCGACCGGGACGAGGCGTTCGACCAGCCGGCGCCACGCGACACGCTGGCCATCGGCGACGGCTTGATCGCGCGCCAGGGCGGCCGTGCCGGCCGCGCGGTCGACATCCACCCCGCGCACCGCGAACACGTCGTCCGCCGCACGCTGGGCGTATGCCGGCGGAGTCGCCGCCAACGCCAGCAGCATAGCGAGTACGAAGCCTCGCAATCCCATCGCAACCCCTTCGCGTACCGTGATTTTTCCGGCCCTGTCATGGACCCGCGCGGGGTGTTATAGCCGGTCCCGCAAAGGGGTGCCAATGACCACGAACCGCTATGCCGAGGCCGGCGTCGACATCGACGCGGGCGAAGCCCTTGTCGATGCGATCAAGCCTTTGGCCAAGTCCACACGCCGGCCGGGGTCGGAAGCGGGCCTGGGAGGGTTCGGCGCGCTGTTCGATCTGCGCGCGGCGGGCTTCAAGGACCCCATCCTGGTCGCGACGACCGATGGCGTGGGCACCAAACTGAAGATCGCCATCGAAAGCGGCGTGCACGACACGGTTGGCATCGATCTCGTGGCCATGTGCGTAAACGATCTGGTCGTGCAGGGGGCCGAGCCCCTGCTGTTCTTGGACTACTATGCGACCGGCAAGCTCGACGTCGCGGCCGGAACGGCCGTGGTCAAAGGCATCGCCGAAGGATGCCGGCAGGCGGGCTGCGCATTGGTCGGCGGGGAAACGGCCGAAATGCCCGGCATGTATTCGAAGGGCGATTACGATTTGGCCGGCTTCGCCGTCGGCGCGATGGAACGCGGCGCAGGTATCGACGGATCGGATGTGCGCGCGGGCGACGCGGTCTTGGGGTTCGCGTCGACGGGCGTCCACTCGAATGGATTTTCGCTGGTGCGCAAGGTCGTGGCGAGCGCCGAGCTCGCATGGGACGCGCCGGCCCCCTTCGCGGACGCGGCGCTGGCGCGCGCGTTGCTGGCCCCCACGCGCATTTACGTGAAATCGAATCTCGCGCTCGTCCGGGCGGGCCACGTCAAGGCGCTCGCCCACATCACCGGGGGCGGTCTCGTCGAAAACGTGCCGCGCGTGATCCCGGCCTCCGTTCAGGTCCGCATCGACGCCCGCGCCTGGTCCCTGCCGCCGGTCTTCGCCTGGCTCGCGCGCACCGGCCGCATTGCGGCCGAGGAGATGGTGCGCGTGTTCAATTGCGGGATCGGGATGGTCGCGATCGTCGATCCTGCCCGCAAGGAAGCCGCGCTGAAACTAGCCCGCGAACACGGCGAAACCGCGTTCGAAATCGGCGCCGTCGCCGCGCGGCCCGACGCGCAAGCCCCGGGCTGCTTGGTCGCCGGTCTCGACGGCTGGAAGATCTGATCGCGCATGGCCCGTTTGCGCGTCGCCGTTCTGATTTCGGGCCGCGGCTCGAACATGAAGGCGCTGCTCGAGGCGGCGCGCGACCCCGCTTATCCGGCGGAAATCGGTCTCGTGGCCGCCAATGTGCCCGGTGCCGGGGGCCTCGCGCTGGCGCGTGCGGCGGGGATCGCGACCGCCGAACTCGACCATCGCCAGTACAGCGGTCGCGAGTCGTTTGAACGCGCGCTCAATTCGCGGCTGATCGAGGCGGGAATCGAGTTCGTGTGCCTTGCCGGGTTCATGCGCTTGCTCACCCCCTATTTCGTCGATGCGTGGGCCGGGCGGATGCTGAACATCCACCCGTCCCTCCTTCCCGCCTTCCCCGGCCTCGATACGCACGCGCGAGCGCTGGATGCGGGCGTGCGTTTCGCGGGCTGCACGGTGCATTTCGTCACCGGCGAAATGGACGTGGGCCCAATCGTCGCCCAGGCGGCCGTTCCCGTCCTGCCGGGCGACGATGCGGCGACTTTGGGCGCGCGCGTGCTGGCAGCCGAACACCGGCTTTATCCGGGTGCCCTCGCCCTCGTGGCGTCGGGTCGGGCGAAGGTCGTCGACGGAAAAGTGCGGATCGACGGCCCGACGGCCGTACCTCTGCCCGCGTTCAACCCGACCCTTTGACGAAGCCGCGGCTTCGGGTATGTTCGCGGCGATCCCAGTTTTCGGAGAGTCCCCATGGCCGGCGCGCCCCAACAGAACGACCCCAATTTCAACCACGACATGACGCCGCACTTGGAATCGTGGGCCGATTTCAATCGCCTCGCCAAGTGGACGTCGATCCTTACGGTGATCCTTCTGATCGCCATGTTCGTGTTCCTGGTGCCGCACGGCAAGCCGGTCTGATCGCGACTTCCGCCGCACCGCGACAAAAAAAGGCCGCCCTTTCGGGCGGCCTTTTTCGTTGGATGCGCGGGTGTTGCGTTCAGCCGACGATCTCGGACCCGGCGAAGAAGTAGGCGATTTCGATCTTCGCGTTGTCGGCGCTGTCGGACCCATGCGCGGAGTTGGCTTCGATCGATTCCGCGAATTCCTTGCGGATCGTGCCCGGCGCCGCGTTGGCGGGGTTCGTGGCCCCCATCACTTCGCGATACTTGGCGACCGCGTTTTCGCCTTCGAGCACCTGCACGACGACCGGGCCCGAGGTCATGAACGCGACCAGCGAGCCGAAGAACGGCCGTTCCTTGTGGACGCCGTAGAACGCCTCGGCCTGGGCCTTGGTCATGTGGATGCGCTTCTGCGCCACGATGCGCAGGCCCGACTTCTCGATCAGCGCGTTGATGGCGCCGGTCAGGTTGCGGCGCGTGGCGTCCGGCTTGATGATCGAAAAGGTACGCTCGATGGCCATGTTCGGTATCCGTCGCTAGGGGAAAGGGTGCGGGCTTATAACGGCCCGGGCCAACGCGGGCAAGGGGCCGTCCTACCCCGCCTTTTCCCACCCACCGGTGTCGGTTTGCCGCCAATAGGTCAGCGCGTGCCCGCCGTCCTTCAAAGCCTTCCAGCGCGCGCGGGCGGCGGCGACCGCGGTTTCGTCGTTGCCGTCGAAAATCTCGCACACCAAGGGCCAATCGTCCGGTGCGGCGACCGTCTGGCCGTCGATCAGCACCAGCAAATCCGCTCCGTTGGGGTTCTCGACCTCGGTCGTCAGCCAGATCGGCTGATCGGCGGCGAAATCGGCCGCGCCGGCGGCACTCGCGCACCCGTGCGGCAGAAACGACCGGTCGTCGTAGGTCCAGAGTTGCCCGTCGAGCGCTTGCGCGCGTTCGGGCGAGCCCGCCACCACAACGGCGCGCTTGCCGCCCGACAACGCCTTTTCCAGGATACGCGGCAGCGCGCGGTCGAGCGGCGAGGACGTCAGATGATAGAAGCGGATCTCCGTCACGCGGCCGCGCCGATCACTTCTCTTCGAAGGAATCGGCCACGAAGCGGTCAAGCAGGCGCACGCCGAAGGCGGTCGCGCCCTTGGGGCAGGTCGGCTTGTCCTTGGTCGACCACGCCGTGCCGGCGATGTCCAAATGCGCCCAAGGCGTATCGCCAACGAACCGAGCGAGGAACTGCCCGCCGATGATCGAACCGGCGCCGCGACCGGCGGCGATGTTCTTCACGTCGGCGGCGGGGCTGTCGATGTCGCGGTCGTAGGCTTCGCCCAGCGGCAGGCGCCACAGCGGTTCGCCCGTCGCCTTCCCCGCCGCGATCAGCTTGTCGGCGAGGCCGTCGTCGTTGGCCATGATGCCGGCGTATTCGTGACCCAGCGCGATGATGACGGCACCGGTCAGCGTCGCGAGATCGACCATCGCCTTCGGCTTGAAACGCTCGTGCACGTACCAAAGCACGTCGGCAAGCACGAGGCGGCCTTCGGCGTCGGTGTTGAGCACCTCGATGGTCTTGCCGGACATCGATTTCACGATGTCCGAAGGACGCTGGGCCGTGCCCGAGGGCATGTTTTCGACGAGGCCGACGGCGCCGATCGCGTTGACCTTGGCGTGACGTGCGGCCAGCGCTTCGATCGTGCCGATCACGGCGGCCGAACCCGCCATGTCCCACTTCATGTCCTCCATGCCGGCCGAGGGCTTGATCGAAATCCCGCCGGTGTCGAACGTGACGCCCTTGCCGACGAACGCCACGGGGCGCTTGTCCTTGGCCTTGGGCGCGCCTTCGTAGCGCAAGATCACCATGCGCGAGGGCCGCGCCGAACCTTGCCCCACGCCCAAAAGCGCGCCGGCGCCGAGCTTCTCGAGCTGCTTCTCGTCGAATATCTCCACCTTCACGCCGAACGCAGCCAAACGCTTGCAGCGTTCGGCGAGGCTTTCGGGATAGATGACGTTGGGCGGCTCGGAGACGATATCGCGCGTGAAGTGGATCGCATCGGCCACGCGGTCGAGCGGACCGTGCACCTTGCGCGCGGCGGCGACGTCGGTGACGAGCAGATTGAGCGACTTGAGAGTCGGCTTCGCGTCCTCTTTTTCACGCGTCTTGTACTTGTCGAAGCGATAGGCGCGCAGTTTCGCCCCCATGGCCAGATGCGCGGCCATCTCGGCCGGGCCGACGGGCGAACCCTGGATCTGCTCGACCGAGACGGTCGCGAGGCTCTCGCCGACCTTGTTCAGATGCTCGACCAGTTTGCCGCCCAGCGCTTCGGCGCCTTGCGTGTCGAGTTTGTCGAGCTTGCCCAGCCCCATCAGCACGATGCGCGCGAACGGCACGCCCTTGGGCGCGAGGATGTCGAGCAGCTCGTTCTTCTTGCCCTTGAAACGCGTCGCGGCCATCGCGCGCGTGATGACGCCCCCGGTCTTCTTGTCGAGCGCCGAGGCCGCCGGTGCGAGCTTTCGGTCCTCGAGGACGGCGACGACATAACTGCCCGAAGCGGGCGGTTCGGGCTTGGAAAACGCGATTTTCATGGGCGACGAGTCCTTGGGCCGAGACGGTTATTGGCCCGACCGGCGGGTCGCCGGGGGCGCGCAACAATAGCCAAACCGGTCGGAAAGAAAAGCACCCGCACGGCGATGTTCGCCGGAAGTTCCGTCCATTCCCGCCCGGCGAGCGCATATACTGCATCGACTCCGATGACCCGGATTACCGCCTATATCCTGCGCCAGGTCTTGACCACGGCGCTGTTCGTGCTGATCACCCTCACGCTGGCGATCTGGCTGACGCAGTCGTTGCGGTTCGTCGATCTGATCGTCAATCGCGGCTTGTCGGTCGGCGGGTACTTCTATTTGACCGTTTTGCTGATGCCGAACTTCCTGGCTTTGGTGGCGCCCATCGCGCTCTTCGTGGCCACGCTGTTCGTCTACAACCGGCTGACGGGGGACAGCGAACTCGTCGTCATGCGCGCCGTCGGCTACGGGCCGGGGCAGTTGTCGCGGCCGGCGCTGATCCTGGCGGCGGGCGCGACGGCGCTGTCCTACGCGCTGCATCTTTGGGTGATGCCGATCGGGTTCGGCCAGTTCAAGGAATTGCAAGCCGACATCCGCTCCGACTATTCGGGCCTGCTGCTCCAGGAAGGCGCCTTCACCCGGATCGGCCAGCATCTGACCGTTTATGTCCGCGAACGCGAGGCCAGCGGCGATCTGCGCGGCATCATCGTCCACGACACGCGCAACCCGACCGACCCGGTGACGCTGCTGGCCGAGCGCGGGACTCTGGCCGCGACCGAAGACGGTCCGCGCGTGATTCTGCTCAACGGCAACCGCCAGCAGGTCGATCGCGCCGGCGGCAAGCTGTCGCTGCTCTACTTCGAGCGCTACTCGGTCGAGATCGGGCAGACCGGCGCCGCGCGGGAATTCCGCTGGCGCGAGCCGGGCGAGCGTTTTCTGCACGAGTTGCTCTGGCCCGACATGGACTCGTCGAACGACCGGTTTTTCGCGCGCCGGTTGATCGCCGAAGGTCATACCCGGCTGACCGCGCCGCTCTACGCCTTCGCCCTCGTGATCGCGGGGCTCGCTTTGTTGCTGCCCGGCGACTTCAACCGACGCGGCATGGGCAAACGTGTGCTGGCCGCGGCCGGCGCCGGCGTGGCGCTGCAAGCGCTGTCGATCGCCATGCCGAACTTCGCCGCCCGCCTGCCCGCGGCGATTCCGTTTCTTTACGCCGTGCCGTTGGCGGCGATCGCGCTGTCGGCCTGGGCCTTGGTCCACAGTCCGAGGCGGCGGCGCGCGCGCGAACCCGCGCCGGCTTGACCATGCGCTTGTCCTCGACACTCTCCGGCTATATCGGGCGGCAATTCGCCTTCGCGCTGGTGGCGTTTTTCGGGTTGTTCCTGCTCGTCGTGTATATGTTCGACGCGATCGAGCTGCTGCGCCGGGCCGCGGGCCGTGCGGAAGCTTCGACCGGCCTCGTCCTGCGGATGGCGCTGTTGAAATTGCCGAACATGGCCGAGGAATTGGCCCCGTTCGTCGTCCTGTTCGCCGCGATGATCACGTTCTGGCGGTTGACGCGTTCGCACGAGTTGACCGTCGCCCGTGCCGCGGGTGTTTCGGTTTGGCAGTTCCTGCTGCCCATCGTGGCGGTGGCGGCGCTGTTCGGCGCCTTCAAGATCACCGTCATCAATCCCGCCGCCGCCACGCTTTACGCGAGCTACGAGCGGCTCGAAGCGCAGATGCTGCGCGGACGGTCGAGCCTGCTCGCGGTTTCGGAGTCGGGATTTTGGTTGCGCCAGATCGACGCCGCGGGCAATTCGGTCGTCCATGCGCGCCGCGTGGCCTCGGCCGAAATGACGTTGTTCGACGTCATCATCTTCAATTTCGAGGGCCAGGACAGGTTCGTCGGCCGCATCGACGCCGCGCGCGCGAGCTTGCGCGACGGGTACTGGGACGTCGAGGACGCTTGGATCACGGCCCCCGAACGTCCGGCGCGTTTCGAGGCCCGTCACCGCGTGCCCACGAACATGACGGCCGCGCAGATCCAGGACTCGTTCGCCTCGCCCAATACGATTTCGTTCTGGGAACTGCCCGGTTTCATCCGGTTGTTGGAGTCCGCCGGCTTCTCGGCGACGCGTCATCGGCTGCATTGGCACCAGTTGCTCGCCACGCCGTTGCTGCTCGGTGCGATGGTGCTGATCGCCGCGACGTTCTCGTTGCGGCCGCATAGGCGCGGCGGCACCAGCCTATTCATCGGATCCGGGGTGATCGCCGGTTTCCTGCTGTTTTTCGCATCGAGCCTGGTCGGCGCTTTGGGGCAGAGCGCGGCGATCCCCGTCATTCTGGCCGCATGGACGCCGGCGACCGTTTCCTCGATGCTGGGCATCGCTCTGCTTTTGCATTTGGAGGACGGATGACTTTGACCCCACCCCGCCCCCTCGCCTATAAACCCGGCGTCATGAAGCGCGCGTTCCGAACCGCCCTCGCCGCCCTGTCCGTGTTGGCCGCCGCCGCCGCGATCCCGGCTCACGCCCAGGATCAGCGCATCGTCGCCGTCGTGAACGAAGACATCGTCACGAGCTTCGACATCGAATCCCGGATCGCGCT
Organism: Azospirillum sp.; assembly: GCA_020249045.1. GTDB lineage: Bacteria > Pseudomonadota > Alphaproteobacteria > CACIAM-22H2 > CACIAM-22H2 > Tagaea. The sequence continues at coordinate 1,219 of JADCGK010000025.1, read as the reverse complement.
GATGATGATCGGCGCGGGCACGCAAGATACGCCAGAGGCGCGCCAACGGCTGCGCCCGCAGGTCCTGCGGCAGTTGATCGACGAGCGCATTCAGCTTCAGGAAGCTCGGCGTTTGGGCCTGTCGGTCTCGCGCGCGGAGATCGAGGATGTCGTCAAACGCGTCGAGCAGGGCAACAATCTGCCCGCAGGCGGGCTCGAGCGGGTGTTGCGCCAAGCCGGAACGACTCGGATGACTTTCGAACGCCAGATCGAGGCGATGCAGTCCTGGCAGAAGGTTGTCGGGGCGCGGCTGCGCCCCACGATCGAAATCGGCCGCGACGAGGTCCAGGAGGTTCTGCGGCGCTACACCGGCGGCGAGCCGGTTCAGGAGTATCTGCTCGGCGAGATATTCCTGGCCGTCGACACGCCCGACCAGGAAGCGGAAGTCCGGCAACGTTTCGACGACCTGCTGGCGCAGATGCGGGCAGGCGTCAATTTCGCGGTTCTCGCCCAGCGCTACAGCCAGAGCGCCTCGGCGAGCGTTGCGGGCGATATCGGTTGGGTCGAGCGCGGAACGCTCGACGACGAGATCGAGAAGGCGCTGGAGAACGCCAATGTCGGCGATCTGGCCGGTCCCGCGCGCGTCGCCGGCGGGTATTATCTGTACATCCTGCGCGAACGCCGCACGATCGCGCCGCCGGCGCCCGAGGATGCGCAGATCGATCTGGCCCAATTGGTGTTTCCCGCGGCCTCGCCCGACGAGCGCGAGAGCGCGCGCGCCCTGGCGGACATGGTTCGCGAGACCGTCGAAGGCTGCGCGGACCTCGATCGCGTCGCGCGCGAGGCGCGTATCCCCGCCCCCCAACGCGTGGCCGAATTGCGCGTGGGCGATCTGGCGCCAGAGATGCGCACACGCGTGACGGCGCTGGGGGTGGGCGAGGCGACCGAGGTTTTCGCGACCGATCGTGGCGTTGCCATCGCGATGGTTTGCGTCCGCCAGGAACCGCCGTCCAACGTGCCGACCGAAGCCGACATCGAGGACAACCTCGTCCGCCAACGCGTCGAAACAGCTGCGCGCCGCTACTTGCGCGATCTGCGCCGCGTCGCGGTCGTCGACATCAGGGCATGAAAGACGGGCGGACGTGACCGACGGCCTGGCCCCGCTGGCCGAAACCGTCCGCAAACACGGTCTCGCCGCGCGCAAGGCGCTCGGTCAGCACTTCCTCTACGACCTCAACCT
>JADCGK010000249.1 GCA_020249045.1 Azospirillum sp. | reverse complement strand
TCTTCGAGCCAGCCGACGCCCGACGCCCGGCACACCGCGAGCAAATCCGCGTGCGCCACGCCCAAAAGCGGCCGGACGATCCGCACTTGCGCGCGTTCGACCGTCGCGGACATGCCCGCAAGGCCCGTGGGGCCGGAACGCCGCGCAGCGCGCAGGGCCGCCGTCTCCGCCTGATCCTCGGCATTGTGGCCGACGAACAGATGCAGGATCGCGCGGCGCGCGCACTCCGCTTCGAGCAGCATGTAACGGGCTTCGCGCGCGGCCTCCAGAACGCCGGTCGCGGGCTTCGGCCCCGTCCAACGCAACGCCGCGAATTCGACGCCCAAATCGCGCGCGCGCGCGGCGAGCGCGACGGCCTCCGCGGCCGAGTCCGCGCGCAAGCCGTGATCGACGTGCAAGGCGAGGAGCGCCCCGCCCCGTGCGTCGATCCAAGCGCGCGTCAGCAGCAAAAGCGCCGTCGAATCCCCGCCGCCCGACCACGCGACGGCGACATGCGGGCGCGGCTCGAACGGCCCGAGCCGATCGAGCGCGCGCGCGAACGCCGAAGCGTTCAGCCCGGGCACTGCAAGCGCTGGCGCTCGCGGCTGGCGGTCAGTTTTATCGCTTGAGTGGCGTTGGGATAGCGCCGGTCGAGTTCGGCCAGCGTGCCGCACGCGTCGGTGCGGCGGTTGAGTTGGCCCAGCGACTGCCCCAGGCGCAACAGGCTGTCCGGCGCCTTGGCGTGCTGCGGATAGGTGCGGAATTGCGCGGCGAATTCGCGCGCCGCGGCGTTCCAGTCGCGCCGGGCGTAGAAGGTTTCGCCGAGCCAGTATTGCGCGTCGCCCGCGTTGCGGTGCTGCGGGTTGGCGCCGACGAATTGGCGCAACGCGGATTCCGCGCGCGCGAAATCGCCGCGATCCTGCACGGCCTGCTGGTAAAGGCCGTAAGCGAATTCGTACTGAACCTCGGGCGGGCCCGCGGGCAAGGCGACTTGGGCGGCGGCGGCGGGCGCGCCCCCGGCTTGGGCTTGTTGCTGCGGGGCGGCGGGCGGTTGGCCGGGGACAAGCAGCACGCGCGCCTCGCCCGGCGCGACATTGGCGCCGGCGCGCGGGGGCGCTTGCACGGCCGAGGCGGTCGGGGGCACCGGGGCCGAAGGAGCCGACGCCTGCGGCGCGGGCGCCTGAGGTGCAGCGCCGCTTTGCGCGGGTGCACCGCCGCGCTCGAGCTGCCCCAAACGGAAATCGACGTCGCCGATCAGTCGGTCGAGACGCTGTTGGATCTGGTTGGCACGGAAGAGCGCTTCCTCAAGCTTGCCGGTCAGATCGCGCATCTGCCCTTCGAGTTGGGACAGGCGCACCTCGGTTTGCTCGACGAAGGCCGCGGGCGTGCCGGCTTGCGGCCCGACGATCGGCGCCGACGGAGCGGCGGCGGGCGCGCCCGCCGTGCCGCGCGCCAGATTGCGCTGCATGACGTCCATGTCGCGCTGCAGACGGTCCATGCGGTCCATCAGCGTGCGCAAGTCCGGTTGCTGGGCCAGCGCGATGGGCGCTGGCAGCGCGAAGGCCGCGAGCAGCGTCGCGGCGAAAGCGAATCGACGGATCATCATGCGTGCGATGATAAGGGCCGCCCGCCGCCAAATAAAGCCGGGCGGCCCCCGATCGCGGCGCCGGTCAGTTGACCAGCAGCACGCCCCGGCGATTCTGCGCCCAGGCCTGTTCGGTCGAACCCAGAACCTGCGGACGTTCCTTGCCGTAGGACACGGTCGACAGACGGCGCGGATCGACACCTTGCGCGATGAGCGCGTTGCGCGCGGCGGCGGCGCGGCGCTCGCCCAGGGCGAGATTGTATTCGCGCGTGCCGCGTTCGTCGGCGTGGCCCTCGATGGTCGCGGACACGCCGGGGTTCTGGCGCAGCCACATCGCCCAGCCTTCGACCGTGCGACGCGCTTCGGGCGTCAGGTCGGTGCGGTCGGAGGCGAAGAAAATCCGGTCGCCGACGCTCTGCTGCAGGTCTTCCTGGCTGCCGGGCACCACGCCGCGCGGGGCGCCCGCTTGGCCGATACCCGCCTGGCCCGTGCCGGGCGGATTGGCGAGGACCGGGCCGCTGCCCGACCCGATCACGCCGCCGCTGCCCGACGTGCCGGACTCGCAAGCGGCCAAAAACAGTAGCGCCGCCGCGGCGGCGAAAATCTTAACGCGCATGGCTTTGGGGACTCCCTTGGATCGCTTTTGAAGCGCTGCCGAGACGGGCTTTTGGCGCGCGAATCGGCGCGGACGCAACCCTGAAACGATTTCAAAGCTGAAACGAATTCGAGTCGGGCGCGCGGCGAAATCGGGGAAAAATTGCGGCGGTGCTATTCGAGGCGCAGCACGACGCGCCGTTCGAGCGCCTCGGCCGGCATCGCGCCGCCGCTTTCAGCGCCCATCGCCACGACCGACAAGCGGCCCGAAGCGACGCCGCGCGCGGTCAGAAAATCGCGGACCGCTTGCGCGCGCCGGTTGGACAGCACGATGTTGTCGGCCGCCGAGCCGCGCGGATCGGCGTAACCTTCGATGCGCCCGCGCAAGGCGGGATCGGCCGTCAGGCGTTCGGCCGCGCGCTCCAGCGCCGCGGATGCGACCAACGAAAGTTCGGCGGATCCGGTGTCGAAGAAAACCGTCACCGCGGCGATCGGTTCGCGCGCGGGCGGTGCGGATTGCGGGCCCGCGCACGCGGCGAGCGCCAAAACGAACAAAGCGGCGAGAGCGCGGATCATGGGGTTCTACCCAACGAAAAACGCCCGCCGGAGACCGGCGGGCGTCGTTCCGTTCGACGAAGTCGAAAGGCTCAGTTGACCACCGCGACGCCGCGACGGTTCTGGCGCCACGCGCCCTCGTTCGAGCCGAGGACCGCCGGGCGCTCCTTGCCGTAGCTGATCGTGGCCACGCGGCGGGCGTCGATGCCCTGCGAGACCAGGAAGTTGCGCGCGGCCGTCGCGCGGCGTTCGCCCAGCGCGATGTTGTATTCGCGCGTGCCGCGTTCGTCGGCATGGCCTTCGATCGTGATCGTCACGTTGCCGTGCTGACGCATCCAAGCGGCCCAGCGCTCGATCGTGCGGCGCGCTTCGGGGCGCAATTCCGACTTGTCGTAGTCGAAGAACACGCGGTCGCCCACGTTCTGGACCAGGTCTTCCTGCGAGCCGGGGCGGATGCCCGCGGCGGCCGGCGCGGCGGCCGGGGCGGCCGGCGCGGCACCCGTACCGCCGGTGGCGGCGGTCTGCTGCGGGGCGGTTTCGCAAGCGGCCAACAGCGCGACCGCGGCGAGCGTGCTCAAAAGCTTGAAGCGCATTGAAGGAAACTCCTCTTTTCTTCTCTTTGACCTTACCCCGAAGTGTTGCCGATGCCTATTGCTTGCAAGCCACACTTCGCGGAATTTCTCCCGACCGAGAGGGCCCATCCCTCTCGCCCATTCCGCCGTCTCTCGCGAACCGGACGGAAAAAGCGGGGCGCGCCGGTTCTGGCGCATCCCGCCTCGTCAAAATCGCGCGGACTATAGGGTCCGAATTGGCGCGAATCAAGTCCGATCAAGGCAATAGCGGCGACCAAGCGGGGTCCGAACCATCCGCCGGGGTCAGCATCTCGCGCTCGTTATATCCAGTCAAATCAATGCTGTAGAGCCTGGGGTTGCCCCCCTGACCGCGCGAATCCGACGCACCCTGGCGGAAATACATCAGAACCCGGCCGTTGGGCGCCCAGGTCGGTCCTTCGACCAGGAAGGCGCGGGTCAACAAGCGCTCCCCCTGCCCGTCGGGCCGCATGACGCCGATGAAGAACTCGCCCTCGGTCTGCTTGGTGAAGGCGATCAAATCCCCGCGCGGACTCCAGACCGGCGTCGCATAGCGCCCGGTGCCGAAGGAGATGCGCTGCACGTTCTCGCCCGACGCGGTCATCGTGTAGAGCTGCTGCGTGCCGCCGCGATCCGAGTTGAAGACGATCTGCCGCCCGTCGGGCGAATAGGACGGCGAGGTGTTGATCGAGGGATGGTTGGTCACGCGCTGCTGCTGGCGGGTGCGCAGATCCATCGCGTGGATGTCGGTGTTGCCGCCTTGGGCCATCGACATGATCACGCGGTTGCCGTCGGGCGAAAAGCGCGGGGCGAAGGTCATGCCGGGAAAATCGCCGACGACCTCGCGCTGGCCCGTGTCGATGTTGAGAAGGTACACGCGCGGGCGCAGCACGTTCGGGTTGTTGCCGGCCTGGACGTAGGCGAGATACGTGATCTCCTGCGCCGTCGGCGAGAAGCGCGGCGTCAGCACCAATTCGCGGCCGTCGGTCAGAAACCGGTGGTTTGCGCCGTCCTGGTCCATCAGCGCGAGGCGCTTCACGCGGCGCTGCTGCGGGCCGGATTCCGAAACGTAGACGATGCGCGTGTCGAAGTAGCCGTCCTCGCCGGTCATGCGCTTGTAGACCGCATCCGACACGATGTGCGCGATGCGCCGCCAGTTCGCGGGCACGGTCGTGTAGACGCGGCCCTCCATCTGCGCTTCGCCGAACACGTCCCAGAGCCGGAATTCGACGCGCAAGCGGCCGTCGCGCGTGCTTTCGACGTTGCCGTGGATGAGGATCGCCGCATTGATCTGGCGCCACGTGCCGAATTGCGGGGCGGCGGCGCGCAACTGCGCGGGCGTGTTGGTGTAGGCGCGCGGATCGATCGGCCGGAACAGGCCCGACCGCTCGAGATTGCCCGCGATCACCTGGGCCAGTTCGCGCCCGGTATTGGCGTCGGCCCCGTCGCCGAAGAAGGGCGATACGGCCGTCGGCAAAGGTTCGACGCGCCCGCGGGTGATGTCGATGCGCACTTGCGCGCGGGCGACGCCCGGCAGGGCGACAGACGGCAGTGCCGCCGCCGCGGCGGCCGCGGTCAGAAGGGTGCGGCGCTTCAAGGTCGGGAGGGTTCGGATCATCATCGTGTCTCTCTAGCGGGATTCGGCCTCAGCGTCGCGCACCGAGCATCTCGCGGGCGTTGAAGGCGAGGATCAGGTTGCCGTCGGTCATTTGCGCGGCCTTTTCGCCGGGCATGGGCAAGGGCGAGGCGCGCAACACCGCACGGCGCGCGCCGTCGGCGAAGGCATCGCGGAAGGCCCCGGCTTCGCCCTGCACGCCGACCACGCGCACGTCGCGAACCGTGCCGTCGCGGTCGACCCACACGCGCAGTTCCACCGCGAAGCTTTCGACGCCGCGCGCGCCGGGATCGATGTTCCAGAACTGCGAGACCTTCTGGCGGATCGCGTCCATTTCGGTCATCGACAGCGGGATGTTGGGATTGCTGGGCGCGTTCGAGGCGCGCGCCGCGGCTTGCGCGGCCGGTTGGGCTTGCGCCTGCTGCTGCGGGGGCTGGGCTTGCGGACGCGTGCGCGTCAGGTCGCGCAGCACGTTGTCGAGATCGAAATTCTGCTGCTGCGGACGCGGCGCCGGTGCCGGCGGGGCGGGCACGGTTTGCTGCACGGGCCGCGCCGGGGCGGGCGGCGGCGGCGTGGGCGCGGGCGCAGGTTCCGGCCG
>JADCGK010000248.1 GCA_020249045.1 Azospirillum sp. | reverse complement strand
AGTAAGTCCAGTTCCCATGCAAACGCACCTATGATGATCGACGAGACCGACCTGTCCCGGGCGTGGTCTAGAATCTTCTTGCGCATCCTCGACGGTCGAGGCACCGAGATCTCGCCGTTGGTGGTTAGTCTCAGTGGCTTCGACGAAGATGGCTGCATCGCGGAAGCACCGGAACTGCGTGATAGTCTTGATCAGGTGCTCAATAAAAAAGGCAAAATCTCCATCGAAAGCGTGGCGCACACAATTTTCCCTGAACGGCTCTGGCGCATAGCGCGGCGAGACCGAGCACGGCTGTTCACCCTCTACAAAGGTGTGTTCCCTCGCTACGTTGCGATGAACCGCCGCGCCAATGGTCGCGGTCTCTATTTCGAGCGTCTCATGATGTTCGGTCAGAATGCGCCTTGCGAAGGTAATCAGCTAGAGTGGATCTTATCGCAGTATGCCTCGCGGTCTGGTGTGCGCGACTCCATGTTCCAGGCTTCGATCTTCGACCCAGCGCGCGATCACATCGCGAATGCACGGGTCGTCTTTCCTTGTCTCCAGCATGTCAGTTTCGTACCTACGAATGAGGGCTTGGTCATCAACGCGTTTTACGCGACCCAATACGTGTTCGAAAAAGCCTACGGGAATTATCTCGGTCTAGCTCAGCTCGGTGCATTCATGGCCCATGAAATGCAACTACCACTTACGCGTCTGAACGTTACCGTCGGCGTCGCTAAACTGGATGGGATCAGCAAGGCAGACGCGATGCTCCAGCCGCTCATTGGCGCCGCTAGGACACTCGTGATGCCTGCCGCCGCGTCGGCCGAACGCTCGGCAACCGCCGCTGTGACCACAGGAGTTGCGCTTTGAATTCGAGGTCGCCAAAAATCAATACGAAACGTCCACGCGGCCGTCCTCCAAAGTCTCGTTCTAGTGCAACCGTAGCATCGCTGCCGATGGATCTCCCCACCGCGATCCGGCCACTGGAGCCATCGGCGATACCTATGTCGATCGTGCTGCGACATCTCGCGCCGGCCAAGGTGTCTGAGGTTTATGAGAGCTATTGGCGCTTTGCAGCCGAACGGCAGGCGGTGTTCTTTCGCCGCGTCCGCGGCGAAATGCGTCCATGGACGGACAACCCGGTTCTGGTGACCTACAAGTTCACCAATGCCTATCGCGCGTCCGACCGGGTCAGCCAGTATCTCATTCGGCATGTCATCTATCGCGACGATTTGCCAAAGTCGCCGCGCGAAGTTTTCTTCCGCATTCTGCTCTTCAAGCTGTTCAACAAAATTGAGACTTGGGAACTCCTTGAGCGAGCGTTAGGTCCTATTACTTTCGAGGACTATAGCTTCACCACCTATGATAGGATTTTATCGCGCGCGATGCAGACTGGTCGCCGCATTTATTCGGCCGCATACATTATGCCGCCGGGAAGCCGAGCCTTCGGCCGATCGGCCAAACACCAAAATCATCTAATGCTGCTCGAAAGTATGATGGCCGATAGGCTCGCTGAACGACTAGCACAAACTCGCACTATGCAAGAAGGCTTCGAGAAGTTGCGCGCCTATCCAACAATCGGTGACTTTCTTGCCTATCAATTCATAACTGACATCAATTACAGCGAGCTTACCGATTTTAGCGAAATGGACTTTGTTGTAGCCGGTCCAGGCGCGCGTGATGGGTTGCGCAAATGCTTCGTTGATCCAGGTGGTCTCAACGAGCCCGAACTTATCAGACTCATGGTCGATCTCCAGGAGCAAGAGTTTGAGCGGCTTGGTCTTGATTTTCAGTCGCTCTGGGGCCGCCGGCTCCAGCTAATTGATTGCCAAAACCTCTTTTGTGAAGTCGACAAATATGCGCGCGTTGCGCACCCACAGATCGTGGGAAAGACTGGCCGTATTCGTATCAAGCAGAAGTTCGAAGCAACCTTAGAGCCTATCGACCTTTTCTATCCGCCAAAATGGAAGATCAACGACAAGATCCGTGTCACTACGCCACAGCATGCCGCAATTAGGTGATGCCGAAGGAGACGCTCATGGACTTCAGCAACTATCAGAAGGACGCGTTGCGCACTGACCGTGTGCCCGCGCGCGACGGCGCTGAGGATGCCACCTCGTTGATCGTGCCCATGCTCGGTCTTGCTGGTGAGACTGGCCAACTGCTGAGCGAATACAAGAAGCATTTGCGCGATGGCGAAGCACATCGCCTCTTCAAGGAACGCGTATCCGAGGAACTGGGCGATTTGCTGTGGTACATCGCCAATGTCGCGAGCAAGTTCGATCTCTCGCTCTCCGATATCGCCGTGGCCAACCTAGCGAAGGTCAAACAGCGTTGGGCAAGTGAGCGCACAGGGCCGACCACTTTCGACGCTGGGCTACCCGAAGGAGAATGTTTGCCGCGTCGGTTTGAGGTTGAGCTCATCGATGTTAACGTGAGCGCACGCCAGCATGTACGAGTTCTGATCGATGGCAAGCCGTTCGGTGCGGAACTTACCGACAACGCCTACGATCCCGACGGATATCGGTTTCACGACGTGTTTCACTTCGCATATGCCGCCGTCCTTGGCTGGTCGCCAATCACGCGGGCTTTGCTGCGCCGGAAGCGTAAGAGCCGCCCGCTCGTCGATGAGGTAGAGGACGGCGGCCGCGCGGGGGTCATTGAAGAGGGCGTAGCTGCGCTCGCGTTCGACTACGCGCGTCGGCATCGCTTCCTCGACGGTGTGTCAGTACTCGATTTCCAGCTTCTGCGGACGGTCAAGGACATGACTTCCCATCTGGAGGTGCGGCAATGCACCACCGGCGAGTGGGAGCAGGCAATCCTGCAAGGGTTTGCCGTGTGGCGCGCGGTGCTTGCTGCACGCGGCGGGCGCATCGCCGTCAATCTCGACACGCGGCGTATCACCTTTCTGGGGCCATCAGCTGCTTAGGAGTTACTGGCTTTACGATCTGGACCCAAGGCGAGAACGCTCGCCATCGCCATACCCCCGGCATGGCTGATACTGAGTTTCCAGACCGTAATTCCCAAGGCCGTTGCGGTCATCTCGGCGCCGCCGGTGAGGCAGACCTCTGGTGGCGCACCAGGCGCACGGTGGATTATCACATCGGTGAATGCGATACCCGCGCCGAAGCCTGTACCGAGCGCCTTGAGTACTGCTTCTTTGGCGGCGAACCTCCCCGCTAAGCGTTCGATCCGATCGACGCCATCCCCGATCTCGTCAAGTTCTGCTCGCACGAAACAGCGTGGGAGCAAGGGCGTGCGCGGATCGTCGATCCAGCGCCGTATCTCGGCGATCTCGACTAGATCGATTCCGTGTCCGATTACGTTCACAAACGCCAACATTTCATGTCGCTGCACCATTAGAGAGAGGTATACATTATTAATATAGAATGGGAGGCAAAGCGATGGCTAAGACGCCGGTTTCGTTTTGGAGCGGGGAAACGCTGGGCGAACGTCTCGCGACGCTAATCGAGCCATTTGCACCTGATCGTATCGACTGCGCCGCCTATACCTTGTCAATTGGCCCTGAGATCTATGTCTCGCCGAATGATCAGGCTGTTGATCCCACCGCTGTAACAGTGCGCAAGCTGAGTGACGGTGAGGCTTTTACCGTCCCGCCCGGTCAGTTTGCCTTCTTGCTCACGGAGGAGATCGTATGCGTCCCGGCTGATGCCCTTGCCTTCATTTCAATTCGTGCCAAGACAAAATTCCGTGGCTTGGTCAACGTCTCTGGATTTCATGTCGATCCCGGTTATCGTGGCCAATTGACATTTGCGGTCTTCAACGCCGGTCCAGTACCAATTCACCTCAAACGAGGACAGCCGATATTCTTGATTTGGTACGTGAACCTAGATCGTGAAACCAAATTCAAGAAAGACGGTGCTCTTCGCAAAGGCATCGACCTCGACGCGGTGACCGCAATGGCTGGCGAACTGCAGTCCTTCGCCAGTCTTTCGAAGAAGATAAAGGACTCTGAAAAGACACTTATTGACCGCGTCCATACTATCGAGAAGGAACAGGTCTACAGCCGCGTTATCGGCGGAATTATATTGGCATTTTTGCTCGCGCTGACGATCAACTCGATCAAGACCCCCGCCTCGCCGGTTGTGGTGTCTATTCCTCAGGCGATCGCGCCTTCACAAGTGCCTTAAGCCACCGCATCAATTTGAGTAGGGGGTGTATTCACTAACATCGTCGATATTGTACGTCGATCGCTCGAATGGCACATATTGGCGACGAGGTTGGTTAGTCACTACTTCTTTCGAGCTGTCGCCAACCGCTCCGCTACCGCATCGGCTGCGCCGCCGAGATAATCGGGATGATGATGCGCATAGATTTCAAGCGTGCGTGGTTGTGAGAGTCCGAGCGCGCCGGCGATATCATGCATCGGCTCTCCCGCCTGCGCCGACCATGTCGCGAAGGTGTGCCGCAGGACATGCGCGGTCACGCGATCCCAGCCGCGCGTCGGCAATCCCGCCTTCGTGATCGCCCGCGCGAGCGCTCGCTTCACGGAGCCGATCCTCGCGCCGCAATAGTTCACGACATAAGGGCAGGGCGGCCGTTTGGCCTTCTCGGCCTCGACCTTCGCCGCTTCGCGCGCGCGCGTCAGCGCGGCATGCAGCGGTGCATTGATCTTGACGAACGGCCGGCGCTTCGTCGTTTGCGGCCGGCCCGGCGGATTGAAATCGATCCGGTTATGCACGAGATCGATCTGCGGCCACGTGAGATCCAGGATCGCCGCAGTCCGTGCGCCGGTACTAAGGCCGAGCTCGATGAAGAGACGTACATGCCCGTCGGCGGCGTCGAGCAACGCGTTGGCTTCTTCCGACGAAAGCCAACGCTCGCGCGGTGGCGGCACCGCCGGCAGCGTGACAGTCGGCGCGTTTATCAGTCGCGCCTCCCGCACGGCGAGCTGGAGGGCGGCCTGCAGCGTGGTCAGTTCGCGGCGCAGCGTGCCGGGCTTGATCGGTGCGGGCGACGTGCGGCGCAGGCGTCGCGCATTGGCGTCGGCACGAAAGCGCGGATAGCCGACGGTACAGGCCGCCTGCGTCACCGCGCTGACCGACTGCGTGCCGAAATAGCCGACCAGATGCGTGACGTGCACGGCGGCGGTCGCGGCACTCGGCGCGCCATCGGGAAATGACTCGAGATAGGTCGCCAGCACATCCGCGATCGCGACATCCGTTTGCGCGCGCGGTGCCGCGCCCAGCGCGTCGTTGCGCCGGTCGGCCGGTTTGCCGTCGGCCGCTATGTGCGCCGCGAGCGCCGCTTCAGCCTGACGGCGATCGCGAGTGCGCGTGCTACGGCGGCGGTCTCGGGTGCCATCGTGCCAGCAGATGTACCAGGTGCCGCCTTCGGTGAGCTGCGTGAGACGAGCGGGTTCGACGGGACGCGACATGCGAGTACCTCCTCGATAGCCCAAACCGGGATGCGAATCCTGCCGCCGAAGGGCAACCGGGGCAAGTCGCCGTTGCGGACCAGCTTGCGCGTTTTCTTGGGCGTATAGCCGAGAACTCGCGCGGCGGTCGCAACGTCATAGGTCGCCGTCTCGCCCCTTTCGGGATGGGGGACGGAACCGGCCGACGACGGGATGAAAGCGTCCTGCCGATGATGCCGATCGCTGGACCCGGCGCAGGGCGACGCGCCCGGGCGAACCGCGCCGCGTTCTTCGCGGTCGGGTGCCGGGGGCGGGGTGCCCTTGCCTTGGTTGTGGTCCCACGTGGACATGCACCAAGTGTCCACCCGGGGACTTAAGATCGGCGTTCGTCGGGACTCGGTCGAATCTCACGGCTTTTCGAAGCGCCGGTAAAACGACGAAATTTCAACATGTTAAATGATCACTAAGTCCGCGCGCGACATCACCGTCCGTGATCTCGATCTCGGCCTCGAGTCGTGTAGAGCGCTGTTATCTGCGCCCTCGGCGACTGCGCGCCCGCCGCGGGTAGGGGGGCGGTGGGCGCCGGAGCGCGAGGGGCCAACACGGCTTTTGCGACCGCCGGACCGGGCTTGTTGACGACCGCGGATCGCTGCGTTAGGGGCGCCGTTTGGGGCGTTTCGGCAGGCTGCGTCTGCGACCCCGCGCGCACGCCGGGCGTCGTCGGCGCCGGAGGCGTTGGCGGTGTCGGGTCCGGACGCCGACCCCAGAAACCGCGCACCGCGTCGAACGCGTTTCGTGCCTTATCTATCCATCCGCCACCCGTCGAGGGTGGCGATACGGGCAACGTCGGCGACGGCTCGACGGCTGCCGCTGCTGCGCGCGTATCGGCGCGGCGCGTCGTCGTGGTCGGCTCGCGTCGTGTATGGGCGCCAGTCGTCTGATCGTGTTCGTTCGCGCCACCCGTCGCGGGCGACGGCGCGATGGGCACCGAAGCGACCCGCTCGGTCGGCGCTGGGTGGAATCGCGCGAGCGCCTGACGATGTATCTTCTCGAGATGCGCCGTGTTGGACAGGTAGCGCCACTCGATCGGGTCATGCGGCTTCACCTCGTAGGCTTTGCGCAGCAGCGTGCTGAAGCTCACCGGTCGATCGGGACGCGCGAGTACGCCCTCGGGTCTCGGCTGGCGCCGCGCGTTGAGAAGCTGGAGAACCCGCACGTCCGACCGGAGCTTTGCGCGCGCATCGGCGATCTCTTGGAACGCTGCGCGCAAACTGGGATCGTCACCGTAGACATCGGCGCGCCGGCCGTCGGCGGCGATGCGAAGGAGGCCTTTCGGACTTTCGATCTCGATCGATTGTCCGCGCTGTCTGGCTTGGGCTGCCAGACCGTGCCGCGAGATGATCGCCTTCACGGTTTCGACGCCGAGGCTCAACGTCGTGATCGATATCAGCGATCGGACGACCTTGTTCCAGAAGCGGGCGTCGTAGGGCGCATACCGAAGCCATTCTTCGTCGCGTTCGCGTGGGTATTCGACCTGCCAGCCCAGATTCTTCGAATGCCGGAGACGAAGTTCAATGTCGTCGCCGATCGTGATTTTCGCGACGCCTTCCTTGACGTGAACGACCCTGACCAACTCGCCGTCGATCTTCTTGCGCGGCACCCAAGGGCGCTTCAAGCGCTCGGCGATTTCCCGGAAGACCCACTCGGGGTCGACTTCGTCGAGCCGCCGATGTTTGTTCTCGGCATCGGCAAGCGCGGGCGGCGTCGCATCGCCTTGGCGACGGGCCATTTCATCGCGCCGAATTTCCGCTTCGAACTCCGCCAGTGCCACAAGTGCGGCCGCGACGCTCTCGCCGGCGCGCGTGAAACGCCGGAGGAAGTCGCCCGCTTCGAATTCTCGGACGAGGGCCGCGTCATTATCCCGTACCGACGTCGTCGATGATTCCTCAAGGAGTTGATCGAGGAAGCGTCCGCAGGCTTCGACCGCGCGGCGTGCGGCGTCGATTCGACCGAAGCAGACGCCGCGGATCATGCGAACTCCCGTATCCCGCTCTTCGAGGAGGTCGAACTTCTCGGTCGCGCGCGCGATCGATTCGCGATCACGCGTGTGACACCGGATCGCGCTTTCGATCGTGTCGAATAGCAAGGGCGGGACCGGTCGGGGCGCCGTGCCTTGGCCGCGGCGCAACAAGGCGGATCTCGCGGGCCCGAGATGAACGCTCGGCGTGTGTGTCAGCCCGATCTCGGCGGCGCGGCCGGGGAAGAAAATGCGCTTCACTTCCGTGCCATCGCGACGGGCCGCCGCCGCGCAGACGTCATTGACGATGTCCGCGAATTGGCGGCGCAGGAATGTCACCCATTCCGATCCCTGTGTCTTGCGGTCCTTGGTCGGCGCGAATGTCCATTCAGCCTCATTGCGTGTATTGTCGGGCGTGCTCAAAAACGGCCGCGTGCCCGCGACCAAATGCATGTGGTAGTTCCGATCGTCACCATGGCGGTCGGGAAGGTGCGCGGCGGCGAACCAAGGAAGGTTTCGTTCGCCGAACACGCGCCCGAAGCGCTCGATGATCGCCCGGCGATCTGATGCTCGGATCCAATGAGGAAGTTCGACAATCAGCCGATCCTGGAGGCGAGCATCGCGACGCGTTTCTTCCTCCACGGCCGCTTGCCAGAAAGCCTTGGTCGCATCCGGCGACAGGCCGATATTGCCGGCAATGATCGGGCCGTGTTCGTCCCGCTCGATTTCCTCGGCGCGCTTGGAATATCCACCGGACCTTTCGATGTAGCGCTGGTGCTTCAGCACCCGCAAAAGTGCTCGCTTATCCGCATCGATTTCGCGGCCGAGATGGGCGACTGCCTTGGCGAAATCCGACGACAAAGTTTGGCCAATCGGTGTCCGCAGAAACGCGTGGCCGGTGGGCAGCGACCACATGCGCGCCGAGCGATGGCGTTTTGCCTCGGGAATGGATTTGAGATGCCGGACTTCTTGGCGATTCGGCCATATCCCAACGCGATGTCCCCGGCGAACTTCGCGCGGGATTTGCGGCGCCGGCTTCTTCGAAGTCGAGCTTATCCGAAGATGGAAAGTGGAAGCATTGCTCGCCGCTGGAGCGGCACCGATCGATAGCGCGCGATATCCGCATTCGGTTGTCGGGACGACGATCCGCGCAGGCTGCGGCCGCGCTGCCGACCAATTGAATCTGACCATGGGGCCGCGCGGGCCATTCATGAGTGCGCGGATCGCGCGCAATTCTTCGCTCTCGTCGAGCCGTCCCGCGCGCGGCCAACCGTCATTTATCAGGTCATCGAGGCTCATTTTCTCGTCTCCAAACGTCGAATCCGCGTTGCCTCGCTCAGGCAATGCGTAATTGCGCCGTTGCCGCCGGTCCCCGTCGGCAACGGAGGCGTGCCGTTGCCGCCGGTCCCCGTCGGCAACGGAGGCGTGCGGCCGCGTGCGCGGCCGCCTGCCGGTTGTGCGCACGGCCGCCCGACTTTGCCGGGCGCCACGCACGCGGTCAGTTTGGATCCGACACCCTTAAAACCATCGGCGATCGGCCGCCGCGACGGGGGGCATAGGCGGGCGTCGAGACGTTTTCGGCGGGGCGACGCCCCGTTTTAAGGGGGTGGCCTGAAAATGATCTTCGAGGTGTTGCCGATGGTCGGCGACGCCCAAAGACGGAGATCGCTATGCAAGAGAAAATCGAGCTGAATCAGAGTCCTGAGAACACTGCGCCAGAGACTTCGGATAACGCGGCGGCCAATCGGCGGCCGGCGAAAAAGCGGCCGCAATCCGCCCCGGGCGAAGGAGTGCCCGCGTTGTCCGCCGGGCCTAGCGTCGACCGATCGGCCGCGCCGGCCTCCGATCTGGCGGGCTCACCCGCCCAGCCGACGCAGGCGTCAGTGCGGCAGGTCGCCGAGTTCCGGCTGGACGAGGTGGAGCTCCCGCCGAAATCGGAGGTGGAGCAGCGTGAACATGCCAAGGCCGAGGAAATGGCCGATGAGCGCGCGGAGCTCGATGTCGAGGTGAAGGCGAGGGCGGTCAAGCTGAACGAGCTTCGGCGGAAGAGCCGTCAAGCCGATCTGGAACTGGAGCGTCAGGCCAATATCGTGACGGCCGCCGGGTTGGCCGGTGCCGTGACCGCCGATCTGCGCGAGCGCGGGTTCACGCTCGACCGCATCAAGCGCCTTCTCGCGCTGATCGCACGGACCCCGCTGACGCCCGATGAGGTCGCCGCGCTGATTGCGCCATACGTGAAGTGACGCCGTCGGTGAACCTCAAGAAACGGGGAGGGTAGATGATGAGAACTCGGACTATTCATCTCGCGGCGCGCGCGCCGCCATTGTTGTGACTCAACCCCAGGCGTGGCTCCCCTCTGTTTTTGGTCAGCGAGATACGCGAACTGGTTGTGAACCGCCCCGGGATTGCCGGAGGCTCCAACTCCTGAGAAGGTGGAGCCTCCGGCAATCCCGGGGCGGTTCAGCTTCGTGTTCTCGTCTTCGAGCTGCTTCAGACGGCGGATCTCCGAGATCCCCATCCCGGCAAACTGCTTCTTCCAGCGGTAGAAGCTTTGCTCGCTGACGCCCAGCTTGCGACACACCTCGCCGACCGGCGTGCCGCTCTCCGCTTGACGAAGCGCGAACGCGATCTGCTCCTCGGTAAATCCTTTTCTTGGCATCCCGCACATTCCTCTCTTCGAGAAAATGTGCCCAATTCTCGCTTAACCTTTGGAGCCGAATAAAGGGTCAGGATCACCGCTGTGTTCCTTGCAACTGAAATCGACGAAACCCCTCAAAGCCTAAACTTGCCTGTCTGAGCGCTCAATCAATCATTGCTGTTCCGAAGCGTTCAGCCAGGAACGTGGCACAAGTGCGCCCTCGCCGTGCCAATCCTCGGTCAATGTGACGCCAGGTATTTCCCCCCAAACGTCCTTACCGGCGTGATCTAACACAATGACTTGAAGGTTGCCTTTGGCTCGAACTACCTCTGCACCGAGTGTCTTGAACACTGCACGGACAGCTTCAACGTCTTGGTCCCGAGTTCGCCCCGTTTCGCTAACGTGATCTGCTGTAAAGCCATGTGGGAAGTAGACTTGACTAGGCTGATCAAGGACTACGATGCCAGGAACAGGGTGCGCTACGTCCTGCAAGAAAAACCTTTGCAAGGCCAGTATCACCGCAACATGGTACGCGAGCCAGTTAGCGCCGCTACCTATTTCCCAAAGGTAGTCTGTTCGATCCGCGTGAATGACCCTTATCGTTAGATCCTCGACAGATAGCTCAATGGGGGCGTCTGGCCACTCGGCATCGAGCGATGGAATGATCATTGAGGCATAATTCTGGATGATCTTGAGGGCCGCAGATAGCTTTTTGCGAACTTGGGATTCTGAGTAAATCCGTCTCAACTCAGAAATTCT
>JADCGK010000247.1 GCA_020249045.1 Azospirillum sp. | reverse complement strand
CGAGCGCGCAACCCGCCTGCCCCGCGAGTTCGACGTTCGGCCGCAAGCCCAAACTCGTCCCCACGACCGCGACTTTGCGCGCGTGGACCTCGCCGTTGGCCAGATTGCGGATCGTCGCGACCAATGTGCCGCTATCCGCGTCGATCCGGTCGAGCACGCGGCGACGCAGGATCGGCACGCCCGCGCGGCGCAAGCGCCACTCATACCCGATCGCCTGGCGCAACAGGCCCGGCGCGTTCATCAACGCGCCCAGCGTCCGCAAATCCGGAAACGGCGCCGCGTCGACGACGGCGGCGATTTCGCATCCCAGTGCGCGCAGATCGTCGGCGACCACGTAAAGCAGAGGCCCCGCGCCGGCCAGCAGCACGGCCCCCGCCGGCACGACCCCGTCCGCCTTCGCCAAAACCTGAAGCGCACCCAAGTGGAGCACGCCGGGCGCGGTCCAGCCCGGCACGACATTGGGCACTTCGAGCGCGCCGGTCGCGATCACCAGCGACGCGGCGGCGAGCACGGCGCCGCGGCCGTCGCGATCGGCGAGCAAAAGCGCGCCATCGGCGCGGCGGCCGAGCACTTCGACGCCTTTGCGATGGTCTATCGCCCCGCGCGCGGCGTCCAACCGGCCGCGCAACCACGCCCCGCCGCCCGTTTCGGCATCGAAGCGCTTGCGCCAAATCTGACCGCCGGCGGCGTCGTTGTCGTCGATCAGCGCCACGCGCAGACCTTCGGCGGCGAGCGCGAGCGCGCACGCCCCGCCCGCCGGGCCCGCGCCGACGACCGCCACGTCGCACGAATCCTCGCGCGGTCCGGCCGCCTCGCGCGCAGCACCACGCGCCGGGCCCGTTGCAATCTCGGTGTCCGCAGCCACGCGCACGCGGCACGCGCGCGCGTCGGCGACGCCGTCGATCGCGCAGGCGCATTGGAAGCACGATCCCATCATGCAGGCGGGCCCGCGCGGCCTGCCGGCCGGATCGACGCCGCACGCGTCGATCCCCGCAACCAGCATGGCGGCCGCGACGCTTTCCCCGCGCCGCGCACGAACCTTGCGGCCGTCGACCGAGATTTCGACGTCGGTTGCATCGCTGAGACGGCGGAAGCGCGTGGACATGGGCGGCCGAACCTGTCACGGATTCCGGGTCGTCGCCAAGGGAAAGGAACCATGCGCCGCATCGAGACCGAGATCGCGATTTTCGGCGCCGGGATCATGGGAGCCGGTTGCGCCTACGAGTTGGCGAAAGCCGGGCGCCGGGTGGCGCTGTTCGACCGTGCGTTGCCCGCCTCGGGCACGTCGGGGGCTTGCGACGGGTTCGTCTCGGTCTGCACCAAAACGCCGGGCGCGGCGATGCGCTTGGCGATCGCAAGCCAGAAGCTGTGGCGCGATTGGGCGGGCGAGCTGGGCGCCGAGCGCTTCGAATACCATCGCGCGGGCGGCTTGATGCTGATCGAGCGCGAGGACGAACTCGACAAAATGGCGGCGCACGCCGCGTTGCTGAACGACCAGGGGATCGAAACCCACGTCGTCGGCCGGATCGGCATGCTGGAAATCGAGCCGGAATTGTCGCCGGCGCTGCACGGCGCGCTCGACGTGCCGGGCGAAGCCGCCGTCACGCCCTACCTCGCCGTCATCGCCTTGCTGGACGCGGCGCGCGCCAAGGGCGTGGACACGCATTGGAAGTCGCGCCCCCTCGCCTTCGACGTGTCCGGCGGGCGCATCGCGCGCGTGGAGATCGAGGATGCGGACGGCGAGCGCGTGGAACTGCGCGCCGAGCGCTATGTGCTGTGCGCCGGAATCTGGAGCCGCGAACTGGGCGCGCTCGCCGGGCTCGAGCTGCCGGTGATCCCGCGCCGGGGCGAATTGCTGGTGACGGCGCGGGGCCAGAAACTCGCGTCGCGTTTCCTCGTTTCGGCGCGCTACCTGACCGCCAAACTCGATCCCGAACTCGCCGCGAAATCCGACGATCCGCTGATCCGCATGGGCTACGGCTTCACGCTGGAGTGCACGCCCCACGGCCAGCATTTGATCGGCAACACGCGCACGTTCGTCGGCTACGACCGCGAGGTTTCGGCGGAAGGCTATCGCACCATCTTGGCCGAAGGCGCCAAACGCGTGCCCGCGCTCGCGGCGACCACGATCTTGCGCGCCTTCGCGGGGCTGCGCCCCTTCGTGCCGGACAAGAAGCCGCTGCTCGGCGCCTCGCGCAAGGTCGCCAACGCCATCGTCGCCGCCGGCCACGAGGGCGACGGCATCACGCTGGCGCCCGTCACCGCGCGGGCGGTGGCCGCCCTCGTCGCGGGCGCAGCGCCGCCCGTCGATCTGGCCGAATTCTCGCCCGACCGTTTCGCGCCGGAGCGCGCCGCCCGATGATCGAAAACCTGACGTTGCTGCTGGTCTGCCAATTGATCGGCGAGGCCGTCGTGCGCCTCGCCGGCCTGCCCGTGCCGGGACCGGTCGTGGGCATGGCGCTTCTGTTCGGCCTGCTCGCCTGGCGCGGCGGCATTCCCGACGGGCTCGGCAAGACGACGGCAGGTTTGCTCGACCATCTGTCGCTGCTGTTCGTGCCCGCGGGCGTCGGCGTCATCCTGCATTTCGATCTGGTCGCGGCAGAGTGGCCCGCGATCGTCGGGGCGCTGATCCTGTCGACCCTGGCGACGATCGCGGTGACGGCGCTCGTGATGCGCAAACTCGCAAAGCCGGAGGACCGCGCATGAAGGACGAGTTCTTCGAATTGTGGGTCTACCTGTCGACGACGCCGCTGACGGGCCTGACGGTCACCCTCGTCGCCTATCTCGCCGGCCGGCGGCTTTACGATGCGAGCGGCCGGCATCCGCTGCTCAATCCCGTGCTCATCGCCATCGTGCTGCTGGTCGGATTGCTGTGGGCCGCCGACATTCCCTACCGGCGCTATTTCGAGGGCGCGCAGTTCGTGCACTTCCTGCTCGGGCCCGCCACCGTCGCGCTCGCCGTGCCGCTCTACCGGCATTTCGCCGAAATCCGGCGCAACGCGTTCGCGATCGCGGTTTCGATCGCCTTGGGCGCATCGGTGGCGATCGTGACGGCGATCGGCGTCGGCTGGGCAATGGGCGCTTCGGAGCGCACGCTGCTGAGCCTCGCGCCGAAATCCGTGACCACGCCCGTCGCGATGGGCATTTCGGAAAGCATCGGCGGCCTGCCGTCGCTGACGGCCGTCTTGGTGATACTGACCGGCATCACGGGGGCCGTCTTCGGCACCTACGTGATGAACGCGCTCGGCCTCAAGGACTGGCGTGCGCGCGGGCTCGGGATGGGCACGGCCGCGCACGGCATCGGCACGGCGCGCGCCTTCCAGGTCAACGAACTCGCGGGAGCGTTTTCGAGCCTCGCGATGGGGCTCAACGCGCTGGCGACGGCCGTGTTGGTGCCGGTCGTTATTCGGCTGCTGTCGTGACGAGCGGCGCGTAGCCGCCCTGCCCGATGGCGCCGATCCAGAACTGTTCCATCCGGCGCAAGGTTTGTTCGAGCTGGGTCAAATCCTGCGGCTTGACGAGCGAGGCCGTCAGCTCGTCGGCATGGCGCGCGAAAACCTGATCGAGACGCTCGTGCAGCTTCAGCCCTTGTGCGGTCAGCTTCACGCGCACCGAGCGGCGGTCGTGCGGGCTGCGCGCCTGGGAGATGTAGTCGTTGTCGATCAGCTTCTTGAGATTGTAGGAAACGTTGGAACCCAGATAGTACCCGCGCTGCGTCAGCTCGCCGACGGTCAGCTCGTCCTTGCCGATGTTGTAGAGAATCAATGCCTGGACGTTGTTGATGTCGCGCACGCTCATGCGATCGAGCTCGAGCTTCACCACTTCGAGGAACTGGCGATGCAGCCGCTCGACGAGCGAAACCGAGTCGAGATAATCGCGTTTGAGGTTCGACATGCGTTTGGGTCCCGGAGAAAACAGTAAACTTTTAACATAAATACGGGAGAGATGGTTAAAGACCCCTTACTTTCCCTGCAACACTTTGATTATGCCCGAGAAATCCATGCCGCCTTTGCCTTGCGCGGACATCAGCGCGTAGAGATTTTCGGCCGCCGCTCCGAGCGGCGTGGGGGCTCCGACGCCTTGCGCGGCGGCTTGGGCGAGTTTGAGATCCTTCAGCATCATGTCGGCGGCAAAGCCGGGCTTGTAGTCGCGGTTGGCGGGCGACGCGGGCACGGGGCCGGGCACCGGGCAGTAGCTCGTCATCGACCAGCATTGGCCCGAACTCTTCGAGGAGATGTCGAACAGCTTCTGCGCGTCGAGACCGAGCTTGGCCGCGAGGCCGAAGCCCTCCGCGACCGCGATCATCGAAATCCCGAGGATCATGTTGTTGCAGATTTTCGCCGCCTGGCCGTTGCCCGGCCCGCCGGCGTGGACGATCGTCTTGCCCATTTTGGCCAAGACCGGCTGCGCGCGCGCGAAGGCCGCCTCGGTTCCGCCGACCATGAAGGTCAGCGTGGCGTTTTCCGCCCCCACGGTCCCGCCGGAAACGGGCGCATCGACCATCTCGAGCCCGGAATCGGCCGCGGCAGCGGCAACCGCGCGGGCGCTGTCCACGTCGATCGTCGAACAATCGATCAGCAGCGCGCCTTTGCGCACGGCGGGGATCGTCTGCGCGTAGACGCCGCGCACATGGGCGCCCGCGGGCAGCATCGACACGACGACATCGGCACCGGCGGCGGCGTCCGCCGCCGAGCCGGCCATCGTGACGCCATCGATCGTCGGTTTCGCGGGGTCGAACCCGCGCACCGTATCGCCCGCCTTGACCAGATTCCGGGCCATCGGCCCGCCCATGTTGCCGAGCCCGATGAACGCGATCGTCGCCATGTGTCCCTCCCTCGGTCGGCACCGGTCGCGGCCGGCGCCGCCCTCAATCGATGAATGTCAATTCGTCGCCGTCGCCCAGCGGGGCGAAGTAACGAGCGACGGCCGCTTCGTCGACGTCGGCCAGCGTCGCCGGGCGCCATTTCGGCGCGTGATCCTTGTCGATCAGGACCGCCCGTATGCCTTCGTAGAAATCGTCGGCCGCCATGCAGCGCCGGACCATCCGGAACTCCATGCGCAACGCCTCCTCGATCGACAGCGTCTCGCCCAACGCCAACTGGCGCAGCGAGATCTTGAGACTCGTCGGGCTCATCTTGCGCAAGCGCGCGGCGAGCTTGGCCGCCCATTCGGTGCCGTGCGCATCGAGGGCGCCGAGGATACCCTCGACCGTATCGGCCGCGAAACACGCATCGATCGCGGCACGGTGATGGCGCAACGGCGCGGGTCCGGGATCGGCGTGGAAGCGAGGCAGCACGGCGTCCGCCGGCTCCTTCGCCAGCGCGGCGCGAAGTTCCTCGAGCCGCGCGCTCTCGACGTAATGCGTGGCAATCCCCAGATCGACGAGATCGGGCGCCTTCAACCGCTCGCCCGTCAGGCCGAGGAAGATTCCGATGCGGCCCGGCAAGCGCGGCAGGAAATACGAACCGCCAACGTCCGGGAACAGCCCGATGGCGCTTTCCGGCATGGCGAACAGCGTGCGCTCGGTCGCCACGCGATAGCGCCCGTGCACCGACAAGCCCACGCCGCCGCCCATGCAGATCCCGTCGATCAGCGCAACGATCGGCTTCGGAAAGCGCGCGAGCTGCCGGTTCAACCGGTATTCCTCGAAGAAGAAATCGCGCACCAGCGGATCGACCTTGCCGCCCTTCTTGGCCGCGAGGCCCGCATCGCACACGGCGCGCACGTCCCCGCCCGCGCAGAACGCCTTGCCGCCGTCGCCCCATTGGACGACCTGCCGCACGCCGGGATCCTTGGCCCATTCGGCGAGCGTCGGCGCCAGCGCCCGGATCATCGCGAGCGTCAGCGCGTTGAGCGCCTTGGGCCGGGTGAAGGTCGCGAACGCGCCGATGCCGGCGCGGTGGAGGGCGATTTCGTCGAAGCTGCGGTCGGTCACGGGGGCGGCACCGGTTGGAATTCGCGGAACAGTCGGCTAGGGTTCGCGTCGGGGAGAAATTCGATGCAAGTCCACGGACGTTATCCGCGAACGCGCCTGCGCCGCAACCGGCGCGATTCCTGGTCGCGCGCGCTCGTCGCCGAACACAAGCTCACGCCCGCGGACTTGATCTGGCCGGTCTTCGTCCAGGAGGGCGTCGGGCAGCGCACGCCGGTCGCTTCGATGCCCGGGGTCGCGCGCGTATCCGTCGACGAACTGGTCAAGGACGCGGCGCGCGCGGCCAAGCTCGGCATTCCCGCGATCGCGATCTTCCCCAACACGCCCGGCAATCTGAAGACCGAGGAAGGTCTCGAAAGCTTCAATCCCGACAATCTCGTGTGCCGCGCCGTGCGCGCGGTCAAGAAGGCCGTGCCCGAGATCGGCGTGATCTGCGACGTCGCGCTCGATCCCTACACCACGCACGGCCAGGACGGGCTGGTGCGCGACGGTTACGTGGTCAACGACGAGACCATCGGAACGCTGATCAAGCAAACGCTGGTGCAAGCGCAGGCGGGCTGCGACGTGATCGCGCCGTCGGAGATGATGGACGGCCGCATCGGGGCGTTGCGCGACGCGCTCGACCAAGCCGGCTACGAACGCGTGCGGATCATGAGCTACGCGGCCAAATACGCGTCGGCCTTCTACGGCCCGTTCCGCGACGCCGTCGGCTCGGGTTCGTCGCTGGGCAAGGGCGACAAGCGCACCTACCAGATGGACCCGGCAAACGGCGACGAGGCGATCCGCGAGGTCGCCTTCGACCTCGACGAGGGCGCCGACATGGTCATGGTCAAACCGGGCATGCCCTATCTGGACATCGTCGCGCGGGTGAAGACGGAGTTCCGCGTGCCGACCTACGTCTATCAAGTGTCGGGCGAGTACGCGATGCTCAAGGGCGCCATCGCCAATGGCTGGCTCGACGCCAAGGTCATGGTCGAAGCGCTGCTGGGCTTCAAACGCGCGGGCGCCGACGGCGTATTGACCTATTTCGCGCTCGACGCGGCCGAACTGCTCAAGGGCTAGAGCCTGATTGGTCGGGGATGGACCGTCCGCGTTGGGTTCGGGCGTGCGCGACCCGCGCGGGGCGGGGGCGCCGATGATCCATCCCCGACCAATCAGGCTCTCGCGAAGAACCCCATGATCGCGCGGTCGTGCCACGCGACGGGCGAGCCCGCGCCGTGGAAGCCGACATGCCCGCCGCCGCGCGCCAGCAAGGGCGCGAGCATGGGATTGGCGCGCCAATCGACGCGTTCGTAGATCGCCCCCGGAATCCAAGGATCGTCCAGCGCGTGCACGAGCAGCGTGGGTATGCGAATTTCACCGAGCCGCGGTCCCGCCGCGCAACGCGCATAGTAATCCTCGGCGTCGGCGAAGCCGTTGCGCGGCGCCACGATGCGGTCGTCGAAATCCCAGATCGTGCGCACCGCATCGAGCGTGGCGCGCGCGACCGGCCCCAAATCGGCGTGCGGCGCGCGCGCGTCGGCCAACATCCGGCGCAGCAGATAATCGTGATAGACGCGGTTGCGCGGCGCGCCGACGCGCAACGACGTCGCACGCAGATCGATCGGGGCCGAGACCGACGCCGCCTTGCGCACAGCCCCCGCCCCTTCGGCGAGGTATTTGAGCAGCATGTTCGCGCCCAGCGAATAGCCAACCGCGTGGATCCCGCGCGACGGCGACAGGCGTTCGAACACCCGGCGCAAATCCTCGCTGCGGCCCGCATGGTACATGAAGCGCGCCTTCTCCGGCCCCGCCCCGCGCAGGTTCAAGCGCAGCACGTCCGATCCGGCGGCGAGATGCGCTGCCGCACTCGCGCGCATATAGGTCGAATCGGCGCAGCCGGTCAGGCCGTGGACCAGCACGACCAAGGGTCGTTCTGCGCCGGCCGGCGCCGTGTTCAACGCGCCGATCAGCGTATCCCCGTCGCCCATCGGAAATTCGATCCGGGCGGCCGGCGGCAGATCAACGCGCGCGCGCGTCAACACGTTGCGCAGGGTCTGCAGATCGCCGCCATACCATGGAAACCGCGGCCGGAACGGCTCGATCGCCGGGGCGGTCATTCCACGCCGGCGAGAAACTCGGCGATCGTTCCGATCTGATCCTGGGTCATCAACGCGGGCGCGTGGCCGCAACCCGCCACCTCGACGGCCCGGCAATTGGGACGCTTGACCATCCGCAGCAGCGTGTCGCGCTGCAAAAGGTCGGAGCTGTCCCCGCGCATCGCCAACACCGGGATGCGCACCTGGTCCCAAAACGGCCACAGCACCACGTCGTCGGCCGCGCGACCCGCGAAGGGCTTGCCGATCGCGGGATCGTAGCGCAGGCGCAGATTGCCCTCCTCGGACTCCTCGGCCGAGTGCAGCGCCAAATGCATCCATTCCGCGTCGGTCAGATCGCCGAAGGGTTTGTGGACCTCGCGCAGATAGGCCTCCACCTCCTCGAAATCCTGGAAGCGCGGATCGCGGCCGCAATACTCGCCGATGCGCTGCAACGCCGCGGCGGGCACGAACGGCCCGACGTCGTTCATCACCAGCTTGCGGATGAAATGGCCGCGCTGGGCGGCGAGCAGCATGCCGATCAGCCCGCCCATCGATGTGCCGATCCAATCGACCTTCGCGACGTCCAGCCGCGCGTAGAGGGCGGCCACCGTCTGGGTGTAGACCGGATAGGAATAATCGTCCGCGCGGTGCAGCCAGTCGGATCTGCCGCGGCCCGGCATGTCCGGGCAAACGACGCGCCAGCCCTCCTCGGCCAAAGCGCGGGCGAGCGCGTCGAAATCCCGGCCGTTGCGCGTGAGGCCGTGCACGCAAACGACGGTCTTTTCGGGCGCCTTCTCCGGCCCCCATTCGGTCCAAGCCAGGCGGAAAAAGCCGCCGGGCCCGAGAACTGGCATTTTTCTGTCGCGCGGAGTCACGGGAAGTCTTGTACCAAGACGCCACCGCTATGGACAACCCAGACCCGGGACGCCTACAAGCCACCGCACCCTGCCGCAGCCGAGAATCCTTTGTTTTCCGCGCTTTCGCCCACCGCCCGAGGCTACCTGTTCGCATTGGCCGCGCCGCTGTGCTGGAGCACGGGGGGCGTGATCATGCGCTCGGTCGAATCGGGCCCGTGGGAAATGGTGTTCTGGCGCGCATTCGCCCACCTGCTGTGCTTCCCGTTCGTCTATCGCGCGCTGGCCGGCCATTGGGGACCGACGTCCTTGCGGGGCAACGCCCGGCTCGCGACGCTATCGATGCTGTGCGTGTGCGGCACGTTCGTGCTGCACGTGATCGCGATGAACGCCACCACCGTGGCCAACGCGCTGCTGCTGCAATCGACCTCGCCCATCATGGTGGCGCTGCTGTCGTGGGCGATGCTGCGCGAACGCGTGGCGGCGGCGAGTTGGGCGGCGATCGCGGTGGCGATGGCGGGGCTTGCGATCGTGATGGGGGCGGCGTTGTCCGAGGGGGCGATGCTGGGCAAATTCGCCGCGTTGGGCGTCGCGTTGTGCTCGGCCGTGAACGTGATCCTGATCCGCGGGCAGCGCGCGATCGATCTGCGGGCCGCGACGATACCGGCGGCCGCGATGGCTTGCGCGATCGGCCTTGCGTTCGGCGCGCCTTTCGCGATCCCGGCGGGTTCGGCGGCCGCACTGTTCGCGCTGGGCTTCGTGCAGATGACCGTGGGCCTGACGTTCTTCTACTCGGCGCTCAAACGCCTGCCGGCCGTGCAAGTCGTGCTGATCGCGTTGCTGGAGCCGATCCTGGCGCCGATCTGGGTGTGGCTGGCCGTGGGCGAAACCCCATCGGCCGCCACGATCCTGGGCGGGGGCATCCTGCTCGCCGCGCTCGCCTTCAACGCGCTGGCCGCCGCACGGACGCGCGCGCCATGAAGGCCGTCAAATCCACCGCGCGCGGGATCGCGTTGATGGTTGCCGCGACGCTGTTTTGGAGCACGAGCGGCTTGTTCGTGCGCTCGCTGGAGGGTGCGGGCGCGGGCGAGATGGTGTTCTGGCGCTCGGCAGGCATGCTCGCACTGGTCGGCGTCTATCTGCTCGCGCGCTATCGCCGCGACACGGGCGCGAGGATCAAAGCGCTGGGCAAAGGCGGCGCATTGGCCGCGTTGCTGCTGTCCTTCCAATTCCTGTTCTTCCTGATCGCGGTCGCCAAAACGACGGTCGCGACCGCGCTGTTCCTGATGAGCACGTCGCCCTTTTGGGCGGCCATCGTCGCGCGCGCCTTTTTGGGCGAGGCGATCGCCGCGCGCACCTGGGTCGCGATGGCCGTGTGTTCGGGCGGTGTGGCGATCATGGTGTGGGACGCGCTGGAGTTCGGGTCGATCGCGGGGCCGATGGCCGCGCTTGCCGTTTCGCTGTCCTTCGCCTTCCAGATCCTGTGCTTGCGCAAGCTCGGCGCGGGCGTCGATCCGGTGCCGAGCGTGTTCGTCGCGGGACTTTTCTCGGTCGCGATGTCCCTGCCCTTCGCCTGGGGCAGCGATATCGCCGCGCGCGACATCGCCATTCTGATGGCGATGGGGGCGATCCAGCTCGGTTGCGGGTGCCTGTTGATGACGCTGGCCACGCGCGAGTTGCGCGCGGTCGATGTCGGGCTCATCGCGATCCTGGAGATCGTGCTGGCCCCGCTTTGGGTCTGGCTCGCCTTCGCCGAGACGCCGAGCGGACTTGCGATGCTGGGGGCCGGGATCGTGCTCGCCTCGCTCGTCGCCAACGAGCTATTCGGCCGATTGCGACCGGCGCCGGGCTCGGCTAAGCAAAACGACTTCCACGGGGACCCGAAACCATGACCCAAGGCCCGCTTTCCGGCATCACCGTCGTCGACCTCACCCGCGTTCTGGCGGGTCCCTATTGCACGATGGTGCTGCTTGATCTCGGCGCGCGGGTGATCAAGGTCGAGCCGCCGAAAGTCGGCGACGACGCGCGCGCCTTCGGTCCGTTCCTGAAGGGCAAATCGGCCTATTTCATGTCGCTCAATCGCGGCAAGGAGTCGATCGCGCTCGATCTCAAGAACGCCGCGGACAAGGCGATCTTCCACGATCTGCTCGCCCGCGCCGACGTGCTGGTCGAAAACTACCGGCCCGGCACGATGGAGAAGCTCGGGCTCGGCTGGGACGCGCTGCACGCCAAATATCCGAAGCTGATCTACGCCGCCGCCTCGGGCTTCGGCCATTCGGGGCCGTATTCCAAGCGCGCGGCCTACGACATGGTCGTCCAAGGCATGGGCGGATTGATGAGCGTCACGGGCCATCCCGGCGGTCCGCCCACACGCGTGGGCACCTCGATCGGCGACATCACGGCCGGCCTGTTCACCGCCATCGGCATTTCCTCGGCGCTGTTCGACCGCACGCGCACTGGAACGGGCGTCAAGATCGACGTCGCCATGCTCGATTGCCAGATCGCGATCCTCGAAAACGCCATCGCGCGCTACTTCTCCACCGGCCAGGTGCCCGGCCCGCTCGGCGCGCGCCACCCCTCGATCACGCCGTTCGAGGCCTTCAAGGCCAGGGACGGGCATTTGATCGTCGCGGCGGGCAACGACGCCCTGTTCGCGAAATTGTGCGAGGCGCTCGGCCGCGCCGATCTCGCGCGCAACCCCCTGTTCGTCACCAACGCCACCCGGACCGACCACGCCGCGGCCCTGCGCGACGAGATCGAACAAGCCCTCGCCGGCAAGACGGTCGGGGAATGGCTCGACATCCTCGACCGGGCGGGTGTGCCCTCCGGCCCGATCAACGACGTCAAACAAGCGCTCGAAGATCCGCAGATCGCCGCGCGGAACATGGTCGTCGCCATCGACGACAAGGACGTCGGCACGCTGCGCATGGCGGGCAATCCGATCAAGTCCTCCGGCTATGCCGACCCGACCACGCGCGGGCCCGTGCCCGATCTCGACGGCGATCGCGCGCGCATCCTGAAGGACTTCCGTTGAGGGCGGCCAAGCTCCTCGGGGGCGCGCTTGCGGTCCTCGCCGTTCTGGCAAGCGTGGCGCTCGGGGGGGCCTATCTCTACGTCCGCTCGGGCGTCCAATCCCCCGAAGGCGAGGTGCGCGTCGCGGGGCTGGCAGGATCGATCCAAATCGTCCGCGACGAGTTCGGCGTGCCCCATGTGTGGGCCGACCACGAACGCGATCTTTGGTTCGCCGTGGGCTTCCTGCACGGCCAGGACCGCGCCGCGCAGCTCGAATTCGTACGCCTGCTCGGCCAGGGCCGCCTCGCGGAGATCGCGGGGCCGCGCGCGCTGCCGCTCGACCGGCTCAACCGCGCGCTCGGGCTCGGCGAGAACGCGCGCCGTGCGCTCGCCCAAGCAAGCCCCGAATTGCGCGCGCGCGCCGAAAGCTACGCTGCGGGCGTGAACGCGGCTTTGTCGGTGCGCGAGGGTGCGCCGCCGGTCGAGTTCCTGGCGACCGGGCACAAACCCGAGCGCTGGGAGCCCTGGCACGCGTTGTTGTGGGGCCAAGTCATGGCGCTGACGCTGACCGGCGATTGGCGCGACGAACTGTTCCGCATGCGGTTGGGCGAACGCTTCACGCCCGCGGTGGCGGCGGCGTTGTGGCCGCAATGGGACGATGAAGCCCCGGCGATCGCCGAAGCCGGCGTCGAGGAAAACTTCGCGCGGTGGGCCGCGGCGATCGACGCATCGCTGCCAGCCCCGCTCGGCCCGTCGCAGGCGTCCAACCATTGGGCGGTGTCGGGCGCGCATACGCAAAGCGGCGCGCCCATCCTCGTCAACGATCCGCATCTGTCGCTGAACGCACCGGGCCAATGGTATCTCGCGCGCCTCGCCGCGCGCGATACGGGTGCGGTCTACGCGGGCGCAACGGCGCCCGGCGCGCCGGCCCTCGTGCTGGGCCACAACGGCAAGATCGCGTGGGGCTTCACGACCACGAACGCCGATACCGCCGACCTGACCGTCGAACGCGTGGACCCCGCCGATCCCAACAACTATCTGACGCCCGAGGGCCCGCGCGCCTTCGAAGCCCGGGAGGAAACCTTCCAAGTGCGCGGCGGCGTGCCGCTCACGGCCGTGATCCGGCGCACGCGCAACGGCGTCGTCGTCTCCGATTTCGACCGCGCGGCCGACGCGGCAGCACCCGAAGGGCATGTGCTCGCGCTGATGCTGCCGGGTCTTGCGACGCTCGATACGACGGCCGAGGCGATCGTGGCGCTGAACCGCGCGGGCGACGCGAACGAAGCGCGCGCGGCGTTGCGCGGCTGGATCGCGCCCGTGCAGAACGTACTGATCGCCGACCGCCAGGGTCGTATCGCGATGCGCGTGGCGGGCGCCATCCCGACGCGCGCGAGCGCGCCCGCCATGCTGCCCAAGCGCGGCTGGGAGGCCGGCACGGGCTGGACCGGCTTCGTGCCGTTCGAGCGGATGCCCGAAAGCGTCGATCCGGCCGCCGGCAAGCTATCCAACGCGAACGACCGCGTCGTCGGCCGCGACTGGCCGCACCATCTCGGCTTTTCGTTCGACGCGCCCTATCGACAGCGGCGCATCGTCGAAATGCTGGCGGCGCCCGGACGGCAGACGCCCGCCTATCACGAAGCGATGCTCGCCGATCCGGTGTCGCTGTTCGCGCGCGAGGCGATCGCGCGCGCCGCGTGGCTGGCGCCGGTGGAACCGCGCGCGCGCGCCGCGATCGAACGCTTGCGCGCCTGGGATCACGCGGTGCGCGCGGAAAGCGGCGAGGGCTTGATCTTCAACGCGTGGGTCCGCGAAATCCAACGCCGCGCGCTCGCCCGCGCGCTCGGCGATCTGGCGCCCGACGGCGGGCGCGACCGCGCCCGGGTCGTGCTCGACGTTTTGGCGCGCACGTCGCCGTTCTGCGAAGGCGATTGCGCGCGCCTCGCCGAAGACGCGCTGGTCGCGGCCGTGCAATGGATCGAGTTGCGCCATGGCGCCGACATGGCGCGCTGGCGCTGGGGCGCGGAGCACGTCGCGCCGTTCGACAATCCGATCCTCGGCCGCTTGCCGGTCATCGGCGGCCGGTTGGCGGTCAACGTGCCGACCGCCGGCGACTACTTCACCGTCAATCGCGGCGCGTCCTATGGCGGCCGGGACTCTGATCGGCCGTTCGCGCACAATCACGGGGCGGGCTATCGCGCGATCTACGATCTGGGCGATCTCGACGGTTCGTTGTTCATGATCGCACCGGGGCAATCGGGACATCCGCTGTCGCCCCATTGGGCCGATTTGGCCCCCATCTGGGCGACCGGGCGGCATTTGCGGTTGGCGCGAAATCGCGGCGAATTGGCGTCGGATGCGCCGACGATGTGGCTCCGGCCGCTTTGATATTCCAAAGACTTAGACGGTTTTTCACCCGCCGTTAACGGTATCGGACTAGATTTTAGTCGAATTTTACTGGGCGCTCGGCGGATTGAAGCTGCGCGACCGGCGGCGCATATTCCCCGAAAGGGGATCGAGGATCGGCGATGGCGGACGACTCCCACCACCCAGTAATCATCATCAAGCGCGGTAAAAAGGGCCACGAAGGCGCCCATGGTGGCGGCTGGAAGGTCGCTTACGCCGACTTCGTGACCGCGATGATGGCGTTCTTCCTGCTGATGTGGCTGCTGAACTCGACCGATCAGGAAAAGCGTCAGGGGATCGCGCAGTATTTCACGGCGTTCGACGCGGTCTCGCGCTCGACCTCGGGTGCGGGCGGCGTATTGGGCGGCGTGACGCTGGGGCCCGGCGAGTTGCCGCGCATGACGGGCGGCATCGTCGTGGGCGTGCCGTTGGCGCCCACCGGGGAGGAAGCGGAAACCGAAGGCCCCGAATTCGAGCCCACGCGCAACGCGGCCAACGAGGATTCCCCAAACCCGCAGCCCAATGCGCGCGGCGCCTCGGGCATGGGTCCGGGCCCGCAAGGCCAAGCCTTGCGCGGCGACCGGCGTTCGGGCGAGCAGGCGGCGGGCGAGTTGTTCACGGGTGCCCGCCCGCAAGGCCAGCAGAACGCGGGCATGGGCGCGCTCGAACAGCAAATGCAGCGCGAGATGGCGCGGCGCGAGGAGCAAAGCTTCGCCCGCGCGGAAGCGGACATCCGCCAAGCGTTGCAGGAAGTCCCGGACCTGCGCCCGCTCGCGCAGAACATGATCGTCGACCGTACGCCCGAGGGCTTGCGCATCCAACTGATCGACCAGGAACGCAACGCGATGTTCGCTTCGGGTTCGGCCACGCCCGCCGACGGCACGCGCCGATTGCTGCAAACGGTCGCGCGCATCGTGCAGAACCTGCCCAATCCGATCGCCATCACCGGGCATACCGACGCGACGCCCTTCCCGCGCGGCGCGCAATACACGAATTGGGAACTCTCCGCCGACCGCGCCAACGCCGCCCGCCGCCAGTTGCTGGAGAGCGGTCTTTCGCAAGCGCGGATCGCCCGCGTGATCGGCCGCGCCGATACCGAACCCTTCATCGCCGACAACCCGTCCGATCCGCGCAACCGGCGCATTTCCATCGTTTTGCTGCGCGACATCCCGCTCGCCAACTGATCGGCGCGTCCGCGCGCACTGGATTTTTCGCGCATCCCCATAGGACGATACCGCGCGCGCGCTTGCCGCGCGGCGCGTGCTCGCCTAGGCTTTCCTTCGACACGAAGGAGGACGCTTGGAGGCCGACGCCACGACGCTCCCCGCGCCACACGACCGCATCGATCCGCGCGCCGCGACCGCTCCGAACGCCGACGACGTTCGGGGATTGCGTCGGCGCCGCTTGTTCGCGTGGGCGGTCGACGGGGCGATTTGCCTGGTGTTGACCGGTGTCGCGGGTCTCGTCGTCTGGCCGGTCTCGTGGCTGTTCCCGCCGATCGTGCTGCTGTTGGCGTTGGTGCCGCTCGCCTACAACGCGATTTTGATTTCGGGTCCGCGGCGCGGCACATGGGGGCAGCGCTTGGCCGGCGTCGAACTCTCCGCACGCGACGGCACGCGCGCGAGCCTCGCCCAGGCGGCCGCGCATTTCGCGATCTTCTACGTCACGGTCGCATTCACTTGGGGCCTGATCCTGGTCTGGAGCTTCTTCAATCCGCGCAAGCGCCTGCTGCACGACGTGCTGACCGGCATGGTCGCGCGCCGGCGCGCCGAACCCGAAGGAACGGCCGCATGACCGTGACCGGCAGCGCCACCGCGCGGTTCTATTATTCGATGCCCTCGCCCTGCCCCTATATCGAGGGGCGGATGGAACGGCGCATTTTCGTCGACCTGACCGGCCCGCAAGCCGTGCTCGGCTACGACCTGCTGTCCGAAGCCGGGTTCCGGCGTTCGCTCGGCTTCGCCTACCGGCCCGCCTGCCCCGGCTGCAACGCGTGCGTCGCCGTCCGCATCCCCGCCGCGCGGTTCGAGGCGACGCGGCAATGGCGGCGCGTGCTGGCGCGCAACGCCGATCTGACCGCCGAATGGCGGCCCGCGCACGCGACGGCCGAGCAATACGCGCTGTTCTCGCGCTACCAGACCGGTCGGCATCGCGACGGCGAAATGGCGCGCATGGATTTCGAGGATTACCGGACGATGATCGAGGTCGGGGCCGCGTCTTCGAACGTCGTCGAGTTCCGCGATCCGCACGGCAATCTGATGGCTGGCTGCCTGGTCGACCGGATGGCGTCCGGATTTTCGGCCGTCTACTCGTTCTACGAGCCGGAGGCGCCCAAGCGCTCGCTCGGTTCGCTGATCGTGTTGTGGTTGATCGAGGCCGCCCGGCGCGAGAACCTCGCCCACGTCTATTTGGGCTATTGGATCGGCGAGAGCGAAAAAATGGCATACAAGGTCCGCTTCCAGCCGCTGGAGGCGTTGACCCGGGAAGGCTGGCGGCCGTTGGCCGCCGCAACGGGCCCGGCGACGCCCAACCTTTGATCTTCCCCGTCTCGTCACCGTAGAACCCGCGAGAACGTCCCTCTGCGCTTGATATTCGGGGCCCGGGGCTTCATATACACCCATCTGCGGCGCCGGGATTCCGGTCCGCCGGAGTGCTCGCGACCGGGCGTCAAGTCCGGGGCGAACGAATTTCAACAGGGAACCCCAAGGAGACCCCCTCACAATGATTCGTCGTAAATTCCTCGCCGCCACCGCGGCGGCCAGCGCGTCGACCGTGGCCCTTTCGGCCCCGGCGATCAGCCAAGGCCGTATGGAGTGGCGTCTGGTCACGTCGTGGCCGAAGAACCTCCCGGGCGTCGGCACGGGCGTCGAGCGCCTCGCCGCGCGCATCGGCGAAATGTCGGGCGGCCGCCTGACGGTGCGCGTGTTCGCCGCGGGCGAACTCGTTCCGGCGCTGCAGTGCCTGCAGGCCGTGCGCGACGGCACGGCCGAAATGGGCCATGACGCGTCCTATTACCACATCGGCGTGCACCCGGCCTTCCAGTTCTTCACCTGCGTGCCCTTCGGCTTCATGGCGACCGAGCAGTCGGCGTGGCTGAACTACGGCGGCGGCCAGCAGCTGTGGGACGAGCACGCGGCCAACTACAACATCAAGGCCTTCGCGGCCGGCAACACCAACACCCAGGCTTTCGGCTGGTATCGCCGCGAGCTGCAGGGCGTGGAAAGCTTCCGCGGCCTCAAGATCCGCATGCCCGGCTGGGGCGGTCAGATCATGACCCGCCTGGGCGCGCAGCAGGTCTTCCTGCCCGGCGGCGAAATCTTCGCCGCCCTGCAATCGGGCGCGGTCGACGCGGCCGAATGGATCGGCCCGTACAACGACCTCGCGATGGGCTTCCATCAGGTCGCCAAGCTCTGCTACGGCCCGGGCTGGCACGAGCCGGGTTCGAACCTGCAGCTGATGGTCTCCAAGCAGCGCTACGACGCCCTGCCGAACGACCTGAAGGCGATCGTCGCGTTCGCGGCGCAGTCGATGGATATGGACATGACGACCGAGTACATCGCGCGCTCGGGCGAATCCATGGAGACGCTGCGCACCCGCCACGGCGTCCGCTTCCTGAACCTGCCCGGCAACATGCTCGATGCGATGGGCACGGCGGCCGGCGAGTTCCTGACCGAACAGCGCGATCGCGGCGACGCGATGACCAAGAAGCTGTTCGACTCGTACCTGAAGTTCCGCGCGCAAGTGATGCCCTTCACGCGCTGGAACGACGGCGCGTTCCTCAACGCGCGCGTCCGGGCCTTCAAGTACATCACCTGATCCTCCGGTTCCTTCGGGAACCGGCGACGGAAAACCCCGCGGGGATCGCTCCCCGCGGGGTTTTTTCGTCTCAGCCTTCGTCCTCGGACGGCGGGTCGTCGGGCGGATCGTCCGGCGGCTCCAGGAAGTCGGTCGGCAGCGACTGATAGGTCGGCAGGTTGTTCGGGTCGACGCCGTAGATCTCGTTCGGCAACCACGTCGCCAACGCCGGGAAGAACCACATCAGCAACATGACGAAGATCTGGATCGCGACGAACGGGATGACGCCGCGGTAGATGACTTGCGTGGTGATCGAGGGCGGCGCCACGCCGCGCAGATAGAACAGCGCGAACCCGAAGGGCGGCGTCAGGAACGACGTCTGCAGGTTGACCCCCATCAGCACGCCCAGCCACACGGCGTCGAATCCCATCTGCAGCAGGATCGGGCCCGCGATCGGCACGGTGATGAAGATGATCTCGAACGTGTCGAGGAAGAAGCCGAGCGCGAACATCACGGCCATGACCACGACCAGCGCCACGGTGTCGCCGCCGGGCATGTTGTCGAGCGCGTCGTGCACCAGATATTCGCCGCCCAAGCCCCGGAAGACGAGGCTGAAGACCGAAGCGCCCATCAGGATCACGAACACCATCGACGTGATGGTCATCGTGGAGATCGAAACCTGCCGCAGGACGGACAGGAACTCCCCGCGCGTGCCAGACATCGCAAGGATGATGAGCGAACCCACGCCGATGACGACCAGAAGCGCCGAGAGAAGCCCCGTGGCGCCCCAGACGTAGCCGATGCCGCTGAGTGCGGCGATGAAGGTCACCCAGAACGCCGCGAGTTGGCGTTCGAGCTGGACCTGAGTTTCGGCGTTGGCGAGCTTGTCCGCGAGCAGCTTGACCACGGTCAGGAAGATCGCCCCCAGAGCGCCGACCGAAGCCGATTCCGTCGGCGTGGCGACGCCGCCCAGGATCGAACCGAGCACCGCGACGATCAGGAAGATCGGCGGGATCAGCGCGATGATGACGCGCCGGCCGAGACCGGCCTTCTCCTCCGCCGTCATGAGGAGCGGCGGGCAGGAATTGCGATCGAGCATGCCGCGCACGAACACCCAGGACATGTAGAGGCCGGAGAGCATCAAGCCGGGGATGAAGGCGCCCGCGAACAGGTCACCCACCGAAACGGTCGTCGGCGCGAAATTGCCCATCGCCAGCTGCGCCTGCTGGTTCGCCCCCTGCAGGATGTCGCCGATGAAGATCAGCACGGTCGAAGGCGGGATGATCTGCCCGAGCGTGCCCGAGGCGCAGATGATGCCGGTGGCGAGCTTGGGATCGTAGCCCGCGCGCAGCATCGCGGGCAGCGACAGCAGGCCCATGGTGACGACCGTGGCGCCGACGATGCCGGTCGAGGCCGCGAGCAACGTACCCACGATGATGACCGAGTAGCCGAGACCGCCGCGCACGCCACCGAACAACTGACCCATCGTGGTCAGAAGGACTTCGGCGATCTTCGAGCGCTCGAGCATCACGCCCATGAAGACGAACAGCGGCACCGCAACCAGCACCTCGTTGGTCATCGTGCCGAAGAAGCGCGTGGGCAACGCGTTGAGGAAGTTGAGGTCGAATACGCCCAACGACCAGCCGATCCAAGCGAAGAACAACGAGATCCCGCCGAGCGAAAACGCGACGGGGAAGCCCAGCATCAGCAGGCCGACGATGGTGGCGAACAATCCGACGGACAGGATCTCGCCGAGAAGATGGCTTTCCGCACCCATGGCTTTTTTCTTTCGGGGTTCTGATCAGTGCGTGCCGCCGGGCGGCGCGTATTTGGCATCGCCGCCCAGGAACAGCACGTTCCGGAAGATCGTCGCGAGGCCTTGAAGCGCCACCACGAGGCAAAACAGCACGAGCGTGGATTTCAACAGCCACAGATTGGGAATGCCATCGGGCTGCTGGGAGTTCTCATCGCCGATATAGGAGGTCAAAAAGAAGGCCCAGGACTTGTCGAACGTCACCCACAAGAACGGCCCCATGAACAGGATCGTGCCGCCGATATCCACCATCGCGCGTCGGCGGGCGGGCATCTGGGCGTAGAAGATGTCGACCCGGACGTGACCGTTGTGCAGCAACGTGTAGCCCGCGCCGAGGAAGATCACGATCGCGTGCTGCCAGATGTAGGCTTCCTGCATCCAGATGAAGCCGCTATCGAGCGCATAGCGGAAATAGACCGTGCCGAAACAGACCAGCACGGTCCCCAACGTCATCCAAGCGACAACGTTGCCGATCGCCGAATTGATGCGGTCGACCGCGCGCACATAGAGTTCCATAGCGCCCATACCCGTTCTCTCGCCTCCCGGCCGGGGTCCTTATGCGGACCTCGCGGCTTTGGTCTACGCAGCCGCCGGGTTCTTACGGGCAAGCCGACAGCCGCGCAAGAGAAACCGACGCAATGTAACGCGACAATTCTGGGCGCGAGGTGGGGCGCCGACGCGCACCTCAGCCGCGACGGGCGAGGGTCCGGTCGGCAGCCATCAACACGGCCACGCCCAAGGCGGCCTTCACGACGGCGCCGGCCAGAAACGGCGTCAGACCGAAGGCGATCGCCTTCTCGGCCCCCACGAAGGTCGCAAGCCATGCCACACCGGGCACGAAGATGAGCGCGTGGCCCGCGAGCATCGCAAGGCTCAAACGCACGATGTCGCGGCCCCAGCCGCGCTCGGCCAGCCAGCCCGCAAGGCCCGCCGCCAGAACGAAGCCCAGCAGATAGCCGCCGGTGGTTCCGAGCATGTAGGGCAAACCGAGGCCCTTTTCCGGCGTGCCCGCGAAGACCGGCAGTCCCATCGCCCCTTGCGCGAGATAGAGCACCACCGTCGCCATCCCCAACTTGGCGCCGTAGGCGAACCCGATCGCCACAACCGCGAAGGTCTGCATGGTCATGGGGACGGGCCACATCGGCACTTGCGCCTTGGCCGAGGCCCACAGCAACAGCGAACCCACCACGGCCAAGGCGGCCATGCGCGCGAAGTTCCGGGCGCCTGCGGGCCAGATCAGATCGACGAGCGGGGCGTGGGTGGCGGGTGCGAATCGCATGGGTACTGCTCTCCGAAGGTGGGACTAGTCCTGGCTTAGCGCGCCGGGGCCGGCCCGCGCAAGACGATCAACCCCAAACGCGGACGGGGCCGGTATCGATATGCACGAAATCCGAACGTGGATACTGCCCCACCCCCCCCGCTTGCAGGCCGACCGCAACTTGGCGGATGGCGCGCGTCGAGCGGTCGGTCAGGTCGACGTCGAGCGCTTGGCCATGCAGATGGAAGGAATTGCGCGCGACACCGCCCTTTTTGCGGGCGGCGGCGTTGGTCTGCGGCGTGCGATAGGCGGAGATGACCCGCCATGCTTCGGTGGTATCCAAGCGCTGCTGCATCTCCCACAGCATGTCGTAAAGCTTGGGATCCATGCGGGTGATGGCCCCAGACCGGTGGTCGCGCAGCACCCGGTCCAAACGCTGCAGCGTTTCGGGCACGTAATTGCCGTCGCGCCAATAGACCCCGTCGAACCGTTCGCCCGTATTGACGACCTGCATGCGCAGCGAACGCGTGGCCGACGGCCGCGTGGCGACCGGGCCCGACGGCGGCCCCAGATTGCGGGCGGGCGCCGGCTTCGCGGGTCGTTTGCGCGGGACGTTGGACGCGCTCGACGCCTCGGCGAGGCTGGGCACGGCGCTCACAAGGCCAATGGCGAAAGCACCCGTCAACAGGCGCCGGCGGCAGGCGAAAGTCTCGTCGCGGTCGATCATGGCCGGAGGGCGAGTTTCCGTCGTCATCGGTTGCGGGAGGGGCGATCACAAAAGAGCCAAGCGCATGGCTCGCCCCGGCGAGTTATGCGCAGAGTGCACATCGGGCATGCTTCAGGCAAGCACGAAGAAACAATCCGAAACAAAAGCTTAACCCCTGCCCTTTGCGGACTCCGAGGCTGACGATGGTCAAAATCGCGGTAAAGAGCGGTGCGGCGCGGTGCGCAACGCCCCGCTTCGGCGTCAAGCCGCACGTGGCGGCACTGCCCCTCAGGGCGAAAGCGTGACCGGCGCGGGTGCGCCTTCGCTCGGCAATGCCAGGGACGCGACCGGGCGCTTTTCGATCCCGGCGAGGAACAGCGCGTCGATCCCATACACGTCGTCGCGCAATTGCAGCACGCCGTCCTCGACGAAGGCGGTCCGGTAGACCAGATGCACCGGCACGGCCCCGCGCACCGGCACGTGGCGCGTGCGCGGCTCGGCGTCGGCGGCGTCGATCGCCTCCCGATCCCAACCCGGCGTGTTGCGCAGCACCCATTCGACCAAGTCCATCGGCCGTTCGACGCGCACGCAACCCGACGACAACGCCCGCTCCGCGCGCCGGAAATAATGCCGGTCGGGCGTATCGTGCAGGAACACGTCGTAGGTGTTGGGCATCGTGAAACGCACTTCGCCCAGCGCGTTCTTCGGTCCGGGGTCCTGGCGCATGGTGTAGGGCATCGCGCGCGGGCTGATTTTGCGCCAATCGACGGTGCGCGGATCGACCTCGACCCGCTCCTCGCCCCATCCCCGGTAGACGCGGAACCCCTGATCGATCAGCGCCTGGGGGTTCGCACGCAAGCGCGGCAGCATGTCCTCGCGCACAAGTTTCGACGGCACGGTCCAGGGCGGATTGAAGATGATCTCGGTCACGCGGGTCGAAAAGATCGGCGTGGCGCGTTGCGCGCGGCCGACGATGGCGGCCATCTCGAGCTTGACCTCGCCGTTTTCGACCGCACGCAATTCGAAGGCCGGGACGTTCACTTCGATATAGGTGCCCTGGCGGGGCGCTTGGGCGCGCAAACGGTCGAGATTGACCGCGACCTGCGCGATGCGCTGATCGACCGTGCGATTGAGCGCCGCGAAGCTGCGCGGCCCCACGCGCCCGTCCACCGACAAACCATGCCGGCGCTGGAACCGCTTCGTCGCCTCGACCAAGCCGGGGTCGTAATGCCCGGGGTTGGCCGGATCGGGGGGCTCGGCGGCGGCGCCGTCGGTCGCGGCCAGGCGGCGGCGCAAAGCCGGTACGCGCGGGTCGATCGCATCGGGTTCCAGCGTGCCGCCGCGCGGATCGATGTTGCGCCAGCCGCCGCGTGCCTTGATCGCGCGCAACTCGGCCAGCGCGCCGAGCAAGGCCGCATAGGCCGGATCCTGCGGGGCCAGCGCGTCGAACACGCGGGCCGGATCGTCGGCACGCGCAAGTTCGCGCATCACGGCCGCGATATCGATCGCGCGCGGCGCGATGCGCACGTCGGCGGGCAGCGCCACCGAGGCCACCCGCCCCCCGGCGAGGTCCGCGGCCAGCCGCGCGGCGGCGCGGCTCAACGCAAGTTCGTATTCCGCGAGCCCGCGCACGTCCGCGGCCCGGCGCAAGCGTTCGAGATCGGCGAGTTTGTAGTCGGCCGGGATCAAGCCCAGTTCGGGCGCCGCGCGCAGAATATCCATCACGCGGGCGGCGCGCGCGTTCGGGCCCTCGACGCCGAACCACAGCGGCGCGAAATCCCGGCTTTCGTAAAGTGTGCGCAAGGCGTCGCCCTGCGGTTCGGCCGCGGCGCGCGCGGCCGTCACGCCTTCGCGCAAGTAAGGGCGAAGTTCGCCCGGCAGCGCCGCCGCCGCCGGCGACGCACCCAACGCAATCAGTATCCCGAGGACCGGTCCGAACATCGTGGAATCGACATTACCACGACGTCGCGCACCGCTTTGGCGTTCGCGGCGGCGTGTTGCGCGCGCGCAACTGTTTATGTCGGTTTGTTGCGGCCTTACATGCCCGCGAGCAAATCGCCCGTCGCCAGCGGTTCGGGCGCGCGCAGATGGCGGTCGAAAAACGCCACCGACCGGGCGATGGATTCGCGGCTCGCGGCGCCGCGGAAGAAATGGCCCTGATCCCGGAACAGCGCCAATTCGTGCGGCACGGCCAAACGGCGCAGAAGATCGCGCGTCAGATGCGCGCGCGCGACCGGCACGGTGCGGTCTTGCGCGCCGTGGACGATCAGGGTCGGCGCCAGACGCGTGGTGTGCGGCGCAACGTTGCCCGGCACGCCGCCGCCCATGTTCACGACCGCGCCGATGCGCGCGTCGCGGCTGGACAGGCCCATCGCCTGGAACCCGCCGAGCGAGAAGCCGAACACGCCCAAACGCTGCTGATCGACCGAGCGGTCGCGGACCAGCTGGTCGAGCGCGCCGCGCACGATGTCGTGCTGCTGCTCGAATTCCGAGATCAGCGCCCGGCCGCCGCGGCGGTTGCGGTTCCGCTCGCCCAGATAATGCGGCAGGTAAACCACGTATCCCTGGCTTGCGAACATTTCGGCGGCGCCGCGATAGAACGTGCCGTCGCCCATGCCCGAAGCCCCGTGCAGCAACAGCACGCCCGGGCGCGGACCTTCCATATCGGGGCGGAAAACCTCCAACCGCACTTGGCGGTTGCCGGCGCGGAAGCGGGTTTCCGTCCGC
Source organism: Azospirillum sp. (assembly GCA_020249045.1). Taxonomy (GTDB): domain Bacteria; phylum Pseudomonadota; class Alphaproteobacteria; order CACIAM-22H2; family CACIAM-22H2; genus Tagaea. The sequence continues at coordinate 13,506 of JADCGK010000247.1, read as the reverse complement.
CGCACGACGACCGACAACCCGCGCAGGTCGGCCCCTTCGCCGAAGCTTTCGGGCGAACGGCCGGCGGGCGCCCATTCGGGCGCTTCTTGACGGCCTTCGGCGCGGAAATCGCCGAGCGTGGCTTTCTGGAACGCGTCGTCGGATTCAGGCCCCGTGATCGGCATCGCCCGGCCCACGACGACCGGCGAGGGCCGCGCGGCGGGGGCTTCCGGCGCGACGAACGTCACCGGCAGCGAGGGGTCGAGCAAATAGGCCGGATCGAGCGACAGGTTCGGCAGGGCCGCTTCCGGATCGCGGGCGGGCACGGCTTCGCGCGCAGCGACCACCGCGACCGGTGCCTTGGGCACCAGCCCGGTTTCGCTGGCCACTTGCGAGGCCACCGCCAACGCGACGATCAACTCGATCATTCCGTCCGTTCCCAGCGTTTGTTGCGCTTTATTTCACGGTTCGGATAACACAAGCTCCGCGTGCTGGGGAGTCGTTTTTCCCGAAAATCCAAGATATTAACCAATGCACGGAATCTTCGTTTAGAATCAACGCACGATTCGTTACCGCCCAACAATCATGCTGCGCGATTTCAGATCAGAGACTCGATTTGATCGAAATTCAGGCGGACCGTGGTCCACACGCTTCAGTGGGCGTCTTTGGCATCGAACCAGCGCTTGATCAGCCAAAACTCGAACAACAAGATCAGCACGAAGACGACCAAGCCGATCATGTACATCTCGTGCGTATGCGCCTTGGCCGCGAAGGTCAGCGCCACAAGCCCCACGACGCCCGCGATAACGCCCAAAATCCAAGACTGCAAACCCGACATCGGCCGACTCCCCGTGAATGCGTTTGCCGGAGCCTAATCCACCCGCCGTTCAAAGCGCCAGCAGGTCTTGCGGTCGGCCGGCCAGCAGGGCCGGTACCGCCTTGCCGATGCGTTCGGCCGGCCAATCCCACCACGCGAGGGCCAGCAGCTTTTCGATCGTTGCCTCGTCGAAACGCCGTTTGGCGATCCGCGCGGGATTGCCCACGACGGTCGCGTAAGGCGGCACGTCGCGGGCGACGACCGCGCGCGCGCCGATGATCGCCCCCGTCCCGATCGTCACGCCGGGCAGGATCATCGCCTCGTACCCGATCCAGACGTCGTGCCCGACCACGATGTCGCGCCGTTTGGAGGGCGGCATGTCGGGCACCTTCATGGCGTCGTCCCAGCCATGGCCGAAGACGGGAAACGGATAGGTCGACGGGCCCACGCTCGGGTGGTTGGCGTCGGCCATCACGAACGTCGCGCCATGGGCGATCGCGCAAAACTTACCGACGGTCAGCTTGGCGCCGGAGAAACCGAAATTGTAGCGGACATTGCGGTCGAAGAAGCGCGTCGGATCCTCGAAATCCGAATAGTAGGTGTAGTCGCCGACCTCGACGTTCGGCGTGGGAAATCGCGCCAACAACGGCTTGAGGAACGCGGTGTGCCGCGCATCCTTGCCGAACGGGAACAATTGTCCGGGATCGGGGCCGATCATCCGCTAGATCTCCACCTGGGTGCCGAGTTCGACCACGCGGTTGGACGGGATGCGGAAGAAGTGCGTCGCGGCATAGGCGTTCTTGGACAATGCGATGAACAGCTTCTCGCGCCAGCGCGGCATCAGCGGCCGGGCGCGCGGCACCAGGTTTTCGCGGCCCAGGAAGAACGAGGTTTCCATCAGATCGAATTTGAGGCCGTAGGGCTGCGCCAGACGCAAGGCGCGCGGGATGTTCGGCCCTTCGATGAACCCGTAATGCAGCACGACACGCCAGAAATTCTTGTCCAGCGCGGTCACTTCGATCCGGTCCTTGTCGCCCACCACCGGAATCTGCTCGGTCACGACCGTCAGCAGCACCACGCGTTCATGCAGCACCTTGTTGTGCTTCATGTTGTGCAGCAGCGCATAGGGCACGCCGTCGGTCGCCCCGGTCAGGAACACGGCCGTGCCGGCCACACGCGGCGGATTGCCGTCCTTGATGCGCGCGATGAAAGGATCGAGCGGCACAGTCCCTTCGTGCAAACGCTCGGCAAGGATGCGCCGGCCGAGTTTCCAGGTCGTGAACACCGCGTAAAGCACCCCGCCCACCACCAGCGGCAACCAGCCGCCGTCGGCGATCTTCACCGCGTTGGCGAGAAAGAACGTGAGATCCACGGTCAGCAACGCGATCGTGACCGACAAGGCGAGCCAGCGCGGCCAGTTCCAGACGTGACGCGCCACGACGTAGGCGATCAATGTGGCCACGCACATTTCGCCCGACACCGAAACGCCGTACGCGGCGGCAAGATCGCTCGAACTCTGGAAACCCACCACGAGCGCGAGCACGCACACGCACAGCAGCCAATTGACGCGCGGGATGTAGATCTGCCCGATCTCGGTCTCCGAGGTGTGGCGCACCTCCATCCGCGGCAGATAGCCGAGCTGCACGGCCTGTCTTGCGAGGCTGAACGCCCCCGTTATGACCGCTTGGGAGGCGATGACCGTCGCTGCCGTGGCCAGCGCGATCGTGGGGTAGAGCAACGCCTCGGGCACCATCAGATAGAAGGGATTCGCCGCCGCTTCGGGCTCGCGGATCAACAGCGCGCCTTGGCCGAAATAGTTCAGCACCAAACAGGGCTGCACGAACCCGATCCAGGCGAGCCGGATCGGCTTTTTGCCGAAATGCCCGATATCGGCGTAAAGCGCCTCGGCCCCCGTCAACGCGAGGAACACAGCCCCCATCACGAGAAATCCGCGCAGGCCGTCGGTGTAGAGGAAGTGCAGGCCCCAATAGGGATTGATCGCGTGCAGCACGGCGGGCGTCTGCGCGATGGAGAACACGCCCAATCCGCCCAGCACCGCGAACCACACGCAGGTGATCGGGCTGAAGAAAGCGCCCACCTTGGCCGTGCCCTTGCGCTGGAAGAAGAACAGCATCACGAGCACGACGCACGCGATCGGCACGACGTAAGGCGCGAAATCGGGCGTGGCGACCTTCAGGCCCTCGACCGCCGACAGCACCGAGATCGCCGGCGTGATGATGGCGTCGCCGAAGAACAGCGCCGCCCCGAACAGTCCGGCGGCCAGGATCGGCACGCCGCGATGCACACCGCCCGGCGCCTTGCGCATGGCCAGCGCCATCAACGCGAACATGCCGCCTTCGCCGCGATTGTCCGCGCGCAGAATGTACGTGACGTACTTCAACGTCACGACGATCACCTGGCTCCAGACGATCAGCGAAAGCACGCCCAGAACATGCGGCAGCGTCGGGTCCATCGGATGGGGGCCGGTGAACGCCTCGCGCATCGTGTAAAGCGGCGAGGTGCCGATGTCGCCGAAAACCACGCCGATCGCGCCGAGCATCAGTGCGGCCATACGATTGTCGCCGCCGGACCGCTCCGACGCGTGATGATGCCCCGATCCCGTCATGTTCCCCATCGACCGGCGACCCAACGCGGCACCGGATCCTTCGCTGAGTCTGCCCCAAGCGGCCGACCAAAACCAGCGGCACATTGTCTCGCGCGCGACTCCTTATATAAGGTCCCGACCGTCCACCGAGGCTTGGCCATGCGCGCTTCCCAACCCGCGATCAACGTGCCGCCGGTCACGCTCGGCCTCATCGCGCTAACGTTCGGCGCGTACGCGCTGCTGCGGCTGCTGATGTCGGACGCGTTGTGGCTCGTCTACGACGCGTTCGGCTTCGTGCCCGCGCGCTACTCGGGGGGCGCGGGATTCGGCTGGCCCGCTTTCGTCGCCCCGTTCTCGTACCTGTTCCTGCACGGCGATTGGATGCATCTGGCCGTCAATCTCGTGACGTTGGCGGCGTTCGGATCGGGCGTCGAACGGCGCGTGGGCGGCGCCACGACGCTGTCGCTGTTTTTCCTGTGCGGGCTCGTGGCGGCGGGCGCGCATTACGCGGTCTATCCGGACTCGGTCGATCCGGTCATCGGCGCGTCGGGGGCGATCTCGGGCTTGATGGCGGGGGCGCTGCTGGTGCTGCGCGAACGCGGCCATATGGGCGGCCAACCGCTCGTCTATCTCGCCGCATTGTGGATCCTCGCGTTCACGCTGCCCGATTTGATCGGGCTCGACTCGGCCGGCGGCGCGCGCGTTGCGTGGGTCGCGCATATCGGCGGGTTCGTCGCGGGGCTCGTGCTCTTCCAGGTTTTCGTCAGGCGATCGTCATGAAGCCCATTCCCTACACCGCTCTCGAAAAGGCGATGCTGCCGCTCGACGGAACCATCGCGCCCTACGTGCCCGCGATCCTCGACGCCTACGCGCGGATCGTGCCGCGCGCGCGCTGGGACGAAATCGAAATGTTCGACTACACGTCGGGCTCGTGCCTGATGCCGATGGCGTTCGCCGCCGCCGGCGCCGCCCGCGTAACCGTCAACGACGCCGCACCGCGCTCGCATCTCGCCGCCGCCTTCCTGTTCGGCGGCCGCAAAATCGATCCCGCGCGCGTCGAGGCACTGCTGACCGCGAAGCGACCGCGCCTTCGCCCGCACGTGCCGACCTTCCATTTCGCCTGCGACTATCTGACGGCGCCGGTCTGCGATGTTTTCGATCGCCTTTATCATGCCGACGCCCCCGCCGCCGAGCGGGCGGGCTTGCGATACCTCGCCGTGCGCTGGGCGTTGGGCTTCGCGCCGTCGATGGTCGATGGGTTCGAGATCCTCTACACCCACGATCCCGCGCAGCTGCGCACGATCCGCGACGTGGATTGGAGGCCGTACCTCGCGCGCGCGGCCAACCCGCGCAAGATCCTGCGCGCCCTGGTGCGCGATCTGAATGCCGCGATCGACGCGCTGGGCCCGCGCCGCTTCGCCCTGCATCTGGGCGACATGAAGGATCTGGCGAAGACCTTGCGCCCGCGCGTGCCCTGTTTCGTCGCCGTCAACCCGCCCACCCGCGGCCTCGACGAGTACACGATCGACGACCAGCTCGTGCACTCGTTGATGGCCAATCGCTGGCTGCCGCTGTCGCGCAGCCGGGAAACCCATCTGGATTTCTGGGTCAAGCGCGTGGATGCCGCCTTGCGCCATCTGCCGCGCGGCGCGCACTTCATGGTCTGGGGCGGGGACGGGTCGATGTCGTTCGAGGCGTGCAAAAAGGTTTGGGAAATATACGGTTCGCCGTTGTTCATTTCGCGCTTGGGCACGCGCGACACAGCCCCTGGATGGGGCATCTTCGAAGCACATAAAAACGGCGTATAATACCCTACCGAGCGACTCAAAAATTTTTGAGGGAGGCTCTTGCAGATCCGTTTTGCGATCCAATATCTCGGATCGTGGTCGAGCACCCCCCCCGCTCGACCCCGTGTAATCCGATCACCCCCCCGATCGGATTGCCTTCGGCCCCGGCGCACCCCCCCCCCCGCGCCGGGGCCTTTCATTTTCCGGTTCGGAAAACGAATCAGTCGCTGGTGATTTGGACCACGCGGCCGTCGCTTCGCCGCGCAAGCCGGACCCGCCGCAAACCGCGATCGTTCGACGAGCCGTCGTCGTCGGATTCCGCCAATCCCATGATGGCACTTCCCATCGCCGCGCCGCCGAAGGTCGCCGCGAAAAAGACCGCCAGCATCGCCACGGCCTCGAACGCATGCGACGACGCCCCGATCAATGTCGCCAGCCGGGCGACGTCCAGCCACAGCAATCCCGCCAAAATCGCCCAACCGACGAACACACCCAGCCCCAAATGGCGGGCGAGGAACGCCAAAAACCGGAGTTCGGGGAAGCGCATCGTCGGACCCCTCGGGAAAAAAAGCGTCAAATGGCCACGTGGGGCGCCAGCCCCGCACCGTCAAGAGCTCGACGGGCCGAGATACCGCACGCCCTAACCCCTCGCTGGCCAGCCGATGCGGGAATCTTTATACGTCGCGGACATGAAAACCCCCGCTTCGGCGCGCAAGCCCGCGCGCGCCTCGAAATCCGCCGCCGCCGCGCCGAAGATCGGCATCGTCAGCCTGGGCTGCCCCAAGGCCCTGGTCGATTCCGAACGCATCCTCACCAAGCTGCGCAGTCAGGGCTACGAGATCGCGCCCGACTACCAGGGCGCCGACGCGGTGATCGTGAATACCTGCGGCTTCCTGGACAGCGCGCGCCAGGAATCCCTCGACGCGATCGGCGAGGCGCTGCGCGAAAACGGCAAGGTCATCGTCACCGGTTGCCTGGGGGCGGAGGATGGGCTGATCCGCAAAACCCACCCCAAGGTGCTGTCGGTATCCGGTCCGCACCAATACGAACGCGTGGTCGAAGCCGTGCACGCGGCCGTGCCGCCGGCGCACGATCCCTATATCGATCTGGTGCCGCCGCAGGGGCTGAAGCTCACGCCAAGGCATTTCGCCTATCTGAAGATCTCGGAAGGGTGCAATCACACCTGCACGTTCTGCATCATCCCGTCGATGCGCGGAAAGCTGGTCTCGCGGCCGGCGGGCGAAGTGATGATCGAGGCCGAGCGTTTGGCGCTCGCCGGCGTGAAGGAGTTGCTGGTCATCAGCCAGGATACGTCGGCCTACGGCGTGGATATCCGTCACGCCGAAAGCCCTTGGGCCAAGCGCCGCGTGCGCGCGCACATGACCGATCTGGCCGCCGCCTTGGGCGAACTCGGCGTCTGGGTGCGGTTGCACTACGTCTATCCCTACCCGCATGTCGACGACGTCATTCCGCTGATGGCGGCGGGAAAAATCCTTCCCTATCTCGACATCCCGTTCCAGCACGCGAGCCCCGCCGTCCTCAAGGCGATGAAGCGCCCGGCGCACGGCGAAAAGACGCTCGCGCGCATCGCCCAGTGGCGCCGCGACGTGCCGGACATGACCGTGCGCTCGACCTTCATCGTCGGCTTTCCCGGGGAGACCGACGGGGATTTCGAGGAATTGCTCGCGTGGCTCGAGGAAGCGAAGCTCGACCGAGTCGGCTGCTTCAAGTTCGAACCCGTGCAGGGCGCCAAGGCGAACGATCTGCCCGGCGCCGTGCCCGAAGCCGTCAAGGAGGAGCGCTGGCATCGCTTGATGGCGGCCCAGCGGAAGATTTCGGCCGCGCGCTTGAAGCGATTCGTCGGTCGCGAGATCGACGTGCTCGTGGACCACGTGGACCCCGCCAAGGGCGTCGCGGTCGCGCGTTCGAAGGCCGACGCGCCCGAAATCGACGGGCTCGTGAAGGTCAAGAACGCGAAGGCCGCGCGGGTGGGCGAATTCCTCAAGGTCCGCGTCGACAAGGCCGACGCCTACGACCTGCACGCGACGGCGTCGGGGTGAGTGCGCCGCCGACGAAGGTCGCGCGCGCGCGCTTCGCCGAAACGTTGTTCCGTCTGCAAACGCGCGCCGATGTCCGGGACTACCGGGAGGCGCACCGCTTCCTGACCTCGGGACTGGATCTCGCCCAAGGGCTGGCCGATGCGCTGGGCCTTTACGGTCCGCGCGGTGCGCGCGTCGTGGCGATGGCCAAAGCCCTCTGCGATTTCGAGAAGCCGGAGATCGACGGCGGATTGCCGATGCGCATGAAAACCGACCTCGTGCGCGCGGTCGAAGCTTTCGCCCGCGATCCCGGTCTGCCGAAATCCCGCCTGCAGGCGAAAACGGCCGACGGTTAGCGTTTCATCAATTCCGCGAGCAGGCGCTGGAACTGCGCGGCGTCCATGGCGGTTTCGCCTTCGGAGCGCAATTCGAGATAACGCGACGCGCCCGTCGCGGCATAGAGCGCGGCTTGTTCGGGTTCCAGCGTCGTCCAATGGAACGCCTCGTCCATCGACGGGCGGAACGGCGCGCGCGGCCCGCGATTGGGCTGGTGGAAGACTTCGAGCCCGTAGACGCCGCGTTCGGTGACCGTCACCTCGACCTCCAGCCGGCCCCAAGGCGTGTCCGCGCCATAGACCACGATCGCCGAATTCGGCGGCTGGAAGTCGTAGGAAATCTCGCTGAGGATCGGAACGAAGGGCATTGCCGTCATCCGGATTCGCGTGGTGCCCCCTGCCGGACTCGAACCGGCACGCCTGGAAGGCTCAAGATTTTAAGTCTTGTATGTCTACCAATTCCATCAAGGGGGCGCGCCACGTGCTGCATCATAACGGCGGTTCGTCGACCGCCGTACCGCCGTGTTTGCGGATGAGGTCCGCGGCCTGCGCCGCGACCTCGGCCAGCCGGGCGCGATCGAGCCCGCGCACGACGATCGCGTTGCGGAACGTGCCGTCGGGGCGCTGGCCGGGATAGGACCCGATCTCGACGTCCGGATTGGCTTTTTGCAGGGCGCCCAGGTCGTCGCCGATCTTTCCTTCGGCCACGTCCCCGATCACCGTATGCGCGATCAGCACCGGCCCGCCTTTGAGCGAACCTGCGACCGCGTCGAACATCGCCTGCAATATCCGCGGCACGCCCGCCATGACGTGGACGTTGCCGATCTTGAATCCCGGGGCTTTGCTGATCGGATTGGGGATGAGTTCCGAGCCGCGCGGCAGCGTCGCCATGCGCAGCCGGGCGGGCGTCATATCCGCGTCGCTTTTGTAGTTGGTGCGCAGGATCGCGCGCGCGCGCTCGTCGATCTCCCACGGCACGCCGAACGCCTTGGCGACGCATTCGGCGGTGATGTCGTCGTGGGTCGGGCCGATGCCGCCCGAGGTGAACACGTAGGTGTATTTCGCGCGCACCTCGTCGAGGACGGAAACGATCACCGCTTCGTCGTCGGGGATCACGCGGGTTTCGCGCAAGCGGATGCCGAGCGCCGTCAGCCGTTCGGCGAGCCAGCCGGAATTCGTATCCTTGGTCCGGCCCGAAAGGATCTCGTTCCCGATGACCAGGATGCAGGCGGTGGGGGCTTCGTCGGTCATGATGCGAATCCGATGTAGACTGTTCCCACCATGACCGACACCGTGCTCGCCGCCAAGACCGCCGCCGCCGACGCGCTCGCCGCCGGCCGGACGGCCGATGCCGTCGTCCGGGCCGCCCAGGACGCCAACGCGGTCTTCGACCGGGTTTGGGCGCGCGCGCGCGGTTCGATCGACGCGGGCGGGACCATCGCCTGCAAGGCCGGATGCGGGTGGTGCTGCCATCAGCACGTGGCCGTCCTGCCCGCCGAAGCCATCGCGGTGGCCGCGGCGATCGCGGACACGCCCCTGGCCGCCAAATTCGATGTGGACGCCAAGGCCATTCTCGGCACCGAAAACGCGGCCCGCAAGAAAGCGCGCATCCCCTGCCCGTTCCTGATCGAGGGGGCCTGCGCCGTTTACGCCGTGCGGCCCAACCGATGCCGCGCGATCCATTCGCGCGATCTGGATTTCTGCCGCTCGCGGTACGAATTCGGGCGCTCGCCGGTCGGACTGCCCGCGAAGCCCGTTCCCTTGGAGCCGGTATTGATGGGCGATCAAGCGTTGAAAGGTATGGGGCAGGCGCTGGCCGCGGCGGGGATCGACGTCGAACCGGTGGAACTGACCCACGCCATCGCCGCGTTGCGCCGCGACCCGCACTTGGCCGCCGATTACGCGCGCGGCCGCCCCTTCCCCGCCGCCGCCCGGGCCCCGGCCGATCCGGAACTGGAATAATCGGCCCAAGCCGCCTATACATCGCCCGCAATGACCGACGCCCTTGCTTCCGCCCCGCTCCTCGACAGCGACGGCCGCGCCGTCAAGTTCCACGGCCCCGCCGATTTCGCGGGCATGCGCGCGGCCGGCCGTTTGGCGGCCGAAACGCTCGACTATATCGCCCCCTACGTCGAACCCGGCGTCACGACGGGCGAACTCGACCGGCTTTGCCACGAGTTCATCGTCGCGCGCGGCGGCACGCCCGCCCCGCTCGGCTACAAGGGCTTTCCGAAGTCGATCTGCACGTCGGTCAATCATGTCGTTTGCCACGGCATTCCAGGCGACAAGCGCCTGGAGGACGGGGACATCGTCAACATCGACGTGACCACGATCGTCGACGGCTGGCACGGCGACACCAGCCGCATGTTCTTCGTCGGCAATGTGGGCGTGCGCGCGCGCAAGCTCGTCGACACGACCTACGAGGCGATGATGGCGGGCATCGAGATCGTCAAGCCCGGCGCCACGTTGGGCGACATCGGCGCCGCCATCCAGCGCGTGGCCGAGGGCCAGCGCTTTTCGGTCGTGCGCGATTTTTGCGGCCACGGCCTGGGCCGCGTGTTCCACGATTCGCCGTCGATCCTGCATTACGGCAGGCCGGGCGAAGGCATGAAGCTGCGCGCGGGCATGTTCTTCACGATCGAACCGATGATCAATGCCGGCGATTGGCGCGTGAAGGTTCTGGCCGACGGCTGGACGGCCGTGACCAAGGACCGCTCGCTTTCCGCGCAGTTCGAGCATTCGGTCGGCGTCACCGAAACCGGTTACGAGATTTTCACGCTCTCCCCGCGCGGAATGCATCGCCCGCCCTATTGAGGGCCTCCGAAGCACCTTCCGCCAACGGTTGTGCGGCACGTACGCGCGTGTATCATCGCGCGTATCATGTCCGACGACGTCCCCGCCCCCTTCGACGGCGTGGCCGAAGGCCCGGCCCCGCATTACCACGGCCATCGCCAGCGGTTGCGCGCGCGTTTCCGCCGTGCGGGTGCGGCGGCGTTGGAGGATTACGAACTGCTCGAAATGCTGCTGTTCGCCGCGATCCCGCGCCGCGACGTGAAGCCGCTGGCCAAGGCGCTGATCGCGCGTTTCGGCGGTTATGCGGGCGCGCTTTCCGCCGGGCGGAGCGAACTCGCCGAGGTCGAAGGCCTGGGCGAAACGGCGATCGACGCGCTTTTGGCCGTGCGCGAGGCGGCCGTGCGGCTCGCGCGCGCCGAGATCGCCGAAAAGCCGGTCTTGAGCGGGTGGGAAAAGCTCATGGACTATCTGATGGCCGACATGGCCCGCGCCAAGCAGGAGCATTTCCGCCTGCTGTTCCTCGACAAGAAAAACCGCCTGATCCACGACGAGGTCCATCAATCGGGCACCGTGGATCATGCGCCGGTGTATCCGCGCGAGGTCGCCAAACGTTGCCTTGAACTGCACGCCTCGGCGGTCATCCTGGTCCACAACCACCCGTCCGGCGACACCACCCCCAGCCGCGCCGACATCGACATAACCCGCGAGATCGACAAGGCCCTCAAAGCCATCGGGGTCGCCGTCCACGATCATGTGATCGTCGGCCGCAAAGGCCATACGAGCTTCAAAGCCAAGGGGCTTTTCTGATACGCTTGCGGGATCATGCGATCCCATCACGACATGGGCGGAGTCGAACCCTTCGCCTCGCAAGCCATCGACCGGACCGAACACGAATTGTCGGCGTTCGACAAACGCGTGGACGCGATGGTCAACCTGCTGTCGCATCCGTCGCGCGCGCTGATGCGCGTGGACGAAATGCGCGACGCGATCGAGGCGATGCCGCCCGCCGAGTACGACGCGGCCGCCTATTACGAGAAATGGATCCACGCCATCGCCGAAGTCATGGTCCACAAGGACGTGATCGGCGAGGAGGAGCTCGTCCTCAAACTCGCCGAGTTGAAGGAGGCGGAGGAATGACCTTCGCTCCGGGCGACAAGGTGCGCGTGCGCGACCATTGGCCCGAGGCGGAGGGCCGCAAGGTCCACGTGCGCACGCCGCACTTCCTGCGCGGCCGCGTGGGCCGCGTCGAACGCCATCTCGGCGCGTTCGGCGATCCGGGATCGCTCGCCAAAGGCGGCGACGGCCTGCCCAAGCTCGGCCTCTACATGGTGGCTTTCGAGCGCGCGGATCTTTTCCCGGGAACGACGCGCGGGCCCGAAACCCTGACCGCGGACCTTTACGACAATTGGCTGGAGAAGATCGGATGAGCGGCGCGCATCACGGCGATCACGTCCACACGCACGACCACGCCCACGATCCGCTGCATGCGGCCGAACCGCGGCCCGAATACGCCCGTCTGGAGCGCGCAGTGCGCGAACTGCTGATCGCAAAGGGCGTGTTCACGGCCGAGGACATCCGCAAACAGATCGAACTGATGGACAGCCGCAGCCCCGCGATGGGCGCGCGGATCGTCGCGCGCGCCTGGGTCGATCCGGACTACAAACGGCGCCTGCTGGCGGACGCCAAGGCGGCCGCCGGCGAGCTTGGCGTCGACACCTCCAACACCGCCACGGTCGTGGCGCTCGAGAACACGCCCGCGCGCCATCACATGGTCGTGTGCACGCTATGCTCGTGCTATCCCAAGGCGATCCTTGGCGTGCCGCCGGCCTGGTACAAATCGAGCGCCTATCGCGCCCGCGCGGTGAAGGAGCCGCGCAAAGTGCTGGCCGAGTTCGGCACGGTTCTGCCCGACGGCGTCGAAATCCGCGTGGTCGATTCCACGGCCGACATGCGCTATTTGGTGGTTCCCATGCGCCCGTCGGGAACGGAAGGCTGGAGCGAGGAGCGCCTCGCCGGCCTCGTCGGGCGCGACAGCATGATCGGCACGGCCCTCGCTGCCGCCCCTTGAGGACGCAACACGAATGATCCCGCGCTACAGCCGCCCCCAGATGACCGCGATCTGGGAGCCCGAGTCGAAATTCCGCATTTGGTTCGAAATCGAAGCCCACGCGTGCGACGCGCAAGCCGCGTTGGGCGTGATCCCCAAAAGCGCCGCCAAAACGATCTGGCGGAAGGGCAAGTGGGAGATCGCGCGCATCGACGCGATCGAACGCGAAACCAAGCACGACGTGATCGCGTTCCTGACCAACCTCGCCGAATACGTCGGGCCTGACGCGCGCTTCGTGCACCAGGGCATGACGAGTTCGGACGTTCTCGACACCACGCTCGCCGTGCAACTGGCGCGCGCGTCGGACCTGCTGCTCGACGGCGTCGATCGCGTCTTGGCCGCGTTGAAGAAGCGCGCGCACGAAACCAAGTACCTGCCGACGATCGGGCGCAGCCACGGCATCCACGCCGAGCCGACGACCTTCGGCCTGAAGCTCGCCGGCTACTACGCCGAGTTCGCGCGCAACCGCGCGCGTCTTGCCGCAGCGCGCGCCGAAATCGCGACGTGCGCGATTTCCGGCGCCGTGGGCACTTTCGCGAACATCGATCCGCGCGTCGAAGCGCACGTGGCGAAGCGGATGGGCCTGGTGCCCGAGACGATTTCGACCCAGGTCATCCCGCGCGACCGGCACGCGATGTTCTTCGCGACGCTGGGCGTCGTCGCTTCGTCGATCGAACGCTTCGCGATCGAGGTGCGCCACCTGCAGCGCACGGAACTGCGCGAGGCGGAGGAATTCTTCAGCCCCGGGCAAAAAGGCTCGTCGGCGATGCCGCACAAGCGCAACCCGGTCCTGTCGGAGAACCTGACCGGCCTCGCGCGCATCGTGCGCGCGGCCGTCGTTCCGGCGCTGGAGAACGTGGCGCTGTGGCACGAGCGCGACATCTCGCATTCGGCGGTCGAACGCGTGTTCGCGCCCGACGCGACGATCGCGCTGGACTTCGCGCTGCATCGCCTCGCGGGCATGATCGAGAAGTTGACCATCTACCCCGAGCGCGTGAAGGCCAATCTCGACGCGCTGGGCGGGCTCGTGCATTCCCAGCGCGT
>JADCGK010000246.1 GCA_020249045.1 Azospirillum sp. | reverse complement strand
GCACGAACGCCGAGCTCGACGGCCGCGCGCTCGAAGCGCTCGCCGCACCCGAACCGGCGGGCCGGAAACTTTTGGACGATGCCGCCACGCGGCTGCATCTCTCCGCACGCGGCTATCACCGGGTTCTGCGCGTGGCGCGCACGCTCGCCGATCTGGAGAATGCGGCCGTGCCCGCGCGCGCGCATATCGCCGAGGCGTTGTCCTATCGGCGGCTGGCGCTGGCGAGGTAGCGGCAGCCAAGCTTCGGTGCGGCTTGCGATCCGCGCGCCAACTCCATGACGCCCGGAACAATCCGATGGTTCCGCGCATCGCGCGCGCGGCGCGGATTCACGCCGAGGCGCGCGGCCCCGAGGCGGTGTAGAGCAACGAAGCTTCCAACCCGTCACGCGACAGCGCGCGTTCGTAGGCGACGTCGCGTTCGTCCGAGATGTCGCGCCAGGCGCCCTCGTCCCAGGCGAGCACGCGCGGATAGCAGGCAAGCGCCGCAACGCAAGCGCGCTGTTTGGCCGCCCACGCGGCGGGGTCGGTCTTGTCGAGCCGATGGGCGTGAAACGACAGGTGCAGCGCGGGTCGGCGCGCGGCCAGCAAATCCGCGATATGCGGAACGAGATCGAACTCCGCGCCTTCGATATCCATTTTCACGAAATCGGCGCGCGCCAGAAGCGGCGCGATCGCGGGGCCGCGGGCGTCGAAGGCGGGCGCCGTGAGGGCGGGCACCTCGCCTTGCCGGAGCATCGCCGACGTCGTCGAATCGCCGGGCGCAGAGACCGCGAAGGACAGATCGGCGTCGCGGATCCATAGCGCCGCGCGCTTGATCCGGATGCGCGCCGCCAACGCGGGATTGAGCGCCACGTTGCGCCGCAGCTTTGCGAAGGCGGCCGGGTCGGGTTCGAAGCCGTACGCTTCGCGCGCGCGGGCGGCGGCGAACAAAAGCGTCGGGCCGATCCACGCGCCGATATCCAGATGCACGCCCCCCGGCGGCAGGAATTCGGCAATGGCGGCCAGCGTGCCGCGTTCCCAGCCTTGGGCGTAGGCGTTCCAGAATTGGATTTCGCGCGCGTCCGACCAATCGGGTTCGACGACGAAGACGACGCCGTCGCGCGCGACGCGGACGGGCCCGGCGGTCACCCCGCCTTGCCGAGCATCCGGCCGAGCGGCCGTCCGCCGAGGACGTGGAAATGCAGATGCGGCACGTCCTGATGGCCGTCGCCGCCGCAATTGGAGATCACGCGATAGCCGGTCGCCGCCACGCCCGTCAGGCGCGCCACGTCGCCCATCGCCTTCATCACGGCCGCCTGTTCGGCGGGCGGGGCGTTGGCGGTGAAATCGTCCATCGACGCGTAAGCGCCCTTCGGGATCACCAGCACGTGGACGGGTGCTTGCGGATTGATGTCGTGGAAGGCGAGGACGTGCTCGTTCTCGTGCACCTTCTTGCACGGGATTTCGCCGCGCAGGATGCGCGCGAAGACGTTGTTCGGATCGTAGGTCATTTGTCCTCGTCGAAGGCGCGGGCGGATTTCTCGGCGATGCCGGACATGCCCTCGCGCCGGGCGAGTTCGGCCCAGACTTCGTGCGGGCTGATCCGCGCGTCCGCCCACAGCACGAGCAGGTGGTACATCAGGTCGGCGCTTTCCGAGATCGTGCGCTCGCGCTTGTTCTTGACGGCTTCGATGACGACCTCGACCGCCTCCTCGCCGACCTTCTGGGCGATCTTCTTGGTGCCCTTCTGGAACAGCTTGGCGGTATGCGAGGTCGAGGGATCGGCGCCGCGCCGGCTTTCGATGGTCCGGAACAGCCGCTCGAAGAGTTGCGAGGGATCGGCGGGCAGGGGATCGGTCATGACGCCCGAAGCTTCGCGCCGATGGCGGCGGGGATCAAGGGCGAACCGGCAAGCCCGCTTGGGCGAGCCGTTCCTTGACCTGGGCGATCGTGAAGGTGCCGAAATGGAAGACCGAGGCGGCGAGCAACGCCGCCGCATGCCCCTCGCGCACGCCCTGCACGAAATGATCGAGCGTGCCCACGCCGCCCGAGGCGATCACCGGCACGGGAACCGCATCGGCGATCGCGCGCGTGAGCGCCAGGTCGTAGCCGATCTTCGTGCCGTCCCGGTCCATGGACGTCAGCAGGATTTCGCCCGCCCCGTAATCGGCCATGCGCCGCGCCCAATCGACCGCGTCGAGCCCCGTCGCCGTGCGGCCGCCATGGGTGAACACCTCGAACCGGCCCGAAGCCGCGCGCTTGGCGTCGATCGCCACGGTCACGCATTGGCTGCCGAACTTTTCGGCCGCTTCGCGCACGAATTCGGGCCGCGCCACCGCGGCCGTGTTGATCGAAGCCTTGTCGGCACCGGCGACCAGCAATTTCCGGATGTCCTCGACCTTGCGCACGCCGCCGCCCACGGTCAGCGGCATGAAGCAGCGCGCGGCCGTGCGCGCGATGACGTCGTAGATCGTCTCGCGGTTCTCGTGGCTCGCGGTGATGTCGAGGAAGCACAGCTCGTCCGCGCCGGCGGCATCGTAGGCGGCCGCGGCTTCGACCGGATCGCCCGCGTCGACGAGGTCGACGAAGTTCACGCCCTTGACGACGCGCCCGGCCTTCACGTCCAGGCACGGAATGATGCGGATCTTCAGCATGTCGGCGCTTCGAGCAGCCGGATCGCCTGGGCGAGGTCGACGCGCCCGTCGTAGATCGCCCGGCCCGAAATGGCGCCCGCGATCCCGTCGGCCGCGTGGCGCTTCAACTCGCGCAGATCCTCCATCGAGGCGATGCCGCCCGACGCGATCACCGGGATGCGCACGGCGCGCGCGAGGGCGAGCGTGCCCGCGACGTCCGGCCCTTGGAGCGCGCCGTCGCGCTCGATGTCGGTGTAGATGATCGCCGCGACGCCCGAATCCTCGAAGCGGCGCGCGAGATCCACGGCCAGCATGTCGGAGGTTTCGGCCCAGCCTTGCACCGCCACGCGCCCGCCGCGCGCGTCGATGCCCACGACGATGCGCCCGGGAAAGCTTTTGCACGCGCGTTTGACGAAGTCGGGATCCTTGACGGCGGCCGTGCCCAGAATCACGCGCGACACGCCCCCGAGCAGCCACGCGGCGACGCCGCCCTCGTCGCGAATGCCGCCGCCGAGCTGCACGGGAATGTCGACCGCCGACAGGATCGCGCGCACCGCTTCGCCGTTCACCGGCTTGCCCGCGAAGGCGCCGTCGAGATCCACGACGTGGATCCAGCGCGCGCCGGCGGCGGCGAATTTGCGCGCCTGATCGGCCGGATCGTCGTTGAACACCGTCGCCCGGTCCATGTCGCCCTTCAACAGGCGCACGCATTTGCCGGCTTTGAGGTCGATCGCGGGAAACAGGATCATGGGCGCCACGCAAGGAAGTTGGAGACGAGCCGCAGGCCGATCGCCTGGCTTTTCTCGGGATGGAATTGCGTGCCCGCGACGTTGGCGCGGGCGACGGCGGCCACGATGCGGCCGCCGTAATCGGCGTGCGCGATCGCCGTGGCCGGATCGGCCGGTGCATAGTGATAGGAGTTGGCGAAATAGACATGCGCCCCGGCGGGCCAGCCCGCGAGCAACGGGTGGGCGGCGAAGTCGAGCGCGTTCCAGCCGAGCTGCGGCAGTTTGAGCGCGGGATCGGCCGGCGTCATTCGGCGCACTTCGCCGCCGAGCCAGCCGAGGCCGGCGTGGACGCCGTGCTCGTAGCCGGTCGCGGCGAGCAATTGCATGCCCACGCAAATGCCCAGGAACGGCGCGCCGCGCTTCAGCACCGCGTCCTCCAGCGCTTCGACCATGCCGGGGACGGCGCGCAAGCCCGCAGCGCAATCGCCGAAGGCGCCCTGGCCGGGCAATACGATCCGGTCGGCTTTGCGCACGACATCGGCGTCGGCGGTGACGATCACGTCGATCGCGCCGTTGGCCGCATGCTCGAACGCCTTTGCGGCCGAGCGCAGATTGCCCGACCCGTAATCGACGACGGCGAGTTTCATGATGCCGCCGGGTGGCGGCGGAACCAGTCGAGCTCGGCTTCGTCCAGGCCGCGGCCGAGCGCCACGCCGCGTTCGATCCAGCCGCGGCGGTACAGCTCGTCGCGGCGCCAATCGTTGGCTTCGAACCCCACGATCAGCGAGAAGCCCAGACCCATCAGCGCTTCGACGGTGGGATCGAGGCCCGCGAAATCCACGGCCACGATCAAGCCGGCATAGGCGACCGCGATGCCGAACGCGTGCCACCACATGCGGTGATAGAGCGCCCAAACCGGCAGGAACACGAACGCGGCCCAGGAAAACCCGTCCTTCACGAACACCGCCCCGCGATCGGGCTCGCGCGCGAAGGGCCGAAGATGCGCGGTGTAGACGCGGACCTTGCGCATCACACCGGAACGCCGTCGGCCGAGCCGCCGCCGAGCACGCCTTTCGTCGACGGGATGGCGTCGGCCTTGCGCGGATCGATCGTCACGGCCGCGCGCAGGCTGCGCGCCAGACCCTTGAAGCAGCTTTCGACGATGTGGTGGTTGTTCTCGCCGTAGAGATTCTCGACGTGCAGCGTCAGGCCCGCGCTTTGCGCGAAGGCTTGGAACCATTCCTTGAACAGCTCGGTGTCCATGTCGCCGAGCTTGGGCCGCGAGAACGCGACCTTCCAAACCAGATAGGGCCGGTTCGACGCATCGAGGGCCACGCGCGTCAGCGTTTCGTCCATGGGGATCATGGCATCGCCATAGCGCGCGATGCCCTTGCGCTCGCCCAAGGCCTTGGAAACGGCTTCGCCCAGCACGATGCCGACATCCTCGGTCGTGTGGTGGAAATCGATGTGCAGGTCGCCCTTGGCGCGCAGATG
>JADCGK010000245.1 GCA_020249045.1 Azospirillum sp. | reverse complement strand
GTTGCGCACCGCGCGCACGGCGACGGCGTCGGGCAGGTTGTCGTAGTGCTTGGCCATGATCGCACCGGCCGCGTCGGGATTGGCGAGCGTCCAATCCACGCCCAAACGGCGCCCTTGGACGATGGCGCGCAGCTTGTTGGGCTCGCGGCGGATGAACTCGGTCGTGGCGATGCCGACCGTTTGGGCCATCGGGGGCAGGATGTCCTTCACGAAGAACACCGGCCTGTAGCGTTGCTGGCGCGCGGACCAGATCGGATCGAGGATCGAGGCCGCTTGCACGGCGCCGCCCTCGAGTGCCGTCAGGCCCGCGCCGATCGACCCCAAAGCCGGCCGTTCGATGGCGTCGAGCGGAATGTTCGAGGCTTCCATCACCAGCGTGGACAGCATGTCGGTCACGGATTTGGGGCTCGTGATCGCCATCTTCTTGCCGCGCAGATCCTGGATCGTGCGGATGTCGGAGTTGGGCATCGTGACCCACAGCGTGTCCGCGACCGAGCGCACGCCGAGATTGACGATCTTGATGTCGAGCCCTTCGCGGATCGCGGAGAGCGCGGCGGCCATCGAAACCTCGCCGTAGGGCAGGCCGCCGGCGAGCACGTTGCGCACCGTGGTGGCGCCGCCTTTGGACGTGAGGATGCCGGTGATGTTGATGCCCGCTTGACGGAACAGCCCGCGTTCCATCGCGGCGGCGTAGGGCGTGCCGTACATCAACGCGCCCCAGTGGGTCACGCTGATTTCCTCGCCGCGCGACTGGGCGCGGAGAAGGCCGGGGGCCGCGAGCGCGGCGACGGCGGCTGCACCCGCGCCGAGAACGGCGCGGCGGGTGGGCGTGCGGGTCATGGGGGTTCCTCCGGTTTCGGGCTTTATCGTTGGCGGATATCTGGCGGCGGCGTTCCGCCGCTGTCAAGTTCCGCTCCGGGCCGTTAGACTGCACGGATGCGTCGCGCGTTCGTCGCCTTCTGGTTGCTGGTCGCTTCGCCGCTCGCGGCGCAGGAGAATCCGGCCGATTTCGTCGCCGGTTTCGGGCGGCCGGGCTTGCCCGACGCGGTGCGTGCGGCGATCGCCGCACATCCCGGCCTTGCCGCCGCGCCCAAGCCGGCCTTCGCGACGCTCGCTTACGATCGTATCGGCGCATCGGAAAACCGGCTCGATCTGAAGGCGCACGAGGGCGGGATCACGTCGATCGAGCAGATCTTGGGTTCCGTCGCCGGTCAGGCGGAGCGCGACTTCGCCGTCGCTCTCGGCGGGCTGCTGTTCCTCGCGCGCACGGACGAACCGCGCGTCCCCGATCTCGCCGACCGCGCGACGTGGATCGCGCTCATCGAAAGCGCCGAGGGCGCCTTGTTTCCGCTGGCGCCGGGCAATGCGCTGACGGTCCGCTACGTGCTGCAGGAAGGTTGGTTCTTCCCCGGCAACCGGCCCAACCTCGCCCAGCGGTTCGGCCGCTGGTCGGTCGAGGAACGTTTTGAAGTCGCCGGGCCCACCGACGATTGCCCCGGCCTCGACCGCAAGCACGGCTGCGCCGGATTCACGATCGTCACGCGCTGCCGCGCGGACGGCCGCATGGTCCAGAACGGGCGGGACATCGCAGCACCGCCCTTGTGGTTCTGCCTGCCGCGGGCCGAGCGGCATTTCTCGGCCGATCTCGGCTGGTCGTGGCATCCGGCCATCGGCAATCCGCGTCAAGTGGGCGCGGTCGGACGCTAGGCCGACGCCGCTCTAGCGTCGTGCGCCCGGACGCGCGCGGGCGATCGTCCAGCACAGCAGGGCGACGGGCACGAGGCCGACCGCGACGATCGCCACGGCACCCGTCGAGGCTTGCGCGAGACGCTCGTCCGAAGCGAGTTGATAGACGCGCACGGCCAGCGTGTCGAAACCGAAGGGACGCACGATCAGCGTCGCGGGCAATTCCTTGAGCGCGTCGACGAACACGATCATGCCCGCGGTCAGGATCGAGCCGCCCATCAGCGGCGCGTGCACGCGCACAAGCGTGCGCCCCGGGCCCGCGCCGAGGCTGGCGGCCGCTTCGTCCATCGAGCGGGTGATTTTGCCCATGCCCGCCTCCACCGCGCCCAACGCGACCGCAAGGAAGCGCACCGAATAGGCGTAGACCAGCGCCAGGAGCGTGCCCGACAGCAGCAGGCCCGAGGACACGCCGAAGGCCGCGCGCAACGCGGCGTCCAGGGCGTTGTCGAAGACGGCGAGCGGCAGCAGGACGCCGACGGCGATGACCGATCCCGGGATCGCATAGCCGGTCGCCGCGATGCGGACGCTCGCGCGCGTGCCCGGGCCGGGATCGCGGCGTTGGGCGTAGGCGAGCGCCAACGCCGTGCCCACGCAAGCGAACGCCGCGACCGTCGAGACGGTCAGCGAATTGAGCGCGTAGTCCAGGAACCGCGGACCCCAGAACGGATCGCCGACGTCGATCGCCAAGCGCAGCAGCGTCGCGAACGGCACGACGAAGCCGAGCACGGCGGGCAGCGCGCACAGCGCGAACGCCGCGCCCGCCCGCCAGCCGGTCAAGCGCAGCGGCGACAAAGGCCGATAGCGGCGGCTGGTGTGGTGGAAGCGCGCGGCACCGCGCGAATGGCGTTCGAGCGCCAGCAGCAGCAAGACGACGCCGAGCAACGCGGTCGCGAGCTGCGCGGCGGCCACGCGGTTGTCCATTCCGAACCACGTCCGGTAGATCGCGGTCGTGAACGTGTCGACGCCGAAATACTGGACCGTTCCGAAATCGGCGAGCGTCTCCATCAGCGCCAGCGCCACGCCCGCGGCGATCGCGGGCCGGGCCAACGGCAAGGCGACGCGCGCGAAGGCGCCCCACGCGTTCCGGCCCAAGACGCGGCTGGCTTCGAGCACGCAAACCGATTGTTCGAGGAACGCCGCGCGCGCGAGCAGATAGACGTAAGGGTAAAGCACGAGCACCAGCATGGCGGCGGCGCCGCCCAGGCTTTGGATCTCGGGGAACCAATAATCGCCGCGCCGCCAGCCGAAGGTCTCGCGCAGCGCGCTTTGCACGGGGCCGGCGAATTGCAGCAAGTCGGTGTAGGCGTAGCCGATGATGTAGGCGGGCATCGCCAGCGGCAGCAGCAGCAGCAACTCGAGCGCGCGACTGCCCGGAAACCGGCACATCGTCACGAACCAGGCGGCCGCGACGCCGATGGCACCGGTCCCCAGCGCCACCAGAATCATCAGCCAGACCGTATTGCCGAGGATGCGCGGCAGCGTCGTCGCCCAAAGATGCGCCCACGCGCCGCCGTCGGGTTGGAACACATTCAACGCGACCGACAGGCTCGGCAACGCGATGGTCGCCGCCACCGCGATGGCCAACGCCCCCAGCCAGCCAAGCGGGCGCACGCGCGGTAGCTTGCCGAACATCGGGGCGAGGGCGCGGGCGGCGGGATCGGTCATGTGGCGCAAATGAGAATTGTTCGCAAGGTGGCCGCGACACTACCTCGGCAGGGGCGCACGGGCAAAAGGAATCCCCCCCGCCTTGAGGCGTCGCGGGCGTCTTTATGCGCCGCCGCCGATCAGCCGTTCGACCAGCCGCCACGCCACGTACAGCAAAAACAAATCGCAGAAGGCCTTGGCATAGGCGGGGTCGATTGGCCGATCGAGCACGGCCAACCATGTGTTTCGTGTGGTTGGCGGGTCGGCGGCCGGTGTCGGGGCGGGCTGTCGCGGCGGGGGCGGGGCCGCCGGTTCCATGCGCGGCGGCGGGCGCCGTGCGCCCGGCACGAAAACCTCGGAAATCCGGGTCCGTTGAGGGCCGTAAATGGCGCTCCAATACATCGCCTTACGCTCGGCGGCGGCCAAATCCCGCTCCACCGCGCGCGGGAGCCACGCGTCGATCAGAAGCGTCGCGACCAGATAGCGACGCTCCCCCAGATCGGCCGACGCGAAAGTCGCGGAAGACACCGGGATTCTCCACAAGTCTATTCAATCTTTATTAAAATACGTTATATATGTCCGAGTCAATGCCCTCGCAAGGCTTCGACGTTTCAGTGGGTTAGGGGTTTGAACCGCGCGGGATTGGCCAGGACCGCGCAGGCGACCAGCCGTGTGACCTCGGGATCGTAGACCGCCCGCAGGCGGGCATGGGGCACGCTGACGCCCTCGGTCACCAATTCGGCGACCTCCCATTCATAGGTCTGGTGGCTCGCGAAACGCATGCCCGGGCGGATATCGAGACCGTTCATGGGCCCAAGTCTAGGTGGTTTCGCGGTGGCCGACTAGAATGGACCCATGCGCGGTTTGGCGATCCTTGCGGCGAGTTTTGGGTTGGTCGCTTCGGCGGGTGCGACCGATCTTGCGCGCCCCAACGACGCGCACCTTCCGCGCCCGTTCGATACTGGCGTGCGCCAGTCGGTCGTGGCCCGGCCCGTGCCCGAGCCCGCGCGACCCCGGCCGGTCCTGCTGCGCAGTCCAAAATCCCTCGCCGAACTTGCGGTCTTCGACGCCCAAGCTTCGGCCGAATGCCGCAAACGCGATTTCGGCCAGTTCGAGCAGCATCGCGCCACGGTCGTGCTGGCGGGTCAAACCTACGGCGCCGCGCGGGCCGGCGGTCCGGATCTGGCCGATTTCCGCGGGATCGCGCGTGCGGGCGAGATTTACGTGTTCGAACACCAAAGCATGACGGCGTGCCGCGTTTGGCGCTTGCGCGCGCGCTAGCCGATCAGGACTTTTGCGCCGGGGTATCTTTTTTGGCGCCCGGATCGCCGAAGATCTTCAAGATCAGCGTCTCCAGACTCGCGCGTTCCTCGTCCTTCAAAACGACGCCGGTGTCGATGTAATCGCGTCCTTCGGACAACGCGCGAATGGCGGCTGCGATGTAGATATCCATCATTTCGCGGATCGTGTGGAACGGCTTGCAATTGACCGTGCCCATCCGGGTGTCGAAGATCCCGGCGATCACGCTGATGCGATTCAGCGTGTTCTGCAGCTCGAGTTTGCGGCGTTCGTCGATCTTGGAAACGGCTTTCGGCGCGGGCGCTTCGGTCATGGCGCCATCAATATGGCCGGGACGGCGCGGGCGCAAGCGATTCCAGGAATATCCGAACCCCGGTCTCGAATTCCGGGCCTTGCATGTCGTTGTGTCCGCGATCCGGCAATTCCAGGAACGATTTCGTGCCGCCGGCGGCCGCGAACAGGGCCCGTCCGTGACGGATCGGAATCAGCGTATCTTGCGCGCCGTGGACAATCAGCAGCGGCGCATCGATCGCCGCGATCCGCGAGAGCGAGTCGAACCGGTCCGTCACGAGCCGCCGTGCGGGCAGCCAGCGCATCATCTCGCCCGCGCGTTCGGCAACCGATGTATAGGGCGATTGCAGGATCACGCCCGCGACAGGCCGCTCCTGCGCCATTTTCGTCGCAACGCCGGTCCCCAGGCTTTCGCCCCACAGAACGATCCGCCCCGACTGGGGGTCCGATGCGGCCGACAGGGCATCGAGGGTGGCGCGCGCATCGGCGTAGAGCCCCTGTTCGCTCGGCGTGCCGGGATTGCCGCCGAACCCGCGATAGGTCGCAAGCAGCACCGGATAACCGTGCCGGGCCGCCTGCTCGGCGATGGCAAGGCGCGCGCTCGCATCTTGCGCGTTTCCGTGGAACAGCACGATCCGGGGTTTGCCCGCGTCACCCGGTCGGTACCAGGCGATCAGATCGAGTCCGTCGGCGGTGCGCACCGGAAAGGGCGCGTAGCCGGCCGCGCGCATCCGCGCTTCGTCGATCCGCTGCGGCGACGGGTGATAGATGAACGACCGCTGGCCGAGCCACATACCGAACACGGCGAGTGCGTAGGCGCCGAGTGCGAGGGCGACGTAGCCGATCATCGGTTTCACCGCGACGCGCGCACGGCGACGACGTGCGCGGTCAACGTGCCCAGCCCGCAGCAGGCGAACAGGATGGCCAGCGGCAGCATCGTGCCGTCCTGCGCGAAGCCCATGATCAACGTCGACACGGCGCCGGCCCCGGTTTGGATCGCGCCGACCAAGCCCGACGCGGCGCCGGCCAACGCGGGATTGACCGACACCGCACCCGCGATCAGGTTGGGCTGGGACATGCCGTTGGTGAAACCCAACAGAAAGAACGGCACGAAGAACGCGGCGATCTGCAAGTCGACGAAGAACGCGGCGTAGAGGGCCATAGCGCTGGGCACGAGGCCCAGCGCGCTTCCGAGCCGCGCCATCCGGTCGAGCCCGACGCTGCGCGACCAGCGCCCGGCGCCGAAATTCCCGATGGCATAGGACGCGGCGCAGAACGCGAACCAGAACCCGTATTCGGCGGGGCTGCCGCCCAGCACGGTCACCACCAGATAAGGCCCCGCCGCGAGGAAGCCGAAGAACTGCAGCGAATTGAACGAAACGGCCATCGTGTAGCCGAGGAAGGCGGGCGTGCGCAGCAGGGCGGCCGATCCGCGCAACACCGCGACCAAATCGAGCGTGGCATGCCGCGCATGGTGGGTTTCGCCCGCGAAGCGATAGGACGTCCATAACGCGAAGGCGGCGAAGGCGAACATCGCGACGAAGCTCGCGCGCCAGCCGAAATTCTGGTCGAGCAGCCCGCCGATTCCCGGGGCGACCATCGGCATCAACACCATGCCCATCGTCACGTACCCGATGACGCTGGCCGACGCGTCGCGCGGGTAAATGTCGCGCACGATCGCGCGCGCCAGCACGAGGCCCGCGCAACTGCCCAGTCCTTGCGCGATCCGCCCCACCAGCAAAGTCGTCATCGTCGGAGCCAGCAAACACAGAAGACTGCCCGCGCAACCCAGCGTCAGGCCCGCGAGCAGCACCGGCCGGCGCCCGAACCGGTCGGACAGGGGGCCGTAGATCAACTGGCCCCCGGCGACCGAAAAAAGATAAAGCGTCAGCGCCAATTGCGCGGTGCCGTAGTCGGAATCGAACGCGGCGGCGAGATTTGGCAACGACGGCACGAAGGCGTTGAGCGCGAAGGGGCCTGCCGCGCTCATCACCACCAGCACCCACATCGGCGGCGGCAGCCTCACGTTCCCGCGATCCCTGCGGCTTGGAATGGGGCTTGCACGGCCTTGCTTCGAGTCGTTTTCCGGGCCACTTTGCGCCCCTCCCGTCGCCCAGGGCCGCGATCATGACATTGCACGTCGCTCTCCACCACCGCACCACCTATCGTTATGATCGGCCGATCGCCCTGGGGCCGCAAGTCGTCCGCTTGCGGCCGGCGGCGCACGCGCGCACGCCGATCCTGTCCTATTCGCTCAAGATCGAACCGTCGACCCATTTTATCAATTGGCAGCAGGATCCGCAGGGCAATTGGCTCGCCCGGCTGGTTTTCCCGGAGAAGACCGAGCGCTTCACCGTCGACGTCGATCTCGTCGCCGACATGGCGGTCGTCAATCCGTTCGATTTCTTCCTCGAGCCCTACGCCGAGGAGTGGCCCTTCGCCTACGAGGACGGGCTGCTGGACGATCTCGCCCCGTTCATGAAGCCCGAACCGACGGGGCCCGCCTTGGCCGCGTGGCTCGCCAAGGTCGACCGGACCAAGACGCGCACGGTCGATTTCCTCGTCGGGCTCAACGCCCGTTTGCAGAAGGACATCGGCTACATCATCCGGATGGAGCCGGGTGTGCAGAGCTGCGAGACGACGCTGACCAGCGCGAAAGGCTCGTGCCGCGACACGGGGTGGCTGCTCGTCCAGATTCTGCGCAATCTCGGTTTCGCCGCACGTTTCGTCTCGGGCTATTTGATCCAGCTGGTCGCCGATCAGAAGGCGCTCGACGGGCCGTCCGGCGCCACGCACGATTTCACCGATCTGCACGCCTGGACGGAGGTCTATCTGCCGGGGGCGGGATGGATCGGGCTCGATCCCACCTCGGGCCTGCTCGCGGGCGAAGGCCATATCCCGCTCGCGGCGACCCCGGCGCCCCAATCGGCCGCGCCGGTCGAAGGCATGCACGAAAAGGCCGAGGTCGAATTCGGCCACGAGATGAAGGTCACGCGCGTCGCCGAGAGCGCGCGGGTGACCAAGCCCTACACCGAGGACGCTTGGGCCCGGATCGAAGCCCTGGGCCACGCGGTCGACGCGCGCTTGCGCGCGGGCGACGTGCGCCTGACGATGGGCGGCGAGCCCACCTTCGTGTCGATCGACGACATGGACGGCGCGGAGTGGAACACGGCCGCCCTGGGCCCCAACAAGCGGCGCCTGGCGGGTACGTTGCTCAAGCGGCTGCAAAAACTGTGGGCGCCGGGCGCGCTTCTGCATTACGGCCAAGGCAAATGGTATCCGGGCGAAAGCCTGCCGCGGTGGGCGCTGGGGTGCTGGTGGCGGCGCGACGGCGAACCGATCTGGCGCGACCCGGCGCTGTTCGCCGACGACGGCCTGCGCTCGAACGTCAATTTCGAGCATGCGGACCGGTTCGCGCGGCGCTTGTGCGCGCGGCTGGGCGTGCCCGAGGCGTTCGTGCACCGCGCCTTCGAGGACGCTTGGTACTATCTGTGGCGCGAACAGCGCTTGCCCGTGAACGTCGATCCGCTGCGCTCGAACTTGAAGGATCCCGAGGAACGCGCGCGGCTCGCGCGCATCTTCGAGCAGGGCCTCGACGAACCGGTGGGCGTGGCGCTGCCGCTGCAGCGCGGGGCGCGCGGCAAATGGAGTTCGGGTTTCTGGTTCGTGCGGCCCCAGCACATGTTCCTGATCCCCGGCGACTCGCCGATGGGCTATCGCCTGCCGCTGGATTCCCTGCCGTGGGTCGCCCCCGTCGACTATCCCTACCAGCTGGAAACCGATCCCTTCGACGACCGGCCGCCGCTGCCCAAGCGCGATCCGCGCGAGCGCGCGCTGCCGGTTTCCGGCGCGCCCAACCGCGAGGGCTTCGCCCATCAAGGCGGGCTCGGCATGGACGGCCGCGGCGAACCCTTGCCCGACCGCAAGCGGATCGAGGAGATGCGCCGCGCCGAGCGCGCGCGCACGAAGGCGCAAGGCTCGGCGAATTGGGTCGTGCGCACGGCGCTGTGCGTCGAACCGCGCGACGGGCTGCTGCACGTCTTCATGCCGCCGGTGCCGACGACCGAGGACTATCTCGATCTGATCGCGGCGATCGAGGATACGGCGGCCGATCTCGGTCAGCCCGTGCTGATCGAAGGCTATTCGCCGCCGCCCGATCCGCGTCTGAACAATTTCTCGGTGACCCCCGACCCGGGCGTGATCGAGGTCAACGTGCACCCGGCCGAATCTTGGCCCGAACTCGTCGAGCGGACGACCACGCTTTACGAGGAAGCGCGCCAGACCCGTCTCGGCACCGAGAAATTCATGCTCGACGGCCGGCACGTGGGCACCGGCGGGGGCAATCATTTCGTGCTCGGCGGACGCTCGGCCGCGGACTCGCCGTGGCTGCGGCGGCCCGATCTTTTGGGCTCGATGCTGCGCTTCTGGCACAATCATCCGTCGCTTTCGTATCTGTTCTCGGGCTTGTTCATCGGGCCGACGTCCCAGCACCCGCGCGTGGACGAGGCGCGCCAGGACCAGACGCACGAGTTGGAATTGGCGCTCGCCCAATTGCCGGCGAAGGACACGGCCGGCATTCCGCCGTGGCTGATCGACCGTGTGATGCGCAACATCCTGGTCGATCTCACCGGCAACACGCACCGCACCGAATTCTGCGTGGACAAGCTTTACTCGCCCGACCATTCGGGCGGGCGGCGGGGCCTCGTCGAACTGCGCGCCTTCGAAATGCCGCCGCATGCGCGCATGAGCCTCGTCCAGCAGCTTCTGCTGCGTTCCCTGCTCGCGCATTTCTGGGAGGAGCCCTACACGGCCAAACTCGTGCGCTGGGGCAACGCGATCCACGACAAATTCCTGCTGCCGCATTTCGTGCGCGACGATCTGTCGGACGTCGCGCAAATGCTGCGCGACGAAGGCTACGGCTTCGAGGATTCCTGGTTCGATCCGCATTGGGAATTCCGCTTCCCGAAACTGGGCTCGGCCGCGTATCGCAACGTCGAGATCGAACTGCGCCACGCGCTCGAACCCTGGCACGTTCTGGGCGAGGAGGCGGGCGGGGGCGGCACGGTGCGCTACGTCGACTCCTCGCTCGAACGTCTGCAGGTCAAGGTGCGCAACCTGGTCGAAAGCCGGCACGTCCTGGCGTGCAACGGCGTGGCCGTGCCGCTGCATCCGACCGGTGTGGAAGGCGAATACGTCGCCGGCGTCCGCTTCCGCGCCTGGAACCCCGCATCCGCCTTGCATCCCACGATCGGCGTGCACGCGCCGCTGGTGTTCGATCTGGTCGATTCCTGGTCGGGCCGCGCGTTGGGCGGTTGCACCTATCACGTCGCCCATCCGGGCGGGCGCAACTACGACCGGTTCCCGGTCAACGCCAACGAGGCCGAAGCCCGCCGCCGCGCGCGGTTCTTCGCCTTCGGCCACACGCCCGGTCCCATGGTACCGCGCGCGCCCGCCCCGAACCCGGATTTCCCCCTGACGCTTGACCTGCGGCGGGGCTGACCGCGACTATCCGTCTTTCGGGTTCCGAGGGGCGGATGAACGAGACCACGCCGATCGCCGACGCGTTGGCCGCCGCGGCCGCCGCGTCGCCTTACGACGAGATGGTCACCGGTGGCGGGCAGATCCGCTTCCACTGGCAAGCGATCATGGGCGCGCTACGGACCCTGCCGCCCGGGGCGCTTGCCGAGCGCATGGAGCGCGCGCGCCGGCAATACGACGAGAACGGCGTCACCTACAACGTCTTCGCCGACGCCGCCGGCGCCGCGCGGCCCTGGCAATTCGACCTGATCCCGTTGCCGATTCCCGCGGACGAGTGGGAGGAGATCGAAGTCGCCCTGGCCAAGCGCGCGACGCTGCTCGACCGCGTGCTCGCCGACCTCTACGGACCGCAAAACCTGTTGAAGGAACGCTTGCTGCCGCCAGCGCTGGTCCACGCCAATCCCGGTTTCCTGCGCCCGTGCCACGGCATCGTGCCCGCGAACGGCGCGCCTTTCGTGCATTTCTACGCGGCGGACTTGGCCCGCGGAGAAGACGGCAAGTGGCGCGTCTGCGCCGATCGCGTCAACGCGCCGTCGGGCGCGGGGTACGCGCTGGAAAACCGCAACGTGCTGATGCGCACGCTGCCCGAATTGTTCCAGGCCGGGCATGTGCGCCGCTTGGGGCCGTTCTTCGAGCTGTGGCAAAGCGCGCTCGCCGCGTTGGCGCCACGCCATCGCGAGAACCCGCGTATCGTCCTGCTCACGCCCGGCCCCTACAGCGAAACCTATTTCGAGCACGTCTATCTCGCCCGCCAGCTCGGCCTCACGCTCGCCGAGGGCGCCGACCTCACCGTGCGTGAGGGCAAGTGCTATCTCAAAACCCTCGGCGGATTGCAGCAGGTCGACGTGATCCTGCGGCGCATGGACGCCGATTACTGCGACCCGGTGGAACTGCGCGCGGAATCGGCGATCGGCGTCGCGGGCTTGCTCGACGCGGTGCGCGCCGGGAACGTGACCGTCGCGAACGCGTTGGGGGCGGGGGCGGTCGAAACGCCTGCGATCATGCCGTTCCTGCCGGGTCTCGCGCGGCGCCTGCTCGACGACGACCTCGACATGCCCTCGATCGAAACGTGGTGGCTGGGCCAGTCGGCCGTCTTCGCCGACGTCGCCAAGCGGATCGAGGATTACGTGATCCGTCCGGCCTTCGCGGGCGATCCCGAACCGGCGACGGTGGGCGCAACGCTCGACGCGCGCCGGCGCGCGGCCCTGGTCGAGCGCATCGCCGAGCGGCCGTGGCGCTACGTCGCCCAGGCGCGTTTGCGCCGTTCGTCGATGCCGGTCTGGACGCCGACGGGTCTGCAACCGCGCACGACGATGGTGCGCGCGTTCCTGGTGCGCCACGAGGGCGGATACGTGCCGATGCCCGGCGGCATGACGCGCGTGGGCAACGACGAGGACGGCGTCGACATCTCCATGCAGCGCGGCGGGGCGTCGAAGGACACTTGGGTCGTCGTGCGCGAACCGCAGACGACTGTCGTGGGCTTGCGCGCCAGCGCGGGCCGCGAACCGTTGCGCCGGTCGTCGGGCGAATTGCAGTCGCGCGTCGCGGACAATCTGTTCTGGCTGGGGCGCTACGCCGAACGCCTGGACGACACCGCGCGTCTGATGCGCGCATGCCTGATGCGCGCGCCGGCGGGCGATGTGTCGGCGCGCGAGGTCGCGGAATTCCAGGCGCTCATGCGCATGCTCGCCGCGCGCGGGGCGGTGGAACGGCGCGCGGGCGGGTTGCCCGACAGCCGCGCGATGATGGAGGCGCTGGCGACCGCCTGCGGTCCCGACCAGGGCATCTCGCATCTGTTCCAAGCCATCCAGCGCATCGCGCCCACCGTGCGCGATCGCCTGTCGGCGGATATGTGGAAGGTGGTGAACGATCTGCTGCGCGACGCGCGCCTGCGGCTCGAAGGCCGGCCCGGCGACGTTGATTGGCTTTTCGAGGGCGTGGATCACGTCATTTCGGTCTGCGCGGCGTTCCACGGCATGGCGTCCGAGAACATGACGCGCGGTTCGGGCTGGCGGTTCCTGGATTTGGGCCGGCGCATCGAACGCGCCAGCTACGCGACGGCCATGGTGCGCGACGTGCTGGCGGCGGCGGGCGCCCAAGGCGGCGAGGCGTGGCTGCGGCTGATGCTCGAACTCGCCGATTCCTCGATCACCTACCGCACGCGCTACATGGCCGCGATCCAGTTGGCGCCGGTCGTCGATCTGGTCGTGTGCGATGAAACCAATCCGCGGTCGATCGGCTACCAGCTGCAGACGGTCGCCCATCATCTCGACGCGCTGCCCCAGCGCGCGAGCCGGCCCCTGTCGTTGCCCGAACAGAAGGTCGCGCGCGGCGTGTTGTCGGCGATCGAGTTGTTCGACGTCGAGCGACTGTCCTCGCTGGTCGACCGCGAGGCGACGGCCGCGTTGGACGGTCTGATGGTGAGCACCGCGGCGCGTCTGGCCGATCTTTCCGAGGCGATCACGCGCGCCTATTTCAGCCACGTCACGACCGTGCGCTCGATCGGGTACGAAACCATGGCCTCGCCGGACGGTGCCGTATGATCTACGACGTCGTGCACCGGACGACCTACCGCTACGCCGAACCGGTCGACGTGTCGTACCATACGCTGCGCGTGGCGCCGCGCGCGCTGCCCTGGCAGAAGGTGCTGCGCGCCTCGGTGATCGCGACGCCCGCGCCGCTGCGCGTCGTCGATCGGGTCGATTGGTACGGCAACAAGGTCAGTCACATCTCGCTCGAAGAACCGCACGCGGAATTGGTCGTCGATGCGCGCTCGGTGGTCGACGTCGAGTTTCCGGCCCCGCCCGCGGCCGCCGGCACACCGCCGTGGGAGAAGGTGCGCGACGCGCTCGACGGCGGCGGCTTGCCCGCGGCGTGGGATGTGTCCGAATTCACGCGCGAATCGCCGATGGCGCTGTGGGACGATTCCGTGCGCGATTACGCGGCCGAATCCTTCCCCGCGGGCCGGCCGGTCTTCGCGGCCGTGCTCGACCTCAACGCGCGCATCAAGCGCGACTTCGTCTTCGATCCGCGCGCCACGGCGGTCGCCACGCCGGTCGAACAGGTCATGCGCCTGCGCCGCGGCGTCTGCCAGGACTTCGCGCACGTCATGATCGCGTGCCTGCGCGCGATGGGTTTGGCGGCGCGCTACGTCTCGGGCTACGTGCGCACCTACCCGCCGCCGGGCCAGCCCCGGCGCGTCGGCGCCGACGCCAGCCACGCGTGGGTGGCCGTGTGGATTCCCGACGCCGGTTGGATCGACGTCGATCCGACGAACGATCTTGTCGTCAAGGACGAGCACGTGACGATCGGCTGGGGCCGCGATTATTCGGATATTTCGCCCATCCGCGGCGTGATCCTTGGCGGCGGCAACCACGAATTGGCGGTGTCGGTCGATCTCGCGCCGCGCGATCCGTCAGCCGAGGCGAAAGAAAACCGATAGGTTGTTCGCGGGTTGGGCGACGACGTCCGGCGCGCCGAAGCCCGCGCGGCGGGCGAGCGCTTCGACCGCGTCGAGATCGCGCACACCCCATTCGGCGTTCCGCGCCTTGAGCGAGGCGTCGAACTCGGCGTTGGACGGCGCCGTGTGCCGTCCTTCGCGCATGAAGGGCCCGTAGATGTGCAGGATGCCGCCCGGAAACAGCGTGCGCGCGGCCCCCGCGATCAGCCCTTCGGCCGCGCGCCACGGCGCGATGTGGATCATGTTGGCGCACAAAATCGCGTCGGCGGTCGCCACGGGCCATTTCGACGCGCAAACGTCGAGATCCACGGGCGGTTTGACATTGGCCGGCTTCTCGGCCGCGATCCACGCGGCGATCGAGGCGCGGTTTTCGGGATCGGGATCGCTGGGCCGGAAGGTCAAGCGCGGCAGCGCGCGCGCGAAATGTACGATGTGTTCGCCGGTGCCGCTGGCGACCTCCAGCACCGTGCCGGTTTCCGGCAGGCGGCTGCGCAGGGCGTCGAGGATGGGCGCGCGGTTGCGCAGGGCGGCGGGCGCGCTTTTTCGGGCGTCGGTCGTGGGGGCGTCGGACATGAGGGCCGGGACAATACTTCGGACTTGAAGCGTCGGCTAGCCGCGTCGATACTGCCCGCCAACGCAACGAAAACAGGGAGTCCCCCACGATGAAGCGTCGTCACCTTCTGACCGGCGTGGCCGGTGCGGCCACCGCCGGGCTCGCCGCCCCCGCTTTGTCCCAAGGGCGCATCGAATGGCGCATGGTCACGTTGTGGCCGCGCAACCTGCCCGGCCCCGGCGTCGCCGCCCAGAAGGTCGCCGACCGCATCGGCGCGGTCACTGCGGGCCGCATCAACGTGCGGCTGTTCGCGGCCGGCGAAGTGGTGCCCCCGCCGGGCGCTTTCGACGCCGTCGCCGCCGGCACGGCCGACCTTTATCACGGCGTGCCCGCCTTCTGGACGTCGAAGTCCCCGGGTATCGGTTTCTTCGGCTCGTTCCCCTTCGGCATGACCGCGTTCGAACAGCAGGGCTGGATGATGCACGGCGGCGGCCAGGCGCTGTACGACGAAATCTACGGCCGCTTCGGCGTGAAGCCCTTCATCTGCGGCAACTCCGGTCCGCAATGGATGGGCTGGTTCCGCCGCGAGATCCGCTCGATCGACGATTTCCGCGGGCTGCGCTTCCGTACGACGGGCCTGGGGGCGGAGATGTTCCGCCGCGCGGGCGCTTCGGTCGTTTCGCTGCCGGGCGGGGAAATCTTCGGCGCGCTGCAATCGGGCGCCATCGACGCGGCCGAGTTCATCGGGCCGTTCTCGGACGGGCCGCTCGGCTTCCATCAGGTCGCGAAGAACTACTACTACCCCGGCGTCCAGGAACCGTCGTCGGCCGAGGAAATCGGCGTGAACATGGCGCGCTGGAACGCGCTGCCCGACGACCTGAAGGCGGCCGTGCGCTTCGCCTGCCAGTCGGTGGCCGAGGAAGTGACGACCGAGTACGACGTGCGCCACCCGATCGCGCTCGCCGAACTGGTCGCGCGCCACGGCGTCGTGCCGCGCGAGGCGCCGCGCGATCTGCTGGTCGCCTTCGGCAACACGGCGGGCGAGATGCTGGCCGAGTTCCGCGCCCACGCCGATCCGATGGTCAAGCGCATCGCGGACAGCTACGCCGAGTTCCGCGTGCGCTCGCAGGGCTACATGATGCAAAGCTACGCGGGCAACTTCAACGCCCGCGCCCTGCCGATCCGCTGGGGTTGATCCGAACGCCGGCCGCTCCGCGACGATGCGGGGCGGCCGGCGGTCCGGCGCCATGGGTCTTCTGGAAAAATTCGCCCGCGCGGTGGACGGCCTGAACGGGGCCGTCGGCGCCTTCGCGCGCTGGCTCGCGGCCCTGCTGGTGCTCGTGCAGTTCGTCGTCGTCGTGCTGCGCTACATCTACGGCTCCAGCTTCGTCTGGATGCAGGAAAGCGTCGTCTACGTCCACGCCACGCTGTTCATGCTGTCGATCGCCTACGTGCTGCTGATCGACGGCCACGTGCGGGTCGACATCTATTTCGCCCGCTGGTCGGCGCGGACGCGCGCGGCCGTCGATCTGACGGGCGTCGTTTTCGCGCTGCTGCCGTTCTGCGGACTGATGATCTGGGCGAGTTGGCCCTACGTCGCCTCGTCCTGGCGACTGGGCGAAGGGCCTATGGCGATGGGCGGTTTGCCCTTCACGCCCGCCTTCAAATCCCTGATCCCGGCGATGGCCGCACTTCTGGCGCTGCAGGGCCTTGCCATGGCCGCGCGCGCGATTCTGGTCCTCGGCGGCCGCGCGCCGACCCATCTGCCCGGCAAGACCGAGGTCGAACAGGCATGAATTCGGCGCCCGCGACGATCCTCGATCTCGCCATGCTGGTCGCGCTGTGCGTGGCGATCATGGCCGGCGTGCCGGTCGTGTTCGTGCTGACGGGCACGGCCGTCCTGTTCGGCGTGCTGGGCATCCTGACCGGCGTCTTCGATCCGTTCCTGTTCGGCGCGCTCGCCCAGCGCGCCTTCGGCACGATGACGAGCGAAGTGCTGATCGCCATCCCGCTGTTCGTCTACATGGGGATCATGCTCGAGCGCTCGAAGATCGCCGTCGAGTTGCTCGAGGCCATGGGGCGGCTGTTCGGCACCGTGCGCGGCGGGCTCGCCGTATCGGTTTCGATCGTCGGCGCGCTGCTCGCCGCGTCGACCGGAATCGTCGGCGCCACGGTCGTGACGATGGGCTTGATCGCGCTGCCCGCGATGCTCCGGCGCGGCTACGATCCCGCCTTCGCCTGCGGCTCGGTCTGTGCCGCGGGCACGCTCGGCCAGATCATCCCGCCCTCGACCGTGATGGTGATTTTGGGCGAGGTGCTGGCCGCGGCCTATCAGCAGGCCCAGCTCGCGCAAGGCAAGTTCTCGATCGAGACGGTCAGCGTGGGCGAGCTTTTCGCGGGCTCGATGATTCCGGGTCTGATGCTGGCGGGGATCTATATCGTCTATCAATTGGTCTTGTGCTGGTGGCGGCCCGAAGCGGGTCCGGCCATTCCGAGGACCGAAGCCGATGGTCTGACGGCGGCGCAGATCGCCCGCGCGCTGGTTCCCCCCATCGTGCTGATCGTCGCGGTGTTGGGGTCGATCCTGGGCGGCATCGCGACGCCGACGGAAGCCGCCTCGGTGGGGGCGGTCGGTGCCACGCTGCTCGCGGGGCTGCGCGCGCGCGAGGACAAACCCTGGCCGATCTACGCCGCGGCACTCGCCGCCGCCGGCATGGTCGTCCTGGGCGCCACGTTCGACATGCGCTTGGGCCGCGCCAACCCGCCGCCGGGCGACGTTTACGCCACGTGGGCGGCGACCGCCTGCGCGCTCGTGCTCGCCTGGGGCATCGGCGTCGCCTTGTGGCGCACTTTCCGTACCGAGGTGCTGCACGGAACGGTGCGCACCACCGCCAACGTCACGGCGATGATCTTCGCCACGCTGATCGGCGCGACCGTCTACTCGCTCGTCTTCCGGGGCCTGGGCGGAGACGAGATGATCCGCGACTTCCTGACCTCGCTGCCCGGCGGCAAATGGGGCGCGTTGCTGGTCGTCCAGGCGGTCGTTTTCGTCCTCGGCTTCCCGCTCGATTTCGTCGAGATCGTCATCATCATGGTGCCGATCGTCGGTCCGATCCTGCTGCAGATGGACATCGATCCGATCTGGCTGGGCGTGTTGTTCGCGATGAACCTTCAGACCAGCTTCCTGACCCCGCCGCTGGGCCCGACGCTGTTCTACCTCCAAGGCGTCGTGCCGCCGTCGGTCAAGACGTCCGATATCTATCGCGGCGTCACGCCGTTCGTGATCCTGCAGGTGATCGGCCTCGCCCTCGTGATGGCGTTCCCTGCGCTCGCGACGTGGCTGCCGGGCAAGCTGTTCTGAACGCCTAGCGCAGGAACGGCAAATCCAGCCCCTGTTCCTTGGCGCACGCGATGGCGATGTCGTAGCCCGCGTCCGCGTGGCGCATCACGCCCGTACCCGGATCGGCGGTCAGCACGCGCTTCAAGCGCCGGGCCGCGCCCTCGGTCCCGTCGGCGACGATCACCATGCCCGAATGCTGCGAAAAGCCGATCCCCACGCCGCCGCCGTTGTGCAGGCTGACCCACGTCGCCCCGCACGCGGTGTTGACCAGCGCGTTCAGCAACGGCCAATCGGCGACCGCGTCGGTCCCGTCCTTCATCGCTTCGGTTTCGCGATTCGGCGAGGCGACCGAGCCCGAATCGAGATGGTCGCGGCCGATCACGACCGGCGCCTTCAATTCGCCTTTGGCGACCATTTCGTTGAAGGCGAGGCCCGCTTTGGCGCGGTCGCCCAAGCCGACCCAGCAAATCCGCGCGGGCAAGCCTTGGAACGCGATGCGGTCCTTCGCCATGTCGAGCCAGCGATGGAGATGGCGGTTCTCGGGGAAAAGCTCCTTCATCTTCGCATCGGTGCGCCAGATGTCCTCGGGATCGCCCGACAGCGCGGCCCAACGGAACGGCCCGATGCCCCGGCAGAACAGCGGCCGGATATAGGCGGGCACGAAACCCGGGAAATCGAACGCGTCGGCGATGCCTTCGTCCTTGGCGACTTGCCGGATGTTGTTGCCGTAATCGAGCGTCGGCACGCCCATCTTGTGGAAGTCGAGCATCGCGCGCACATGCGCGGCCATCGACTTGCGCGCGGCGGCGGCCACGGCGGCGGGATCGGTCTCGCGCGTCCGCAGCCAGCGATCGACGCTCCACCCGGCGGGCAGATAGCCGTTGATCGGATCGTGCGCCGAGGTCTGGTCGGTCACCATATCGGGCCGCGCGCGCTTGTCGCCCGCCGCCGCCCGCCGCGCGAGTTCGGGGAATATCTCGGCCGCGTTGCCGAGCAGCCCGACCGACATCGGCGTTTTGGCGCCGGCGACCATGGCGAGCGCCTTGTCGAGATCGTCGGTCCACGCGTCGAGATAGCGGGTCTGCAGACGCTTTTCGATCCGGCTCATCTGGCATTCGACGGCGAGCATCGAAGCCCCCGCCATCACCGCGGCCAGCGGCTGCGCTCCGCCCATGCCGCCCAAGCCGCCGGTCAGGATCCATTTGCCGGAAAGATCGCCGCCGTAATGCTGGCGGCCCGCCTCGGCGAAGGTTTCGTAGGTGCCCTGGACGATGCCTTGGCTGCCGATATAGATCCACGAACCCGCGGTCATCTGCCCGTACATGAACAGGCCCTTGCGGTCGAGTTCGTGGAAATGCTCCCAATGGTTCCAATGGCCCACGAGGTTGGAGTTGGCGATCAGCACGCGCGGCGCGTCCTCGTGCGTTTCGAAAACCGCGACGGGCTTGCCCGATTGGACGAGCAGCGTCTGCGTGGGCGACAGGCGCTTCAGCGTTTCGACGATCCGGTCGAAGCTGTTCCAATCGCGCGCCGCGCGGCCGATGCCGCCGTAGACGACCAGTTCCTGCGGGCGTTCGGCGACGTCGTCGTCGAGATTGTTCATCAGCATCCGCAAGGCGGCTTCGGTCTGCCAGGATTTGCAGCTGATTTGGGGCCCCGTGGGCGCCTTGATCTTGCGCGAATTGTCGAGGCGAGGATTCGTCATGAACGCAGTCTCCCGAGGGCTTTGACGTAATCGGCGCGCGCTTGGTCCTCGTGGCGGTGGTGGCCCTCGCGGACCGCCCACTCGCCGCCGACCACGACGTCGCGCACCGGATTGGAATTGCCGGCGAACAGCCAGGAATCGAGGATCGCCTCGCCGTCGCGCGCGGACAAGGCGGGGTGCTCGGCGTCGAGCACGACGAAATCCGCGCGCCAGCCCGGGGCGAGCTTGCCGACCTTGCGCGCGCAAGCCCGCGCCCCGCCGTCGACCGCGCGGTCGAACAGGAAGGCGCCGGTCGAACCGCCCGCAGCCTTCGCCGCGACGTTGCGCCGCCCGCGCGTCAGGCGCAGCCCGTATTCGAGCCAGCGCAACTCCTCCACCGGGCTCGTGCAGACGTTGGAATCCGTGCCGATGCCCCATCCGCCGCCCAGCGCGAGGAATTCGGGCAGCGAGAAGATTCCGTCCCCGAGATTGGCCTCGGTCGTCGGGCACAGGCCGACGACGGCGCGGCGATGGGCCATGGTCGCGACCTCCTCGGGCGTCGCATGCGTGGCGTGGACCAGGCACCACGCCTCGTCGACGGGTGCGTTATCGGCCAACCATGCGATGGGCGTCGTACCCGACCAGGCGCGGCATTCGGCCACTTCCTTGGGCTGCTCGCTGACGTGGATGTGGATCGGCGCCGTGGCGTCGAGCTTGCGCGCAAGTTCGACCGCGCGCGCGAGTTGGTCGGGCGGCACGGCGCGCAGCGAATGCGGGGCGATGCCCACGCGCACGTTGGGATCGTTGCGGTGCCGCCGCGCGAGACGTTCGTAAAGTTCGGCGAACGCGTCCTCGTCCGGTGCGAAACGGCGCTGGCGTTCGGACAATGCCGCCCCGCCGAATCCGCCCGCGCGATAGACCACGGGCAAAATCGTCATGCCGATGCCTGCGGCGGCGGCGGCGGCGATCAGGCGGTCGGACATCTCCGTGACCGTCTCGTAGGACCGGCCTTTGGGATCGGCGTGGACGTAATGGAACTAGGCTACGCTCGTGAAGCCGTGTTTGACCAGCTCGACGTAAAGCTGGGTCGCCACCGCCTCCATCTCGCGCGGGCCCAGTTTCG
>JADCGK010000244.1 GCA_020249045.1 Azospirillum sp. | reverse complement strand
GATTTTTTCAGTCAGTCTGGCTCGAGATAAGTCGGTCAGATCGCTCGGCTTTCTGTCAGCCGAACCATGCAATTTAAATTTGCAAAAAATTTGTTTTGGGTTGTGGGGGTTTGATTACGATAATGAGGTTTAGTTTTTCCATGCCGATTTTGTACTTTTCCAGACGATAAAACTCGATCGGCGCAGCGGAGATTTTTTTAGATACTGCCTATTTTTCTTGCCCCGAATCCATCTTGGTGTTTTCCTACCCTGTAGTTGCTTCGAAGATAACGATTGTTTTCGGGGGACCAATGCGGATCCGCGACGACTACCGCTCGCTCACAGGTCAAGAGAAGGCGGCGATCATTCTTCTCTCGTTGGGTGAGGAGGTCGCGGCAAAACTGTTCGCATTGATGGGCGACGATGAGATCAAGGAACTATCCCAGACCATGGCCGGGCTCGGCACGGTCAATTCCTCGATCATCGAACGTTTGATCGTCGAATTCGCGGATCAGCTGTCTGCGACCGGATCCTTGATGGGCACGTTCGATTCGACCGAACGCCTGCTTTCCAAGGTTCTCGATAAAAACCGCATGGCGGAGATTATGGACGACATCCGCGGCCCGGCTGGCCGCACGATGTGGGACAAGCTCGGTAACGTGAACGAAGGGGTGCTCGGCAACTACCTGAAGAACGAGTACCCGCAGACCGTCTCGGTAATCCTCTCGAAGATCCGCTCCGATCACGCCGCGCGTGTGCTGTCGACCCTTCCCGAAGCCTTCGCAATGGAAGTCGTCATGCGCATGCTGCGCATGGAGACAGTTCAGAAAGACGTGCTCGACGACATAGAGCGCGTGTTGCGCAACGAGTTCATGTCCAACCTCGCCAAAACGAACCGCAAAGATACCCATGAGATGATGGCCGAGATCTTCAATTCACTCGATCGGCAGACCGAGGCGCGCTTCACGGTCGCGCTGGAGGAACGCAACCGGGACTCCGCAGAGAAGATCAAGGCCCTAATGTTCAAGTTCGAGGACCTGAGCAAATTGGACCCGAGCGGAGTTCAAACGCTCTTGCGTGCGATCGACAAATCGAAGCTCGCCGTCGCGCTGAAAGGCGCCAAAGAGGAGCTCCGGGATCTGTTTCTTTCGAATATGTCCGAGCGCGCAGGAAAGATGCTCAAGGAGGAAATCGAGGCACTCGGACCGGTTCGCGGCAAAGACGTCGCCGAAGCGCAGACCGCCATGGTCAATACCGCCAAGGAACTGGCGGCCAAAGATGAGATCGTTATTTCCAAAGGTGCCGGCGGCGAGGACGATTTGATCTACTGATCGGACTCTCTCTTTTTTTCCGCCAGCTCACTCAAGTCCATTTGACGCACTGATATCGCTTCCCTCGCTTTCAATGTTTGGCCGTGTATCTGGGTGCTCGTGTCAACGAATGGGGGGCACACGCAGCCTTCACGCGAACGGCGAAGATCAGAACTCGTATTCCCTTCGCCCCCACACGCGCAACGATCCGAACGCGCGCGAAGCGTGACGGTCAACTACCCGACCTGCCGCGACGGCGAAATTCATCTGATGGGTCACCCAGTCGCCCGGCAAAGCCTAACGGCCCGCGGCGTCGACCTCTTGCCCCGATTCCGATGCGGCGCCCCGAGGCGGGGGCGGATACTTTTTAACTTATTGAAAAGATTGGCGTCCCCACGGGGATTCGAACCCCGGTCTGCACCGTGAGAGGGTGCCGTCCTGGGCCTCTAGACGATGGGGACGGGCCGCGGAACCGAAGGACGAGCATGTAGCCCATCGCGCCCGGCCGATCAAGCCGGGGTTTGGCCGTCCAGCGCCGCGCGTGCGGTTTCGATCAGCCGCGCCGCGTCGGCCGCCTGGCTCGACCACGACGCGACCAGCCGCAAACGTTGGGTTCCCGGCCCCAGCCAGCGATAGACCGCAAAGCCCGCCGCCTCCAACGCCCGGATCGCCGTCTCGGGCAGGTCGACGAAAACTTCGTTGGCTTCCACCGGATGGACGAGGGCCGCCCCCGGCAACCGCCCGAGCCCCTCGCCCAACGCGCGCGCGATGCCGTTCGCGTGACGGGCCAGGTCGAGCCACAACCCGTCGGTCAGATAGGCGTCCATTTGGGCCGCGAGATAGCGGTGCTTGGAGAACAGATGGCCCGCGCGTTTGCGCCGGAAGGCGAGCGTTTCGGCGAGCGCCGGGTCGAACACGACGATCGCTTCGACCGCAAGGCAGCCATTCTTGGTGCCGCCGAGGGACAGCACGTCCACGCCCGCCTGCCACGTCGCGGCGGCCGGCGAGCAGCCGAGTGTTGCGAGCGCGTTGGCGAAACGCGCGCCGTCCAAATGCACTTTGAGCCCGTGCGCGCGTGCGATCGCCGACAGCCGCGCGATTTCCGCCGGCGCGTAGACCGTTCCCGCCTCGGTCGCGTTGGTCAGCGAGAGCATGGCCGGTTGGGCGTGATGCACCACGCCCGCACCCGCGCGCGCCAACGCATCGGCCAGGGCGGCCGGATCGATCTTGCCGTGCACGCCGTCCACGCCCGCGAGCTTCGCCCCGCCGGTGTAGAATTCCGGCGCGCCGCATTCGTCGTCGTCGATGTGGCTTTCGGGGTGGCAATAGACCACGCCCCACGGCGGACAGCCCGCCGCCAGCGCCAGGGCGTTGGCGGCCGTACCCGTCGAAACCAGAAACACGCGCGCCTCGCGTCCGAACGCGGCGGCGATCTTGGCCTCGACGTCGCGCGACAGCGCATCGTTGCCGTAGGGCATCGCGGCCATCTCGTTGGCGCGGGCCAGCGCCGCCATCACGCGCGGATGGACGGGGGCGGTGTTGTCGGAGGCGAAATTCACGGCCGCGCGCCCAGCAGAATGCGCCCGATCACCCGCCCCGCTTTGGGATCGACGACGACCAGGAACGGCGCCGCATCCGGCGGATTGACGTGCACGACGACGTGTTCGCCGGCCGCGAATGCGTCCGCGAGCGTCGAACCGGCCGGCGCCGGGATCGCCACGTCGTTCCACGCCAATCCCGCGATGGGCGGACGCGGGGCCGCGGCGTCCGGCGCAGGGGCCTTGCCGACCCCGCCCGCGACCACATAAACCAGGAAGGCGAAGGCGCCGACGCACAGGACGCCGAGGAAAATCACGATCGTTTTCAAGGCGCGCATGGCGGAAGCAATCGAATTCGAGATCGAGGAGGGCGCG
Organism: Azospirillum sp.; assembly: GCA_020249045.1. Classification (GTDB taxonomy): domain Bacteria; phylum Pseudomonadota; class Alphaproteobacteria; order CACIAM-22H2; family CACIAM-22H2; genus Tagaea. The sequence goes on along the minus strand of JADCGK010000244.1, from coordinate 17,551 downwards.
GCGGGTACGCGGTTGGACCGCGCGCTCGCCGACGCGTTGGGCGCCAGCGCCTCGCGCAGCCGCGCGAAAGCGCTGATCGAAGCGGGCCACGCCCGCATCGACGGCACAGTCATAAAGGACCCCTCGCGCAAGGTCAAAACGGGCGAACGCGTGGCGCTCGAGGTACCGCCGCCCGAGGCGGCCGGACAGGCGGCGGAGGACATTCCGCTGACCGTCCTGCACGAGGACGCGCATCTGATCGTCGTCGACAAGCCGGCGGGTTTGGTCGTGCACCCGGCCCCAGGCCATGCCGGCGGCACGCTGGTCAACGCGCTGCTCGCGCATTGCAAGGGCTCGCTGTCGGGGATCGGCGGGGTCGAACGGCCCGGGATCGTGCATCGCCTCGACAAGGACACGAGCGGGCTGATGGTCGCGGCGAAGACCGACGCCGCGCACCGCGATCTCGCCGCGCAATTCGAAGCCCACACGGTCGAACGGATCTATGCGGCACTCGTCAAAGGGGCACCGCGTCCCGCGCATGGCGAGATCGAGGGCAATATCGGGCGCAATCCGCGCGACCGGAAGAAGATGGCGGTCGTGCGCAGCGGCGGCAAAACCGCCCTCACCCGCTACCGCACGCTCGAAGCGCTCGCGGGCGGCAAGGCCGCGTTGATCGAATGCCGCTTGGCGACCGGACGCACGCATCAGATCCGCGTCCATCTCGCCTCGATCGGCTGTCCGCTGCTGGGCGATCCGACCTACGCCCGCAAAGTCGCGGGCCTGCCCGATTTCGGCCGCCAAGCGCTCGATGCGTTCACGCTCGGCTTCCGCCATCCACATACGGGCGAATCCTTACGCTTCGCGCGGCCCTATGCGCCGGATTTCACAAACTATTTGGCGCGTTTGCGGGGCGGATCGGGCGTGTCACAATGAATGCGGAACGGTGTGATGCCGCCGTTTCGGGGTGGGGAGCGTAATCCGCGTGGCGTACGTGCCGGGTCCCAGTCCGGACGGGAATCTGTCGCGATATCTTCAGGATATCCGCAAGTTCCCGATGCTGGAGCAGGACGAGGAATACATGCTGGCCAAGCGCTGGCGCGAGGCGAACGACGCCGACGCGGCGCATCGGCTCGTGACCTCGCATCTGCGGCTGGTCGCGAAGATCGCGATGGGCTATCGCGGCTACGGCTTGCCGCTGTCCGAACTCGTGTCCGAAGGCAACGTGGGCATGATGCAGGCGGTCAAGCGCTTCGATCCGGACCGCGGCTTCCGCCTCGCGACCTACGCGATGTGGTGGATCCGCGCCGCGATCCAGGAATACATCCTGCACTCCTGGTCGCTCGTGAAGATGGGCACGACAGCCGCGCAAAAGAAGCTGTTCTTCAACCTGCGCCGCTTGAAGGGCCAGATGCGCCAGATCGAGGAGGGCGACCTGCCGCCCGAAGCGGTGACGAAGATCGCGACCGATCTGGACGTGCCGGAACAGGACGTCGTGCAGATGAACCGGCGCCTGGCCAGCCCCGACCATTCGTTGAACGCGCCGGTCCGCGCGGACGGCGACGGCGAATGGCAGGACTGGCTCGTCGACGAGAACGACAATCAGGAAGTCAAACTCGCGCAAGACCAGGAGACCAAGCGCCGGCAGGCGTTGCTGGAGAAGGCGCTGGTCACGCTCAACGAGCGCGAACGGCGCATCCTGACCGAGCGGCGCCTGCAGGAGGAGCCCGCGACGCTCGAAGACCTGTCGCAGAAATACGGCATCAGCCGCGAGCGCGTGCGCCAGATCGAAGTGCGCGCCTTCGAAAAGCTGCAGCGCGCGGTCAAGGACGGCCTCGAGGAAACCGGCCCCGGGCCGCGGTGATCAGCGCCCTTTGCGCGGGCCAAGCCGCGTGACGTGGCCCATTTTGCGGCCCGGGCGGGCTTCGGCCTTGCCGTACAGATGCAAAATCGCCTTGGGGTCGGCGGCGATCTTGGCCCATGCGTCGGCTTCGCGGCCGATCAGGTTCTTCATCTTCGCGTCCGAATGGCGCGCGGGATCGCCCAAAGGCAAGCCCATGACCGCCCGCACCGTCTGCTCGAACTGCGAGACGGCGCACGCATCGATCGTCCAATGGCCGGAATTGTGCGGCCGCGGCGCGAGTTCGTTGACGCGGATTTCCCCGCCTTCGGACAGGAACATTTCGACCGCCACGACGCCCACGAGATCCAATTCGCGCGCGATCTTCGAAGCCGTGGCGACGGCCTTGCGCGCGACGGCGGCGGGCAACCGGGCCGGGGCGATCGTCTCGTCGAGAATGTGATGCTTGTGGCGGTTTTCGACCGGCACGTAGGCGCGCGCGCGGCCCGCAAGGTCGCGCGCCACGATCACCGAAATCTCGCGCTCGAAATCGACGAAGCCTTCGAGCACCGCGATCGCCCCGCCCAGTTCGGCGTGCGCGCGCGCGGCGTCGGCGGGCTTGGCGATCTTGCGCTGGCCCTTGCCGTCATAGCCCATGCGCGCGGTTTTGAGGATGGCGGGCGCCCCCAGCGCCGCGAGGCCCGCTTCGAGATCGGCACGGCTGCGTACCGCGCGCCACGGCGCGGTCGCGACCCCGATGGCGTTCAGGAAGGTTTTCTCCGCGATCCGGTCCTGGCAGACCGACAGGATCGCGGCCGACGGGCGCAGCTTGCCGCGCGCCTTTTTGGCGACGCGCGTCAGCGCCTCGACCGGGATGTTCTCGAATTCGTACGTCACCGCGTCGCACGCGGCGAAGAACGCGGTCAACGCCGCCTCGTCGCGATAATCGCCGACGGTCGCGCGCGCGCAGACTTGCGCCGCCGGACTGTCCGCCTCGGGCCCGAAGCAATGCGCGCGATAGCCGAGCCGGGCTGCGGCGAGTGCGGTCATCCGGCCGAGCTGGCCGTTGCCCAGGATGCCCAGCGTCGCGCCGGGCGCCAGCGCCTTGATCCGCGTCATTTGCGCGCGGCGCGTTTCTTCGGCTTGGCCGGCGGCGCGTCCACCGGCGCCTTGGCGACCTTGACGGTCTGCGCGTCGCGGAACCGCGTCAGCGCGCGCGCGACCTTCGGGTCCTCGAGGGCGACGATGGCCGCCGCCAGAAGCCCCGCGTTGGTCGCGCCCGCGCGCCCGATGGCGAGCGTGCCGACCGGAATGCCCGCCGGCATCTGGGCGATCGACAGCAGCGAATCGAGGCCCTTGAGCGTCCTCGATTCGACCGGCACGCCCAGCACGGGCAGATCGGTCATCGCCGCGGTCATGCCGGGCAGATGCGCGGCACCGCCCGCACCCGCGATCACGCAGCGCAAGCCGCGCGACGCCGCGGATTTGGCGTAGGCGACCAGCCGGTCGGGCGTGCGATGGGCCGATACGATGCGCGTTTCGTGCGCGACACCCAGCGCCGACAGGGTTTCCGAGGCGTGGCGCATCGTCTCCCAATCCGACTGGCTGCCCATGATGACGCCGACCACCGGCTTCTTCGCCATCTCGCTGCTCCCCCTCGCCCCAAGCGCGGAAGCGGCGGAGTATAGAGGCCCCGTCCCCCCGCGCAAGCGCCTGCCCGGCCGGGCCGATTCGTGTTATCCAGGCGACCGCGACATGAAGATCACCGATCCTTCGCGACTCGGCGGACCGCTCGGCACCGCCCCCGTCCGGCGCACGGAAGCGCCCGCGCGCCCCGGTCCGGCGGCACCCGCGGCGGGCCCGCGCGCGCGCGACCCGAAGGACATCGCGCTGGTGATGGGCATCCCGGAAGCGGAATTCACGCCCAAGGTCCGCGACGCGATCGTCAAGCTGATGTCCGAGGTCGACCGGCTGCGCAAGGAAGTGATCCAAGCGACCGCGCGCGCGAGCCATCTCGAACGCCTGGCCGATCAGGATTCGCTGGTGCCGGTCTTCAACCGCCGCGCGTTCGCCCGCGAATTGGGCCGCATGCAGGCTTTCGCCGAGCGCTACGACCAAGCCTCGAGTCTCGTTTATTTCGACGCCAACGGCCTCAAGGCCGTCAACGATCTGCACGGCCACGCCGCGGGCGACGCGTTGCTCGCGCATATCGCCCGGCTGCTGGTGCAGAACGTCCGCGACACCGACATCGTCGGCCGGCTCGGCGGCGACGAATTCGGCGTGATCCTCGTCTACACCGACAAGCCCCAGGCCGACGAGAAGGCGCAAGCCCTGGCCGCCGCCGTGCAGGAAACGCCCCTGGATTGGCGCGGCGTGCAGATCCGCGCGTCCGTCGCGTGGGGCGTCTACACGTTCCGCGGCGGGGACGATATCGGCCGCTTGCTGGAAAGCGCCGACCGCGAGATGTACGAGCGCAAAAAAGCCGCGCGCGCGACGTGAACGCGCCTCAGGCGATGATGTCCGGCAGCAAGTGGCTTTCGAGCCGCGCGATCTGGTCCTTCAGCGCCAGTTTGCGCTTCTTCAGCCGCTGCACCTGCAGCATGTCGACGGGCGGATGCTCCAACACGCGCGCGATCACGTCGTCGAGATCGCGGTGCTCGATTCGCAACTCCGCGAGTTTGCGGCGGATTTCTTCGAAGACCGGGTCGTCCATATGCGCCGCAATATAACAGGCCCCGGGGCCGCGGCGCGAGCGGCCGATTTGTGGCGCTTCGCCCTGGCGTTCTACGCCCGGCCGGGGGTGGCGGAAGCCTGCCTCGACCTGCAGGACCGCAAGGGCGTGGACGTGCCGCTGCTGCTGGCGTGCCTGTGGCTCGTCGCGCGCGGCCACGGCGCGCCCGACGGCGTGCGATGGCGGGCGATTTCGCGCGATTGGGCGGCGAACGCGGTGCGGCCGTTGCGCGCCCTGCGCCGGCGGCTGAAGGGCCGCGCCGGATGGGAAACCATCCGCACGCGGGTCAAACGCCTGGAACTCGCCGCCGAACGCGCCGAGCTCGCAGCGCTCGCGGCCGCAACGGGCCCCGGCTCCGTTACCGCGACGGATGCCCGCGCGGTCTTGCGTTCCGTCCTGGGCGCCGCCGCCGACGATCGGGCGATGCGAAAGATTCTTGCCGAGGCCGCGAAGATGCGAAGCGCTTCAACGCCTTTTCGCGACGCGTCAAAGAATCGCTAACGCGTCGAAACAAATTTCAAGCGCGTTCGTCTTGCCGGATCGGAACCGATGGGCGTAGGCTTCGTGTCGGGAAGGGTCGCGAACAGAGATGCAGGAGGTATGAGGCAATGCCGATGTCCGAACGCATTCGATCGCTGCAAGCCAAACACGCCAAACTCGAACAAGACCTAACGCGCGAAGAAGCGCGCCCGTCGCCCAGTACGATGGCCGTCGCCCAGCTGAAAAAAGAGAAGCTTCGAATCAAGGACGAGCTCAGCCGCTTGGTCCACTGAATTCCCCAATCGCGACGGCCCTTCGCGCGACGGCGCCCCTTGCGGGCGCCGTTTCGTTTTCGGGCGGCGCCTCGCGTTCACGCGGCCGGAGGCAGGCGGCGTTTGGCGTAGTGCACCAACGTCTTCGTCAGCACGTCGAGGAAATTGTCGCCGGTTTCGAGCAGCTTCGCGGTTTCGATCTGCGGCAGCACGGCTTGGACGCGCTTGGCCTTGTCGGTCATCGCGGGCGCGGGCTCGCCGTATGTCGGCGGCGCCCAAACCGGCGTCTCGCGCACGAAAGCGAGCAATTCGTTGTAGACGCCGCGCTGGCCGGGCGACAGCGCGGCGATCTTTGTCAGAAAGCGCGCGCGGTCGATCAGGATCAATTCGCCCGCCTCCACGCACCGCGCGGACGCCATCCGATGACCTTTGTCGATCAGCGCGAGTTCGCCGAAGATCGTGCCGGGTCCGGTGACGGCGATCGTCTTCCTGTCCTCGCCCGCCCCTTTGAACAGTTCGAACTGGCCCGTCCGCACGAGGCAAGCCCAATCGCCGCTCTCCCCCTCGCGGAAGACGGTGGCGTTCGCTTGATATTTGCGCGTTTGATCCGCCATGACCGCCTACAACGCCTTCGCCTTCTCGCGCAGCACGAATTTCTGCACCTTGCCCGTACTGGTCTTGGGCAACGGCCCGAAGACCACGGTGCGCGGCACTTTGTAGCCGGCGAGGTGCGCGCGCGCGAAGGCGATCAGATCCTCGGCCCGCGCCGATGCGCCGTCCTTGAGGGTGACGAACGCGCACGGCGTTTCGCCCCATTTGTCGTCGGGCCGGGCGACCACGGCGACTTCGAGCACGTCGGGATGCTTGTAGAGCGCGCCCTCGACCTCGATGGTCGAAATGTTCTCGCCGCCCGAAATGATGATGTCCTTCGATCGGTCGCGCAGTTCGATGTAGCCGTTCGGGTGCATGACCCCGAGATCGCCGGTATGGAACCAGCCGCCCCGGAAGGATTTCCGCGTCGCCTTCGGGTTCTTGAGATAGCCCTTCATGACGATGTTCCCGCGCATGAAGACCTCGCCCATCGTGGCGCCGTCCGACGGTACGGGTTCGAGCGTCTTTTCGTCGGCGACCATCAGGCCTTCGAGCACGGGATAGCGCACGCCCTGGCGCGACTTCATCGTCGCCTTCTCCCCCGGCGGCATCGCGTCCCATTCCTCGTGCCAAGCGCACACCACCGCGGGGCCGTAGACCTCGGTCAGGCCGTAGACGTGGGTGATGTGGAAGCCCATGCGTTCCATCTTTTCGATCACGGCGGCGGGGGGCGGGGCGGCGGCCGTCATGATCGCGACGGTGCGCGCGGGCTTGGCGCGCATCGCCTCGGGCGCGTTGATCAGCATGTTCATGACGATCGGCGCCCCGCACATATGCGTGACCCCCTCGCGTTCGATCGCGGCGAAGATATGCGCCGCGTCCACCCGGCGCAGGCACACATTCGTGCCGGCCATCGCCGCGATCGTCCAGGGGAAGCACCAGCCGTTGCAATGGAACATCGGCAGCGTCCACAGATAGACCGGGTGATGCGCGAGGTTCCACACCAGCACGTTGCCGACCGCGTTCAGGTAGGCGCCGCGATAGTGGTAGACGACGCCCTTGGGATCGCCCGTGGTGCCCGAGGTGTAGTTGAGCGCCAGCGCATCCCATTCGTCGCGCGGCTTCAGCGGAACGAAATCGATGTCGCCGCCCGCGACGAAATCCTCGTATTCGATCCGCCCGAGACGCTTGCCGCCGGGGCCTTCGGGGTCGGCGATGTCGATCACGATCGGCTTGCGCTTGGCTTTGGCGACGGCCTTTTCGATCACGGGCGCGAATTCGGTGTCGGTCAGCAGCAGTTTGGTTTCGCCGTGATCGAGCATGAAGGCGATCGTATCGGCATCGAGGCGGATGTTCATCGCGTTCAGCACCGCGCCGGCCATCGGCACGCCGAACGCGGCCTCGTAGGCGGCGGGAATGTTCGGCGCCATCAACGCCACCGTGTCGCCGCGCTTGATCCCCGCCTTGGCCAGGGCCGAGGCGAGCTTGCGGCAGCGCGCGTGGGTCTCCGCCCAGTTGCGCGCGATCGCGCCGTGGCGGATCGCGGTGCGTTTGGGCCATGTGGCCGCCGCGCGGGCCAGGAACGTGATCGGGTTCAGCGGTTCGTGATTGGCCGCGTTGCGGCCCAGATCGGCCTCCCATTTGGAAAGTTTCGGCCCCTTGGGCGCGGGCTTGCGACGCTTGGTCGCGGGCTTTTTCTTCGCCGCCATGACGAATCTCCCTGCTGTGGGAACGATTCATGGCACGTCCCCCCCTTCCCAAACCAGGGGCTTGGCGGGCAAAGTCGGCGCCAACGACGAACACCCCGGGGGAACCGCCATGACCGACTACGCCGCCCTGCACGCGCGCTCGCGCAAGGATCCGGAGGGCTTTTGGGCCGAGATCGCCCAAGGGATCGAATGGACGCGCAAATGGGACCGCGTGCTGGACGCCGCGAACGCCCCGGTCTACCGCTGGTTCCCGGGCGGCGAACTCAACACCTGCTGGAACGCCATCGACCGGCACGTCGCCGCGGGTCGCGGCGCGCAAGCGGCCGTGATCTACGACTCCCCCGTCACGAACACGATCCGCACCCTGACCTACGCCGAGATGCGAAAGCGCGTCGCCGCCTTCGCCGGCGCCTTGGCCGCGCGCGGCGTGGGCAAGGGGGACAGGGTCATCGTCTACATGCCGATGATCCCCGAAGCGCTGATCGCGATGCTGGCCTGCGCGCGGCTGGGGGCCATCCATTCGGTGGTGTTCGGCGGCTTCGCGGCGAACGAGTTGGCGGTGCGCATCGACGATTGCGCGCCCAAGGCGATCGTCAGCGCGTCGTGCGGCATCGAAGGAACGAAAACCGTCCCCTACAAGCCGCTGCTCGACGGCGCCATCGCCATCGCCAAGCACAAGCCGTCCGCCTGCCTGATCTTCCAGCGCCCGCAATTGGCGTGCGATCTGGTGCCGGGGCGCGACCACGATTGGCAGGAAGCCGAAGCCGCCGCCAAGCCCGCCGATTGCGTGCCGGTGCGCGCGACCGATCCGCTTTACATCCTCTATACCTCGGGCACCACCGGCCAACCCAAAGGCGTCGTGCGCGACAATGGCGGGCACGCCGTGGCGCTCAAATACTCGATGGATGCGATCTACGACACCCGTCCGGGCGAGGTCTTCTGGGCCGCGTCCGACGTGGGCTGGGTCGTCGGCCATTCCTACATCTGCTACGCGCCGCTATTGCAGGGATGCACGTCGATCCTGTTCGAAGGAAAGCCCGTCGGCACGCCCGACGCGGGCGTCTACTGGCGGATCCTGGAGCAACACAAGGTCAAGACGCTGTTCACCGCCCCGACCGCCTTCCGCGCGATCCGCAAGGAGGACCCGGAGGGCGCGCTGATCGGCAAATACGATCTGTCGAAGTTCGAGTACCTGTTCCTGGCCGGCGAGCGTTGCGACCCGCCCACGCTCGAATGGGCGATGGACAAGCTGAAGCGGCCGACGGTCGATCATTGGTGGCAGACCGAAACCGGCTGGCCGATCTGCGCCAATCCGCTCGGCATCGAACGCTTCAAGGTCAAGCCCGGCTCGCCGACCAAGCCCGTTCCCGGGTGGGACGTGCAGGTGCTGGGCAACGACGGCCATCCGCTCAAAACCGGCGAAATCGGCGCGCTGGTCGGCAAACTGCCCCTGCCGCCGGGCACGTTCCCGACGTTGTGGAACGCCGAGAAGCGCTATTTCGACGCCTATCTGGCCGAGTATCCGGGCTACTACAAAACCGGCGACGCCGGTTACGTGGACGAGGACGGCTACGTCTACGTCATGACGCGCGTGGACGACGTGATCAACGTCGCCGGCCATCGCCTGTCCACGGGACAGATGGAGGAAGTGCTGGCGAGCCACAAGGACGTGGCCGAATGCGCGGTCATCGGCGCCGCCGACGACCTCAAAGGCCAGGTTCCGCTCGGCTTCGTCGTGCTGAAGGCCGGCGTGAACCGGCCCGACGCCGAAATCGTCAAGGAGATCGTGGCCCTGGTGCGCGAAAAGATCGGACCCGTGGCGGCGTTCAAGCAGGCCGTCGTGGTCAAGCGTCTGCCCAAGACGCGTTCGGGCAAAATCCTGCGCGGCACCATGCAGAAGATCGCCGACAGCCAAGCCTACAAGCAACCCGCGACGATCGACGATCCGACGATCCTGGGCGAAATCCTGGACTCGCTGAAACCGCTGGGCTACGCCCGGCAAGCCTCGCCGGAAGGGACGCTGTGACGCGCATGCGCGACTTGAACGGAAAGATCGCCCTGATCACCGGGGGCGCTTCGGGAATCGGCTATGCGTGCGCGCAAGCCTTCGTTCGCGCGGGCGCCAAGGTGTGGATCGCCGATGCGAACGAAGCGGCCGGCGCGAAAGCCGCCAAGCGCCTGAAAGCGGCGTTGGTCGCTTGCGACGTGGGCGACGCCGGCCAGGCGCAAGCGCTGGTCGACGCGGTGATCCGCAAGGCCAAGCGCCTGGACGTTCTGGTCAACAACGCCGGGATAGCGCCCGCCAAGCCGTTCCTCGACATGACCGAGGACGATTGGGATCGCGTGATCCGCGTGAACCTCAAAGGCGCTTTCCTGGTCGGCCAAGCGGCGGCGCGCGCGATGGTCGCCAAGAAGACGGCGGGTGCCATCGTCAACATGAGCTCGGTCAACGCCGTGCTCGCGATTCCGGGGCTCGCCGCCTACAACGTATCAAAAGGCGGGCTCAACCAGCTCACGCGCGTGATGGCCCTGGAACTCGCCCCGCACGGCATTCGCGTCAACGCCATCGGTCCCGGGACGATCGCGACCGAACTCGCGCGCAAGGCCGTGCTCGGCTCGCCCGAGGCGCGCGCGAAAATCATGAGCCGCACGCCGATGGGGCGCCTGGGCGAGCCCGGGGAAATCGCCGAAATCGCGCTGTTCCTCGCCTCGAAACGCGCGAGCTACATGACCGGCCAAATCGTCTATGCCGACGGCGGCCGCCTGCCGCTGAACTACACCGTACCCGTGAAGGGGTAGCTTCGCGCCCCTCAGTGCTTGTGGCTTTCGGCGAACTTGGCCTTTTGGTCGCCGGAAGCTTCCTTTTGGTGCTTCTTCTTCCAGTCGTCATACGGCATGCCGTAGACGATTTCGCGCGCCTGCGGATCGGTCAGGTCCACGCCCTTGTCCTGGGCGGCGGCGAGATACCATTTCGACAGGCAGTTCCGGCAGAACCCGGCGAGGTTCATGAGGTCGATATTCTGCACGTCGGTGCGCGTCTGCAGGTGCGCGACGAGCTTGCGGAACGCGGCGGCTTCGAGTTCGGTGCGGGTTTTGTCGTCCATGGGGGGCCTCCTGAGACAGTCATATAGGCACGCGGCTACAAACCCGCCACCGTACCGGCGATAAGATCGTCGACGACCGCTTCGAGCGCCCGCTGCTTGGCATGCCCGGCCGCCGTCGCGGCCGCGAAGGCGCGGCGCTGGCGGTGCGCGGAAGTACCGTCCCGCAGAATCGCGCGCGCGCCCTCGACCTCGGCCACGCAGCCCAAACGCTCGGCGTCAGGCCGCACGAGTTCGATGAGTTCGTCGACGAGACCCGCGACCGGCACGATTTCCCCCTTGCCGAAATCCACAAGCCCTTCGTCGATGCCGTAGCGCTGCGCGCGCCAGCGGTTCTCCTTCACCAGCATGTGCGGATAGATGCGCCAACGCTGGTTGGACGTCTTGAGCCGCCACAGCATCGAAATCAGCGACCGATAGAGTGCCGCGATCGAGATCGCGTGATCGAGCGCCGTGCACATGTCGGTCGCGCGCATCTCCAGCGTCGGGAACCGCGCCGAGGGCCGGATGTCCCACCACAGCTTGGATGCGTCGTCGATCAGACCCGCTTTGACGAGCCGGTCGACCTGGCGCCGATATTCGCCCCAGCTTTCGAAATGATCGGGCAAGCCGGTGCGCGGCAGTTCGTTGAAGATCGCGATGCGGTAGCTCGCAAGCCCCGTATCCTCCCCGCGCCAGAACGGCGAAGACGTCGACAGCGCCAGCAGGTGCGGCAGGAAGTAGCCCGCCTGGTTCATGAGATCGACGCGCAGTTCCTCGTCCTCGATCCCGACATGCACGTGCAGGCCGCAGATCACCAGGCGCCGCCCCACGCCTTGCAGATCGCGCTCCAGCGCCCGATAGCGTTCGCGGTCGGTGGCGCCCACGCCGCGCCATTCGGCGAACGGGTGGGTCGAGGCGGCGATGGGCGCGAGGCCGTGGCGCGCCGCGACCTCGGCCACCGTCCGGCGCAACGTCGCAAGCTGCGCGCGCGCGTCGGCCACCGAGGCGCAAACGCGGGTCTGCACTTCGATTTGCGCGCGCAGGAATTCGGGGCTGACCTGCCCCGGCATCCCGCGCTTTGCGAGCTCGGCCTCGGTTTGCGCGACCAAATCGGCCGGCGGATCGCGCGCCAGATCGCGCGTCGCGCGATCCACCAGCAGATACTCCTCCTCCAATCCGATCGTGAAGGCGGGACCGGTCACGGATGGACCTCCAGCCGGTCGAGGCCGGGCGCGGCCAAGGCACGGGCCAGCGCGTCGCCGAACGTCGCCGCCCATTTTTCGATGCCCGCGCGCGTGTCGATCAGGTCCTGGCGCAGTTCGATCAACGCGTGCGGGATGCCGGCCGTCTCGCAATGCGTGCGCATCGTATAGCCGTGGCCGTCGCGCGCATCGTAAGGCTGGTTGTCGCCCACGCGAATGCCGGGGATCGCGGACAACGCGGCCATCAGGGGAATGGGCAAGCGCGGATCGGACTTCCACAACACGCCCACGTGCCAAGGCCGTTCGAACCCCTTGAACACCGGCGTGCACGAATGCATCGACACGACCCGCGGGACTCGCCCCGCCGCGCGAAAGCGCGCGATCGCCGCGGCGACGGCCGCGTGATAGGGCGCATGCAGATCGCGCAAGCGGCGCAAGCGTTGGGCGGGGTCGAGGCCGAGATTGCCCGGGATCGGCGTGCCGTCGGAGATTTCGGGCATGGCGGTCGGATCGTCGGGCCGCCGATTGCAATCGACGACCAAACGCGAATAGCCGGAGACGACGAGCGGCGCGTCGAACCGTGCCGACAGCGCGCGGGCCACCGCTTCGGCCCCGATATCGAAGGCGATATGACGGTCCCACTCGGCGCGCGGCACGCCCAAATCGCCGAGCGCGCGCGGCACGGCACGGCTGGCGTGATCGCAAATCAGCAGCAGATCGGCGCTTCCGCCGGGATTGACGGTCGCGGCCGCCGGCGCCTCGTCGGGCGCCAGCAACGGCGGTAAGTCGTCGGTCATCACGCCGCCGACTATAGCCGCTTTTGCCGGATCGGAGCCAAGCTGCTAGCGTTCGCGCGCATGGAACCCAGACGGATGTTGCGCGCCATGTTCGACGCGGCCGTGGCCGCCGCCCAGCCCGCGCTGCGCGTGCCCGGCTTCCTGCCGCCGCGCCCGCGCGGCCGGGTGGTCGTCGTCGGCGCGGGCAAGGCGTCGGCCGCGATGGCCAAGGCGGTCGAGGACAATTGGGACGGACCGATCTCCGGGCTTGTCGTCACGCGCTACGGCCACGGGGCACCCTGCCGACGGATCGAGATCGTCGAAGCCGCCCATCCCGTGCCCGACGATGCGGGTCTGAACGGTGCCCAGCGCATCCGCGCGCGCGTCGCCGACCTGACGGCCGACGATCTGGTGCTGGCGTTGATATCCGGCGGCGGCTCGGCGGTGCTGAGCCTGCCCGCCCCGCCCGTGACTCTCGACGAACTTCGCGCGCTGACGTCCGCCTTGCTCAAATCGGGCGCGAACATCGTCGAGATGAACACGGTGCGCAAACATCTTTCCTCTATCGCCGGCGGTCGACTCGCGCAGGCGGCGTTTCCGGCGCAGGTGCTGACCCTGGCGATTTCCGACGTGCCCGGCGACGATCCGTCGACGATCGGCTCGGGGCCGACCGTCCCCGATCCCACCACGCTCGCCCAAGCGCGCGCCGTGCTCGCCAAATACGCGATAGCACCCGCCCCCGGAATCGCCGCCCGTCTGGCCGACCCTGCGGCCGAAACGCCCAAAACCCTCGCCAACGCCCGGTTCGAACTGATCGCCGCGCCGATCCAGTCGCTCGACGCCGCCGCCGCCCTCGCCCGCGCGCAGGGCTATGCGGTGCACTCGCTCGGCCCCGACCTCGAAGGCGAAAGCCGCGACGTCGCACGCGCGCACGCCGACCTTGCGCGCGCCATCCGCGCGGGCGCCGGCCCCGTGAAGGCGCCCTGCGTCGTGCTGTCGGGCGGGGAGACGACCGTGACGGTACGCGGACGCGGACGCGGCGGCCGCGACGCCGAATTCGCGCTGGCACTGGCCGTCGAACTCGACGGCCTGCCGGGAGTCTGGGGAATCGCCGGCGACACCGACGGGATCGACGGCACCGAGGACAACGCGGGCGCTATCGTCGCCCCCGACACGCTCGTCCGCGGACCCGACGCGCGCGCCTTCCTCGCCGACAACGACGCCTATTCCTATTTCGCGCGGCTCGGCGACTTGGTCGTCACCGGGCCCACCCATACCAATGTGAACGATTTTCGCGCTATCCTGATCGAACAGGCCTGATCGAATAAGCCCGAGTGAATAAAAAGAGACGGGGGAAAAGCATGCGCCGTATCTGCGCCACGAAAATCGTCGCGACCCTGGGACCGGCGACGACCGATCCGGCGGCGATCGAAGCCATCTTCCGGGCGGGTGCGGACGTCTTCCGGCTCAATTTCAGCCACGGCGCGCACGCCGACCACAAGAAGCGCTACGACGTGTTGCGAACCCTCGAGGAACGCACCGGACGGCCGATCGCGATACTCGCCGATCTGCAAGGCCCGAAACTGCGGATCGGCACGATCAAGGACGGTGCGGCGCAGTTGAAGAAGGGCGCCAGGTTCCGGCTCGATCTCGAGGACATACCGGGCGACGCGACGCGCGCGCCCCTGCTTCACCCGGAAATCTTCGCGGCGTTGTCGCCGGGCCAGGATCTTCTGATCGACGACGGGCGCGTGCGCTTGCGCGCGCTCGAAACCTCCGCGCGCCACGCGTTGTGCGAAGTCGTAGTGGCGGGGGCCATTTCCGACCGCAAGGGCGTGAACGTGCCGGGTGCGGTGCTGCCGATCTCGGCGATGACCGAGAAGGACCGGCGCGATCTCGCCTTCGCGCTCGAACTCGGCGTCGATTGGGTGGCGTTGTCCTTCGTGCAGCGGCCCGAAGACATCGCCGAGGCCAAAAAACTCGTCCAGGGCCGCGCCGGCGTTTGCGCCAAGCTCGAAAAGCCGTCGGCCATCGACAAGCTGGAGGAGATCGTCGAACTCGCCGACGGCGTGATGGTCGCGCGCGGCGATCTGGGCGTCGAAATGCCGCCCGAGGACGTGCCGACGCTGCAAAAGCGCATCGTGCGCGTGTGCCGGCGCGTGGGCCGCCCGGTGATCGTGGCCACGCAGATGCTGGACTCGATGGTCCATGCGCCCACGCCCACGCGCGCGGAAGCCTCGGACGTGGCGACGGCCGTCTACGACGGGGCGGACGCCGTGATGCTGTCGGCGGAAACCGCGTCGGGCGAATATCCGACCGAAGCGGTCGAAATCATGGAGCGCATCATCGCGCGCGTCGAACGCGACCCCAGCTACCGTCCGATCATGGACGCGGACCACGCCAAACCCGAACCGACGGCCGCCGACGCGATCACCGCGGCCGCCGCGCAAGTCGCCGCCACGATCAAGGCCGCGGCCATCGTCACCTTCACGACGTCCGGATCGACCACGCTGCGCGCCGCGCGCGAGCGCCCCGAAGCGCCGATCCTGTGCCTCACGCAGAACCGCCGCACCGCACGGCGCATGGTGCTGTGCTGGGGCACGCATTGCGTGGTGTCGGAGGAATTCTCGGTCTTCGACCACATGGTCGACAAGGCGCTGAAGGTCGCGCGCACCGAAGGCTTCGCCGATCCGGGCGAAACCATCGCGATCACCGCGGGCGTGCCCTTCGGCACGCCGGGCGCCACGAACATCCTCAGGATCGCCTGGGCCTGAGGCGCCGCGCGAGCCTTACGCGAGGTTTCCCGCCGCCGCGGCGGCGAGATCCGCGGCGCGGCGCATCAACGTATCCTGGGGAAGCCCGCGCCGCGCCATGGCCGAAAGTCCCATCATCGCAACGACCAGTATCTGCGCCCGCCGCGTGGCGTCGGTCCAACCGGCTTCGGCGAGCGTTTTTTCGATGAGATCCTCGAATGCGCCGCAGGCTTCGATCGCGCAGGCGCGGACCGCCGGGTCTGCCGCTTCGGCGATGTGCTGGAAGACGAGACAGCCGTAAGGTCCCGCCTCCGAGTAGGCGCGGGCGGCCCAGGCCAGAATATTCCGTGGCAACGCGTCTCGATCGCGCCGGTCGATGGCCGAAAACCCGTGCGCCATATCCAACTCGTAGTTTTTCAGCGTGGCGGCGAACAAACGCAGCTTCGTCGGGAACTCGGCGTATAGGCTCGTCGGGCTGCCGCCGCAATCCGCCGCGATCGCGCCGGTCGCAGTCTCCGAATAGCCGTCGCGCCGGAAGCGTTCGAGCGCGCTTGCGAGCGCGCATTCGCGATCGAAACGCTTCGGACGCCCGCGTCCTCGGCCGGCGCCGGACCTGGGTTTGACGGTAGGCGTCACTTTTTTTGTATCGTTCGATATTTTATTGTTGACCATAGCCGAGCATTTTAATATTGGATGGTACGTAATTCAACAGAATCGATTGGCGGCGGGATGTCCGGATCCAAATTCCATACGCGAAAGGCGGTTGACGGATATGCCGTGCAGGTATCGCCCTATCGTACGCGTGTACTGCGCTGGACCGGCCACCCGGCCATAAGATTCGGCGCTACACGCGCATGTCGCGCTGAAAAGTCCGGACCATCTCCACCTTCGGCAGGCCGCCGGCGGCATTAGGCCGGCACGCCGCCGGTCGCGTAATCCAAGCCGCTTTCGGCAATCCAGGCCCGTTCGACGTCGTCACTCGCATCCAGAGAAAGGAGACACCTATGTCACGCAATCAAATATACAATTTAGACAAGTTTTATAAACTTATCCATAAATCTTCAGGTAAAATCATCGCTACGCTGCTTCTCTCGGCAGCCGCGCTTCTGTTTTTCGGCCTGCATGATCGCGCTCAAGCCTCCGATGACGTGCGCCTGCCCCACGCCGACACTTTCCCGGAAGGCGTGGCGGTGGCGAAAGACGGGTCGATTTACATCGGGAGCATCAAACGCGGCGAAATCTATCGCGCGCGGCCGGGGCGCACGAACGCGGAGCTGTTCGTACCGACGGCGAGCGACGGACTTTTGTCGGTCGTCGGGATATATGCCGACGATGCGAGCGGCGTTCTCTACGCGTGCTCTTCGGATCTGCGGATTCCCTCGTTGACGGGCTATGCACCGCCCGCGCTAAAGGCGTTCGACCTGGCGACGGGTGCCCCACGCGGGTCTTGGCCGCTGCCGAACGGCGGTTTCTGCAACGACATCACAGTGCGCGCCGACGGCAGCGTGTTCGTCACCAACTCGTTCAAACCCGAAATCCTCGTCAAACGGCGCGGCGGCGCGGGTCTGGATGTTTGGCTCTCCGACGAGCGTTTCGCCGGCGAAGGGTTCCGCTTGAACGGCATCGATCACGACGGCAAGGAAAGCCTTTACGTGGCAATTACGGCCACGGGCGACTTGCTTAAAATTGGCATCGCCGAAAACGGCGGTCCCGGCGCGGTCGAACGCGTGCCCTTACCCGGTCAGTTGTCCCGCCCCGACGGCGTCAAGGTGCTCGACGACGGCCGCGTCATGGTCGTCGAACAATCCGCCGGGCGCGTCGTCGCGGTCGATCCCAAGGCGCCCACGGCAATGCCCGCAATTCTCGCGTCGGGCATCGCGGCGCCGACCACCGCGCAAGCGGTCGGCCGGTCGCTTTGGGTCGTCGAGAGCCAGCTTCCCGTGCTTTGGGCAACAGCCGACAAAGCCGCCGCTGCGGTTCAAGGTCCCGTACTACTTCGTCGTTTTCAATTGGAGCGATGAGACTGCGCCGGGGGTCGCCCTCGCCGGGGCGGTCCCCGATATCCGAGCCGGCGCGGCGTCAGCAGCGCGGTTCGCCCAGCAACGCCGCACGGCCGCAGGGACTCGTCAGCAACGCGG
>JADCGK010000243.1 GCA_020249045.1 Azospirillum sp. | reverse complement strand
TCGCATCCTTCCGCGATGGACAGAGCGATCCCCTTCGTTTTCGTCGTGCTGTGGTCGACCGGGTTCATCGGCTCGAAGCTGGGCATGCCCCATATCGAGCCGATCACATTCCTGGTCGTGCGCTTCGCGATCGTCGTGCCCATCTTCCTGGCCTGGGCGTGGCTGGCGCGCGCGCCGTGGCCGCCGGTCGCACGCTGGGGCGACGTCGCGATCGTGGGCCTGCTGCTGCACGGCTTCTATCTGGGCGGCGTGTTCGTGTCGATCGCCTGGGGCTTGCCCGCGGGGCTGTCGGCGCTGATCGTGGGCGCGCAACCGCTGTTGACCGCGGCGGTCGCGGGCAAATTGATGGGCGAGCGCATCGCAGCGCGCCAATGGCTCGGTCTCGGGCTCGGGTTCCTGGGCGTCGGGGCGGTGCTGTGGGAGAAGCTCGGGTTCGAGAACGTCCCGATGGTCGCGGTTTGGCCGTCGGTCGTGGGGCTGCTCGGCATCACCTTCGGCACGCTCTACCAGCAGCGGCGCGGGGGCGGCATCCATCTGGCCACCGGCGGGGCGATCCAATACGCGGCCGTGCTCGCGGCGTTGATCCCGATCATGCTCGCCTTCGAGACGATGGCGATCGACTGGGCGCCGCCGCTCGTCTTCGCGATGGTTTGGCTCGTGCTCGTGCTGTCGGTGGGGGCGGTTTCCTTGCTGATGCTGCTCGCGCGGCGCAAGGCCGCGGCGAAGACGGCGAGCCTTTTCTATCTGGTGCCGCCGTGCACGGCCGCGGTCGCCTGGGCGCTCTTCGACGAAAAGCTGGGCCTGCTGGCCGTCGCGGGCATGGCGGTGACGGCGCTGGGCGTCTATCTTGTGCGCAAAGCGTGACCCGAGCCCGCCATGGCCGCGAAACCGATCCCGCGCACCGGCAAAGTTCCCGATTGCGAAGGCTGCCCGCCGCCGCCCGGCGGGGCGGAGTTTTGGCTGTTCGCCTACGGTTCGCTGATCTGGGACCCGGGCTTTCCGTTCGAGGAGGCGCGGCCTGCGAAGCTGATGGGCTTCCACCGCGCCTTTTGCCTCTATTCGACGCGCTATCGCGGCACGCCCGAACGGCCGGGCCTCGTGCTCGGTCTGGACAAGGGCGGTTCGTGCCGGGGCATCGCCTATCGCGTCGCGCGCGCGCACAGCGAAGCCACCATGGCCTATCTGTGGGACCGCGAGATGCTGAACCGCTCGTATCACTGCATGGATCTTCCGGTGACGCTGCAGGACGGGCGCACGGTCGTGGCGCGCACGTTCGTGATCGACCGCAAGGGCAAAGCCTACGCTGGCAAACTCGGCCAGGCGGAAACCGCGCGGATCATCCGCGACGCGCACGGCCAGCGCGGGGCGAACGCGACCTATCTCGCCAACACGGTCGAACATCTCGATCGTTTGGGCCTCAAGGACCGGCGGCTTGCGCTGCTGCTGGCGGCGGTGCGCGGCTGAAGCTTGCCGCGACTCGGGATTCCGCGCGAAGCTCCCGCCCGCGATGAAGTTCCTCGAGGACTACCGTTCGCCGAGCGACCAGGAAGTGAAGGGCCTCACCCTCGAGGAGGCCGAGCGCATCGACGCGCTCAACAAGGAAATCCACCTGCGCAACCGCCTGCTGGTTCACAACGCGCGCGCGATCCTTCAGGAGATCGATCCGGCGGCCAAACTTCTCAAGACGATCGAAGCGCCGGCGCCCCCGGTCGTCTATACCCGCGTGATCCAACTTCTGGGCGAACGCGGCGACGCGGCGGCGGCGCGCCTGAGCACCGCGGCGGCGGCGAAGCGTCAGCCTTGAGCGCGCCGGCGGCAAATTCCCCGGCGATCGATCGGACCCGCGCGGTCGCGGCGATCCGTCAATTGCGCGGCGGCGTGGTGGCGGGCGTCATGGAGAAGGCATCGGAAGCCGATTTCGCCGCATTCGTCGCATCGCTCGCGCGCTCCGGGTTCGTCGCGGATCTGGCGACCGGCGATGCGCATCATCCCGCCCACGTGGCCGAGGGTACGGCCCTCGACCCTGCGGCCCTGCCGCCGCCCAAACGGAAATTCGGAAGGAAGCCCGACATGGCCATCGACCCCTGGGTGCCCTCGGACGAGCAAAAGCGCATGCTCGCGTTCGTCGACAAATCGGTGCGGCTGGTGAACCGCGAGGTGATCCACAAGCACATTCCCGGCCTGACGAAGGAACGCTTCGTCGAGTTCGCCGCCGCGGTCGCGCGGCTGCGCGCGGATTATCTGTCGTGCGCGATGCGGGCGTTCCTCGACGGCGAGGGCAGCGAGAAGGAACTCGCCGACCTCGCGCACAAGCGCGAATTGTTCGAGGAAGGCGTCAAAGCCTACGAGGCGCTGCACCGCGCGCTCGAACGCGGCTATATCGACCCCGAAGGCTCGAAGACATAGCGCGGAAAAAAGGCGCGGCCGCGCGCCTTCACATATTCGGATAATTCGGACCGCCGCCGCCCTCGGGCACGACCCAGACGATGTTCTGCGTCGGGTCTTTGATGTCGCACGTCTTGCAGTGCACGCAGTTCTGCGCGTTGATCTGCAACCGCGGCGCGGCCGCGCCTTCGCGCACGATCTCGTAGACGCCGGCCGGGCAATAGCGCTGTTCGGGCGCGTCGTAGACCGCAAGGTTGTGCGCGACCGGCACGCGCGGATCCTTCAAGGTCAGATGCGCGGGCTGGTTTTCCTCGTGGTTCGTCGCCGACAGGAAGACCGAGGACAAACGGTCGAACGAGACCTTGCCGTCGGGCTTGGGGTAGTCGATCGGGATCGATGCGGCGGCGGGGCGCAACGCCGCGTGATCGGGGTGATGGCGCCACGTCCACGGCGCCTTGCCTTTGAACAGATAGGTTTCGAGCGCCGCGTTGGCGAGGCCGACGTATAGTCCCTTGGCGAAGCCGGGGCGGATGTTGCGCACGGCGGCGAGTTCGGCCCACACCCAGCTGGATTTGAGCGCGTCGGGATAGGCGTCGAGCCGGCCGACCGGCCCGTCGGCGGCGAGCGCGTCGAACGCGGCTTCGGCGCACAGCATCCCCGACTTCATCGCCGTGTGGCTGCCCTTGATCTTGGGCACGTTCACGAACCCCGCCGAGCAGCCCACGATCGCCGCCCCCGGCACCACCAGATCGGGGATCGATTGCAGCCCGCCTTCGTTGATCGCGCGCGCGCCATAGGCGATGCGCCGCCCGCCTTCGAAGATCGGGCGGATCGCGGGATGCGTTTTGAAGCGCTGGAACTCCTCGAACGGCGACAGATGCGGGTTGGGATAGTCGAGCCCGATCACGAAGCCGACGGCGACCTGGTTGTTTTCGAGGTGATAGAGGAACGAGCCGCCATAGGTTTCGGAATCGAGCGGCCAGCCGATCGTGTGCACGATGCGCCCGGCGCTGTGCTTGGCGGGATCGATCTCCCACAATTCCTTGATGCCGATGCCGTAGGTCTGGGGCTGCGCGTTCTTGCGCAGATCGAACCGGTCGATGATCGCCTTGGACAGCGAGCCGCGCACGCCTTCGGCGAACACCGTCAGGCGCGCGTGGATTTCGACGCCGGGCGCGAAATTCGCCGTGCGCTGCCCGTCCTTGCCGATGCCCATGTCGCCGGTCGCGACGCCGCAGACGCGCCCGTCCTCGAACAGGGTTTCGGCGGCGGCGAAGCCGGGGAAAATCTCGACGCCGAGGGCTTCGGCTTGCTGCCCGAGCCAGCGGCAGACATTGCCGAGGCTGACGATGTAGTTGCCCGCGTTGTGCATCTGCGGGGGCGTCGGCATCCGGATCGCGCGCGTCTTGGTCAGATAAAGGAAACGGTCCTCGGCTGCCGGCGTATTGAGCGGCGCGCCCTTTTCCTTCCAATCGGGGATCAGTTCGTCGAGGGCGCGGGTTTCGATCACGGCGCCCGACAGGATGTGCGCGCCGACTTCCGAGCCTTTTTCGAGCACGCAAACCGACACCTCGCGGCCGCTTTCCGCGGCCAGTTGCTTGAGGCGGATGGCCGCGGCGAGGCCCGAGGGGCCCGCACCGACGATGGCCACGTCGTAATCCATGCGCTCGCGGTCGGGGCGTTGGCTGGTCGTCACGTCGTCCTCCGTTCGATCAGCTCCCTCTTACTCGAACCCGGGGGCTTCGTGGTAGGGTCCGCACCGAATGGACGACCTGACAGCCTTGCGTTTCCTGGTGGAACTGGGGGCGGACGAAGCCATCGCCGATGCCCCGGTCGACCGCTTCGCGGCAGCCCCCGCGCGCGCCGAGGGGCCCGCACGCGCCGAAGCCCCCCTGCGCAAGGCCCCGGCCGTGCGTGCCGTCCCCCAAGCGCCGGCCCCCACCCTCGCCGCCCCCACTTTGGCCGCGCCGGTCCCGGCCGCCCAAGCGGTCGTCGCGGCGCGCGAGGCGGCCGCCAACGCCCGGTCGCTCGACGAACTGCGCGCCGCCTTGGCGGCCTTCGACGGCTGCGCCCTGAAGGCGACGGCGACCAATCTGGTCTTTTCGGATGGCGTGCCGGGTGCGCCGGTCATGATCGTCGGCGAAGCCCCCGGTGCCGACGAAGATCGCCAAGGCAAGCCGTTCGTCGGGGTTTCGGGCCAGTTGCTCGACCGGATGCTGGGTTTCGTCGGGCTCGACCGGACCCGAAACGTCTATATCGCCAATGTGATCCCTTGGCGGCCGCCGGCCAATCGCGACCCGACCACGGCCGAGATCGCGGCGTGCGAACCGTTCATCCGCCGGCAAATCGAACTCGCCCAGCCAAAGGTTCTCCTGTTCGTCGGCAACATCTCGACCAAGACGCTGCTCGGCACGACCGACGGGATTATCAAGATGCGGGGCAAATGGCGCGACTATGCGTCCCCGGGGCTGGCGGCGCCGATACCGGTTTTGCCTAGTTTTCATCCTGCCTATCTTTTGCGCACACCCGCGCGGAAGGCCGATTCTTGGAAGGATTTGTTGGCCTTACAGGCCAAACTCCGGAGTCTTATTGTCCCGCCGCTGGGCGGCTAATTGGACTAAAAACCTGTGGAAATTCGGGGATTTCGCCTTGCTGAGGGGGGCAAATCCTGCTTTTTACCCTCGCGATGGCGAGATCCAGCGCTCCTTCCCGCCTCCGGGCGGTCGTTCTGACGGTCAGCACCGTCGCCCTGGCGCTGCTTGCGGCACCGGGGGTCGACGCGCAGCAGACGCGCGGCCGGGCACCCGGCGCCTTGGAGACCGCTGCCCTCCCCCGTCTCGAACTTTCGCCCGAACGGGCGGCCGATCTGCCCCGCCCGCTGCGCGAGGCGGACGCCCAAGCCTACCGAACCGCCTTCGCCGCCCAGGCGCGGGGCGATTCCGCCGCCGCCGACCGGGCATTGCGCGGCGTGCGGGACCGCGCGCTGGTCGGGCATGTGCTGGCCGAGCGATATCTGTCGCGACACCACCGCTCCACCTACGACGAATTGGCCGCCTGGCTGCGTGAATTCGCCGACCATCCGGACGCGCCGGCGATCTTCGCCCTGGCCACGCGCCGACCGGCCCCGCGCGGAGCGGCCCCCTTGCGCCGCCCGGTGGGCGAGACCTTCGCCGAGCGGGCGAGTGCGGACGATTTGGGCCCTGGCCTTGGACGCAATCCGCCGCTGCGCACCCAAGCGCCGGGGGCGGCACAGCTGCGCGGCCGGTTCGCGCAATGGATTTCCGACGGGCATTTCGAGCGCGTCGAGCGCGAATTGGGCGCGCGCGACGCCCAAGCGCTGCTTTCGGCGGTCGAAATCGACCATTACCGGTCCCAACTCGCTTCGGGCTGGTTCATGCGCGGGGACGACCGGCGCGCGATCGCATTGGCCGAACCGGCCTCGCGCCGCTCGGGCGCCAGCGTGCCGCGCGCGCATTGGATCGCCGGCCTCGCCGAGTTCCGCCAGCAGCGTTACGGCCGGGCGGCCGGCCATTTCGAAGCGCTGGCCAAGTTGCCGGGCGCGCCCGCCTGGGACCAGGCGGCCGGCGCGTTCTGGGCCGCGCGCGCGCATCTGCATGACCACAAACCCGAAAACTACAATTCCTGGCTCGCCCAAGCGGCCGAAGCGCCGCGCACGTTCTATGGCCTGCTCGCCGCACGCGCGCTGGGCATCGATGCGGGCCTCAACTGGAATCCCCCGCCGCTGACCGAGGCGGACGTCGAGCGGCTGTCGCGCATCCCGGCGGCGGCGCGCGCCTTCGCCTTGCTGCAAGTGGACCAGGACCGGCGGGCCGAGGCGGAATTGCGCCGCATGCTGGGTCCGGACGGCGCGCAGAACACGCTCGCGGCGCTTGCGGTCGCGATGCGCGCCAACATGCCGGGCCTCGCCATGCGTCTGGCGCGCGAGATCAACGATCTGGACGGCCGGCGCTTCGACGGCGCCAATTATCCGATCCCGCATTGGCGGCCCGAAGGCGGGTTCGAGATCGATCCCGCCTTGGTGTTCGCGTTCATGCGCGTGGAATCGGGTTTCAATCCGCGCGCGATCAGCCCCGCGGGCGCGCGCGGGCTGATGCAGATCATGCCCGCCACGGCCGGCATGCTGAACGGGGCGAGCCTGCGCGGCCAGCTCGAACGGCTCTACGATCCCGAATTCAACGTGACGCTGGGCCAGCGCTACATCCGCGCCCTGCTCGACGAACC
>JADCGK010000242.1 GCA_020249045.1 Azospirillum sp. | reverse complement strand
CCTTCGGGCGCGGCGTGATGATTTGGGGCGACGCCCTGCCGGCGCCCGCGACCCGCGCGGAGGTCGACGCGTTCTCCGCAGCGCTCAAAGCGCGCCTCGACGCCTTGTGCGAGGACGCCGACCGGATGACGGGCCTCGCCGCACCGGAGCGCGGCGCGTGACCCGTGCGCTCTACCGCGGCGTGGCCGCGCTGGCCGAACCGGCGCTCGACGTATTTTTGCGCCGTCGGCTGGCGCGCGGCAAGGAAGACCCGCTGCGCTGGCGCGAACGCAAGGGCGTCACCGACCGGCCCCGGCCGCTGGGCAAGGTTTTGTGGATCCATGGCGCGTCGATGGGCGAGGCGCGCTCGGCCCTGCCGCTGCTCGCCGCGATCCGGGCCGACCGACCCGATCTTTCGGTGCTGTTCACGACCGGCTCGCGCAGTTCGGCCGACATGCTGGCCCGCGAACTCGATCCCCCGCGCAGCTTCCACCAATACGTGCCGCTCGACGTACCGCGCTGGATCGCGCGCTTCCTCGACCATTGGCGGCCCGACGCCGCGTTGTGGCTCGAAAGCGAGCTGTGGCCCAATCTACTGGGGGCACTTGCGGCACGGCGCGTGCCCGCGGCACTCGTCAACGCGCGATTGACCGAACGCTCGGCCGCACGGTGGGTGCGCGCGGCCAAGCTGTTCTCCCCGCCGCTCGAGGCCTTCGGGCTCGCGCTCGCGCAAACCGAAGCCGACGCCGAACGCCTGCGCCGGATCGGCCTGTCGCGCGCCGTGTGCCTCGGCAACCTCAAGCACGATGCCCCGCCGCTAGCCGCGGACGAAGGCGCCGTTGCGGCGCTGCGCGCGGGCATCGGCGCGCGACCGGTATGGCTGGCCGCCTCCACCCATCCGCGCGAGGAGGCCGCGATCCTCGACGCGCATGTGCGGCTGCGCGCGACGCACGCCGACGCGCTGCTGATCCTCGCCCCGCGCCATGCCGAGCGCGGCCCCGACATCGCCGCGGCGTGCGCGGCGGCGGGCTTGCCCGCCACACGCCGCGCCCTTGGCCAAGCCCCGGACGGGACGGTGCACATCGCCGACACGATGGGCGAGATGGGCGTGCTCTATCGCGCGGTGACGCTCGTTTTCGTCGGCGGCTCGTTGGAGCCGCATGGCGGGCAGAACCCGCTCGAGCCCGCGCGCCTGGGGGCCGCACTCGCCTTCGGACCGTCGATGGAGAATTTCGCGGAACTCGCGCGCGATCTGGCGGCGGCGGGAGCCGCCATGCGCGTGGCCGACGCCGAGACGCTGGCGCAATGGGTACGCGCGGGATTTGCCGATCCGGCGGGCACCGCGCGCGCGGGTGCCGCGGCGCGCGATTTCGCCCGAGGCGGCGAAGGCACGATCGGCCGCGTGGCGGCGGCGCTCGAACCGGTGCTTGCCGGGTTGGGGCCCAAGGCGGTGACCCATGAACCCGCCTGATTTCTGGCGGACCGGCGGCTGGCCGGCGGCCGCCCTCGCCCCGCTCGGCTGGCTTTACGCCGCCGGCGGCGCCGCACGGCTGCGGTGGGGGGCTTCGTTCGATCCGGGCGTGCCGACGATTTGCGTGGGCAATCTGACGCTCGGCGGCGCCGGCAAAACGCCGACCGTGCTGGCCTTGGCCGCCCGATTGCGCGCGCGCGGCCGTCGGGTGGCGATCGTATCGCGCGGCCATGGCGGATCCGCGCTTGGCCCGGTGCGCGTGGACCCCGCCCGGCACGACGCGGCGGACGTTGGCGACGAGCCGCTGCTGCTCGCGCGCGACAACGCGGTATGGGTCGCCAAGGACCGCGCGGCCGCGGCGCGCGCGGCGCTGGCCGACGGGGCGGATTGTCTGCTGATGGACGACGGCTTCCAAAGCCCCGCCTTGCGCAAGACGCTGTCGCTGGTCGTCGTGGACGGCGGCGCGGGCATCGGCAACGGCCGGGTGTTTCCGGCCGGCCCGTTGCGCGAGCCCGCCGCCCGGGGCCTCGCGCGCGCGAACGCGGTCGTATTGATCGGCGCCGACGAAACCGGATTCGCGGCCGCCTTCGCGGGCGGCAAAGCGCCGCTTCGCGCGCGGCTGGCGCCGCGCGCGGGCGATTTGGCCGGCGCGCGCGTCTTCGCCTTCGCGGGTATCGGCCGGCCGGGCAAATTCTTCGCGAGCTTGCGCGATATCGGCTGCGAGATCGTGGATACGCGCGCCTTTCCCGACCACCATCCTTACGCGCGCGCCGAAATCGAGGCGCTGATCGCCGCGGCCGGCCCCGCGCGCCTGGCGACCACCGAGAAGGATCTGGTGCGCATTCCCGCCGATCTGCGCGCGCGGATCGCGGCATTGCCGGTCGATCTTGTCTTCGAGTATCCCGATGCGCTGGACGCCCTGCTGGCGGCGGCGGTGCCGGCGTGAAGAAACTGCGCCAGATCGTGGAGGCGGCGTTCGTCATCGGCGGCTATCGCGCGCTGGGGCTGTTGCCCATGCGCGTCGCATCGGATTTGGGCGGTGCCGTGGCGCGATTTGTGGGCCCGAAACTGCGCGTCAGCGCGCGCGCGCGGGCCAATCTGCGCCGCTTCCTGCCCGAACTCGGCGAGGCGGGGATCGAGCGCACGGTGCGCGAGATGTGGGACAATCTCGGCCGTACGGCGGCCGAATATCCGCATCTGACGCGCATGACCGTGTTCGAACCCGGCGCCGACATCGACGTGGCGGGCGTCGAGCACGTCGACGCCGCCAAGCGCGCGGGCAAGCCCATCATCTTCTTCGCCGCGCATCTCGCCAATTGGGAACTCGCCGGCCTCGCCGCCGCGCGCCACGGCACGCCCGTGCATCTGGTCTATCGCGAGGCCAACAACCGCCACGTCGAGACGTTGTTCCGCGAGGGGCGCGGGGCATTCGCCGCCGGCTTGATCCCCAAAGGCGCTTCGGGCGCGCGGTTGGCCATGCAGGCGCTGAAGGCGGGCAAGCATTTGGGCATGCTGCTGGATCAGAAAATGAACGACGGGATCGCCGTGCCGTTTTTCGGCGTCGAGGCGATGACGGCACCCGCGCTCGCCATTCTCGCCCAGCGTTTCGATTGCGCCGTGCTGCCGGTGCGCGTCGAACGCGTGACCGACGGCCCGCGCTTCCGCGTCACGGTCGAAGCGCCGCTACCGGTTCCGCGCGGCGGCGACAAAGCGGCGGACGCGCGCGCGTTGATGGCCGCGGTCAACGCACGGATGGAGGAATGGATCCGTGCCCGGCCCGGGCAGTGGCTGTGGCTCCACCGCCGCTGGCCGAACCCGTGACGCCGTTCAGCCCGCGTCGGCGGCGACGGACATCTTCTTGATGACGTCGGGTTTGCGCGGCGGTTCGCCGCGCGCGATCCGGTCGACGTGCTCCATGCCGTCGGTCACTTCGCCCCAGACCGTGTACTGGCCGTTCAGGAAATGGCCTTCGTCGAACATGATGAAGAACTGGCTGTCGGCCGAATGCGGGTTCTGCGCGCGGGCCGCGCCCACCACACCCCGGTCGAACGGCGCCTTGGAGAATTCGGCCTTGAGGTTCTTGCCCGACCCGCCCATGCCGGTGCCGTCCGGGCAACCGGTCTGCGCCATGAAGCCCTCGATCACGCGATGGAATTTGAGCCCGTCGTAGAACCCCTCGCGCGCCAATTCCTTCACCCGCGCGACGTGGTTGGGAGCCAAATCCGGGCGCAGCTTGATCGTCACGCGGCCCCAGTCGAGATCGAGATAAAGCGTGTTTTCGAGTTCGGCGGTCATGTCAGTCCCTCACGTCGGCGGCCACGCGCACGGTGCGCATGCGGTCGGGTGCGCGCGGCGGTTCGCCGCGACGGATGCGGTCCACGTGTTCCATGCCCGAGATCACGCGGCCCCAGACGGTGTATTGCCGGTCCAGGCCCGGGTTGCGGGCGAACATGATGAAGAATTGGCTGTCGGCCGAATTCGGGTTTTGCGCGCGCGCGGCACCCACCGTGCCGCGTTCGAACGGCACGCGGCTGAATTCGGCGGGCAGATTGCCCTTGCCCGAGCCGCCCATGCCGGTGCCGGTCGGATCGCCGGTCTGCGCCATGAAGCCGTCGATGACGCGATGGAAGGTCAGCCCGTCGTAGAAGCGCGCGCGCGCCAGTTCCTTGACGCGCTCGACGTGGCGCGGAGCCAGATCCGGGCGCAGTTCGACGACGACGCGGCCGTAATCCAGTTCGATGTAGAGGAGGTTCTCGCGATCGGCGGGCGCTTGGGCCGCCGCCGGAACCGCCAGCAGCGCGGCGAAGGCGAACGCGAGGATGCGGAGAAGACGCATGTCGAATCTCGGAGACCGTTGGACGAATTCGCGCGCGATTATGGGCGGGGGCCGCACAGCTTGCAATGCGGGTCTTTGGGCACGGCGATCGTTCGGAAACTGGGGCCCAGCGCATCGTAGATCAGCAACCGGCCCGCGAGGCTTTCGCCGAGACCGAGCAACTCCTTGAGCGCTTCGGTCGCCTGCAACGTGCCGGCCACGCCCGCGACCGACCCCAGGATGCCCGCCTCCTCGCAGCGCGGGATCAGATCAGCGGGCGGCCGCTCGGGGTGCAGGCACCGCAAACACGCCGTCCGCCCGTCATAGGCTTTGTAGGTCGACAGTTGCGCTTCGAAGCGCAGGATCGCCGCCGACACCAACGGCACGCGCGCCCGATGGCACGCGTCGTGGACCGCGAAGCGCGTGGCGAAATTGTCCGACCCGTCCACGACCAGATCGTGGCCGGCGATCAGCGCGTCGACGTTGGATTCGTCCACGCGCAGTTTTCGCCCGTCCACGCGGATGCGCGGATCGAGCCGGGCGAGCGCTTCGACGGCGCTGTCGACTTTGGGCCGGCCGATCGCGGCTTCGGCGTGCAGGATTTGGCGCTGGAGATTGGTGAGGTCGACCGTATCGTCGTCCACCAACGTCAACCGGCCCACGCCCGCGGCGGCGAGATAAAGCGCAACCGGCGAACCGAGCCCGCCCGCGCCGACGACCAGCACGCGCGCGGCGAGCAACTTCGCCTGCCCCTCCTCGCCGACTTCGTCGAGGATCAGGTGGCGCGCGTAGCGCCGGAACGAAATCTCGTCCAGCGCCCCCGCCATCTCAGCCTTCGGCTTCCACGCCGGCCTTTTTGGCGCGCTCGACGAGTTCGGCGAGCGTCAGCCCGCCCAACCGCTCGAGCATCTCGGTCTGCAGATCGATCCAGATCGGTCGGACGATCTTGTGTCCAAGCGCGCTGGCCGGCGCCCCCGTCAAGGGATCCGGCGCCACTTCGATGGTCCGCACGATGCGCACGATCTCCGCGATCGTGATGCTCTCGGCGGGCCGCGCCAGGCGGTAGCCGCCCTTGGGTCCGCGCTGGCCCGCGAGCACGCCCGCGCGCACGAGCGCCTGCAGCACCTGCTCGAGATAGCGCTTGGGAATCCCTTGGCGCTTGGTGATCGCCGAGGCCTGAACGGGCCGGGCCTTGGCGTTGTAGGCGATGTCGAGGACCGCTTCGATGCCGAACAGAAGCTTCTTCGTGAGGCGCAGCATGGCTGGAGAGGACCTATCTGCCTGTTGATCCGAAACCGCCGCCGGCGCGGTTCGTGGGGGGAAGGGACCGGCGTTCGAGAAGGACGGCGCGCGCGACCGGCGCCACGACGAGTTGGGCCACGCGCATGCCCCTTTCAAGGCGTACGCTTGCGGTCCCGAGATTGATCAGCACCACGCCGACCTCGCCGCGATAATCGGCGTCGACGGTGCCGGGGCTGTTGAGCACGGTGACCCCGTGCTTGAGGGCGAGGCCCGAGCGCGGGCGCACTTGCGCCTCGTACCCTTCGGGCAAAGCGATGGCGATGCCGGTCGGGATCAACGCGCGCGCGCCGGGGGCGAGATCGACCGGTTCGGCCAGTGCGGCGATCAGGTCGAGGCCCGCGGCGCCTGCGGTGGCGTAGGCGGGCAAGTCGAGCCCTTCGGCGTGCGCCAGACGCACGATTTCGATCGCGACATCGGCCATGGTCACGCGGCTTCGTTCAGACGCAAGGCGATGCGCCGGGCGAGGCGCCGGGCGATGTCGTCCTTGCTTTGCCGTTCCCAGGATTCGACGCCGGCGGCGTCGATCAGATGCACGCTGTTCTCGTCGCCGCCGAATACGCCCGTACCGGTGGAAACGTCGTTGGCGAGGATCCAATCGCAGCCCTTGCGGTCGCGTTTGGCGCGCGCGTGCGCGATCAGGTCGTCGGTTTCGGCGGCGAAGCCGATCACGAGGCGCGGCCGGTGCGCATGGCGCGCCAGCGTGGCCAGAATGTCGGGGTTTTCGGCGAGCGCCAGCGCGGGCGGCGCGCCGCCGTCCTTCTTGAGCTTGGCCTCGCCCGCCGTCGCGGGCCGCCAATCGGCCACGGCCGCCGCGCACACGGCGACGTCGGCCGGCAATTCGGCCAGACACGCGGCCAGCATTTCGCGCGCCGTTTCCACGGCACGCACCGCGACGCCGGGCGGATCGGGAAGGCGCGTGGGCCCGCTGACCAGGATCGTGTCGGCACCCAGAGCCGCGAGCGCCGCGGCGATCGCATGGCCCTGTTTGCCGGAGGACCGGTTGGCGATGTAGCGCACGGGGTCGATCGCCTCGTGCGTCGGGCCCGACGTGACCAGCGCCCGCTTGCCCGCGAGCGGGGCGGCGGCACCCAGTTGCGCTTCGACGGCTGCGACGATGGCGAGCGGTTCGCTCATCCGGCCAGCACCGCTTTCCCCTTCGGCCAATTCGCCGCTTTCGGGACCGACCTGCCCCACGCCGCGCGCGGCGAGCGTGGCCATGTTCGCCCGCGTGGCCGGATGCGCCCACATCACGTGGTTCATCGCGGGCGCCAGCAATATGGGCTTGTCGGTCGCAAGCAACACGGTCGCGGCGAGATCGCCCGCAAGCCCGTGCGCCATCTTGGCGATCAAATCGGCCGTGGCCGGGGCGACGACGACCAAATCGCAATCGCGCGCGAGCCGGATATGGCCGATCTCGTGCTCGTCGGTCAGGTCGAACAGATCGACGAACACGCGGCCGCGCGACAGCGTGGAGACGCTGAGCGGCGTGACGAATTCCTTGGCGGCTTGGGTGAGCACCACGCGCACCTCCGCGCCCCGTTCGCGCAATCGGCGAATGAGATCGAGGCTCTTGTAGGCCGCGATTCCACCCGCAATGACGAGCAGTATTCGCTTACCCACAAGACTGCGGGGCGGAACGGTCACGTCCGATTTACCTCCAAATTCGGGGGAGATTTTAGTTTGCCCCCGCCACATCGGCAATAGCCGACAATAACTACTTGAATAGAATGTATAATATGGAAGCCCCTGCAGCCCCGATCAAAATCCACGGCCATGGTGAAACGCGCCGCCCGGCGCCGAAAGCGGCCAACGTATCGGGGTGCAGGCGCACGCCGCCGTCCGCGATCAGCGCCGCCGCGCGATCGACGTTGGCGATCAACGCGGGCAATTCCTCGAGCCGGGCGAAAAGCATCTCCGCCCCTTCCAGACCGCGCGCGAGCGGGCCGCGATGGGCGGTCATCCATTCCTCGATCAGCGGCCGCGCCAGACTCCACATATTGATCGCGGGATCGAGCTTGCGGCCCACGCCTTCGCACACCAGCATGCTTTTCTGCAGCAACAGTAATTGCGGCTGCGTCTCCATCTGGAACTGCTCGGTCACCTCGAACAACTGGGCGAGCAACCGGGCGAGCGAAATCTGTTCGAGCGGCAGGCCCAGGATCGGCTCGGCGATCGCGCGGGCGGCTTGGGCGAAGGCACCGACATTCTGCGAGGACGGCACGAAGCCCGCGCGGAAATGCACCTCGGCGACCTTCTTGTAATCCTGCGACAGAAACCCCGCGAGCATGTCCGCCAGCAGCAGGCGCGTGGTCGGATCGATCCGTCCCATGATCCCGAAATCCACCGCGACCAAAGCGCCGTCGGGTGCCACGAAAATGTTCCCCGGGTGCATGTCGGCGTGGAAAAAGCCGTCGCGGAACACTTGGCGGAAAAAGGCGCGCGCGGCGCGCGCGACGATTTCCTGCGGATCGTGGCCGGCGGCGATCAGCTTTTCGCGCTCGTCCACGGGAATGCCGTCGATGCGTTGCGTGCACAAGGTGCGTTTGGCGGTACGCGTCCAATCCACGCGCGGCACGCGGAATTCGGGATCGCCCTCGAAATTCTTGGCGAGTTCGGCGCACGCCGACGCCTCCAGCCGCAGATCCATTTCGAGGCGCACGGTTTCGGCGAGCGTGGCGACGATCGCGCGCGGCTTCAAGCGGCGCATGGACGGCGCGAAGCGTTCGACCAGATCGGCGATCCAGCCGAGCAGATCGACGTCGCGCGCGAACGCGGCCTCCACGCCCGGACGCAGGATCTTGACCGCCACGTCCTCGCCTTCGGGCGTGCGCGCGAAATGGACCTGCGCGATCGACGCGGCGGCCACCGGCGTCTCCTCGAATGCCGCGTAGATTTCGCCCAGCGGCCGGCCCAATTCGCGTTCGATCGTTTCGCGCGCGCGCGCGAAATCGAACGGTGCAAGCCGATCCTGCAGTTCCGACAGGTCCGTCGCCACCGCCTCGCCGACCAGATCGGCGCGCGTGGACAGGACCTGGCCCAATTTCACGAAACCGGGCCCCAACTCGCCCAGCGCCAGCGCCAGACGCTGTCCGGGGCGCGCGGGCAATCCGGATTTGCGCAAGCGCCGGCCGATCCGGGCGGCGAGCGGAGACAGGGTTTCGATGCCGAAGGCTTCGAACGCATCGTGCGCCAGCAGCGTGCGCGCGATCTTGGCGAGCCGGAACAACCGGCCGGGCAAACGGAAAACCATGGCGGTCTAGGTCCGCCAGCCGGAATGGATGGCGACAATCCCGCCGGAAAGATTGCGCCAGCGCACCCGCGCGAAGCCCGCTTGGGTCATGCGCCGCGCGAGTTCGGCCTGCGGCGGGAAGCGCCGGATGCTCTCGGCCAGATAGCGGTAGGAATCCGCATCCCCGGCGACCCAGGCGCCAAGCCGGGGCAGCACGGAAAAGGAATAGACGTCGTAGAGCTTGTCGAGCAGCGGCAACGCCACGTGGGAGAATTCCAAGCACAGGAACCGGCCACCCGGCTTCAGCACGCGGCGGATTTCGCGCAACGCGGCGTCGGGATCGGTCACGTTGCGCAAGCCGAAGGCGATCGTCGCCGCGTCGAACGTGGCCGGGGCGAACGGCAAGGCCATCGCATCGCCGGTCACCCAATCGAGCTTTCGCAGCATCGCCCGCGCCCGCCCTTGGCGCAGCATCGCCTCGTTGATGTCGCACACGCGCACGCGCGCGCGCGCATCGTCGAGCGCGAAGGCGATATCGCCCGTTCCGCCCGCGAGATCGAGGAAGGCTTCGCCCGCGCGCGGGGCGGCTTCGTGGACGAATGCCCGTTTCCAAAGCCGGTGCACGCCCGCGCTCATGAGATCGTTCATGAGGTCGTAGCGTGCGGCGACCGAATCGAACACGGCGCGCACGCGCT
Organism: Azospirillum sp.; assembly: GCA_020249045.1. Lineage (GTDB taxonomy): Bacteria > Pseudomonadota > Alphaproteobacteria > CACIAM-22H2 > CACIAM-22H2 > Tagaea. Next base: position 2,580 of record JADCGK010000242.1, on the reverse strand, counting down.
TGGCCTTTTCCGCAACGGGCACTTCGCGGAAGCCGAAATGGGTGGTTTCGTCCGTCACCCCCGCAACTTAGCGAACCGGGCTGGAAAAGCAAAAGCGGCTCGGGCAGGGTCCGTCCCGGTCATGCCCGAATTGCCCGAAGTCGAAACCGTCGTCCGCGGCCTGAAACCGCATTTGGAAGGCCGCACGCTCGCCCGCGCGACGCTGCGCCGGGCCGATATCCGCACGCCGATCCCCGCCGACTTCGCGGCGCGCGTCGCCGGCAAGCCCATCGCGGCCGTGCGCCGGCGCGCCAAATACGTGCTGATCGACCTCGCGAGCACGGAAACGATCGTCGTGCATTTGGGCATGTCGGGCCGGTTGGTGCTGCTGCCCGCCCACATCCCCAATGCCGGACCGCACGACCACGTGGATTTCACGCTGCTCGACGGGCCGACCATCCGCTTCACCGACCCCCGGCGGTTCGGCGTCGTCGATCTGTTGCGCAGGGCGGAATTCGCGACGGACAAGCGGTTCGCAAGCCTGGGGCCCGAACCGCTCGACCCGGCATTCGACGCGGCCGCCCTGGCCGCGGCGTTGGCCGGTTCGCGCGCGCCGCTGAAGGCCGCCCTGCTCGACCAGCGCAACGTCGCGGGTCTCGGGAACATCTATGTGTGCGAAGCGCTTTACCGGTGCGGGCTGTCGCCCAAGCGCAAAGCCGGCACGGTCAAGGGCGACAAAGCCGCCGCCTTGTGCGCGGCGATCAAAGCGACGCTGGGCGATGCGATCGCCGCGGGCGGATCGTCGGCGCGCGACTACGTGCAAGCCTCCGGCGAACTCGGCTGGTTCCAGCATCAATGGAAGGTCTACGACCGCGAAGGCCAGCCTTGCCCGCAATGCGACTGCGGCAAAGGCGTCAAGCGGATCGTTCAATCGGGCCGCTCGACTTTCTATTGTCCCAAACGCCAACGCTGACGTAAGACTCCTTCCAATGCGCGTTTTCGCCGCCGTTTTGTGCCTGCTGGCCGCCCTGGCCGCCCCCGCGCGCGCGCAAGGCGCGTTCGTGGCCGGGATCGAGGACCTGCCGCTGATGCCCGGTTTGACGGCCCAAGGCGAAGCCAGCGTGTTCGACGCGCCGCAAGGCCGCATCGTCGAAGCCAGCGCCCAGGGTGCGGCTTCGCGCGCGGCGATCCTCGAATTCTATGCCCGCACGCTGCCCCAGCTCGGCTGGCGCGGCGACGGCGACGGCCGCTTCGCACGCGAAGGCGAGCGGCTTGTCCTCGAATTTCCGGCGTCGCAAGGGGCGACGCTGGTCCGCTTCTTCCTGCGACCGGAGTGAACGCCATGGCCTACGAGAACATCCTCGTCGAAACCCAAGGGGCGGTCGGGATCGTGCGCCTGAACCGGCCCAAGGCGCTCAACGCGCTGTGCGCGGCGCTGATCGCCGAGCTCGGCACGGCGCTCGACGCATTCGAGGCCGATCCGGCGATCGGCTGCGTGGTTCTGACCGGGTCGGAAAAAGCCTTCGCCGCCGGGGCCGACATCAAGGAAATGGCGTCGAAGAGCTACATGGACGTCTATCTCGCGGACTTCATCACCCAAGGCTGGGAACGGGTGACGACGTGCCGCAAGCCGATCGTGGCGGCCGTCGCGGGCTATGCGCTGGGCGGCGGCTGCGAGATGGCGATGATGTGCGACTTCATCCTGGCCGCCGACACGGCGAAATTCGGCCAGCCCGAGATCACGATCGGCACGATCCCCGGTGCGGGCGGCACGCAGCGCCTGACCCGTTTCGTCGGGAAATCGAAGGCGATGGAAATGTGCCTGACCGGCCGCATGATGGATGCGGCCGAAGCCGAGCGCGCAGGGCTGGTGAGCCGCGTGGTCCCCGCAGCCGAACTGATGGATGAGGCGATCAAGACCGCGGCGAAGATCGCCGGTCTGTCGCGGCCCATCGTCATGATGGCCAAGGAAGCGGTCAATCGGGCCTATGAAACCACCCTGAGCGAGGGCGTGAAGTTCGAACGCCGGGTCTTCCACGCCACCTTCGCGACCGACGATCAGAAGGAAGGCATGGCTGCGTTCGCGGAAAAGCGTCCCCCGCAGTGGAAAAACCGTTGATCCGGCGTCCGATTCCGGCCGGTTGACGCCCCGGGCGCGGCGGCCTATAACGCCCGCCTTCGTGCCGTTCGGGCGCGAACGGAATTTCAATTTCGAGAGAGATCATGGCGAATACCTCCTCCGCGAAAAAGGCCGCGCGTCAGACGCTGCGCCGCACCGAGATCAACCGCACCCGCGTCGGTCGCATCCGTACGGCGATCAAGAAGGTCGAGGACGCCATCGCGTCGGGCGACAAGAAGGCGGCCGCCGACGCGCTGAAGGCGGCGCAACCGGTCATCGCGCGCGGCGCGAAGACGGGCACGCTTCACAAGAACACCGCTTCGCGCAAAGTGTCGCGCCTTTCCGCGCGCATCAAGAAGCTCGGCGCCTAAACTCCGGTTTCCGTTCGAAGCGAACTCGCGCGCGCCTTTCGGCGCGCGCTTTCGTTTGTCCGCACGGTCGGTCCGCGTAACAAAAAATTCGAGCTGCGACGGACGGGATGT
>JADCGK010000241.1 GCA_020249045.1 Azospirillum sp. | reverse complement strand
CGTCGTCGCGGCAGCACCCGTCCCAGCGACGGTGACGGCCGAGCCCGAAACGGTCGGCGTCGTATCCGCAGCGTTAGCACCACCCTGCTGACCGGTGATCGTACCGCTGTTCGTCACCGTAATGGCCGCAGCGCCATTCGTTACGGCGACCGTGGCGGCGCCCGAGTCCGTGTTGTCGGCGGCCTGCGCTTGGCTCAACGTAACGCCCGACGCAACCGTTCCGGTTTCGCCAGTCGCCAGCGTCTGCGCGGTCGTGCTGTTCGTCGTGATGTTGAACGTCGCCGCATCGGCGCGCGACGCGAAACCCATCGCCAGAGCGGCAACGGAAGCCGACAACATGAGAGCGTTGCGGTTGAACTGGACGGTCGTCATCGAGTGCCTTCCTCTCGTTTTCCGCCGGAAATGTCCGGCGGCTTTAAAGTTTTCCCCGGCCCCGTAGCCGGGTCCGAATTTCCAATCCCATTCAAGGCACGCCTGCGCATTCGCGCACACGTCCCGCTTTGGGAACGGAGCATCAAAACCACAGCGTGCGTTTTTGGCGCAAGAGGATTCCGACCCAGTCTGAAAAAGAATCAAAAACCTCTTTGTTTCCAACGTTTCTTGTGTCTTTGATGCAACTTATGCCCTTGCGATTTTTTTGTCTGTCTTCAGCATTACATAATTCGAAATGATAACGGATTCCTCTGATTTATCTTTTTTTTATTCAAATGAATTATTCAACATCGAATTCCTGGGCTTCGTATTTCACGACCGATCTTGAAATGAAGAAAGTAATCGGAATGAGAGTTTCAATAATTCATTTGAATAATTTCATCACGGCATTGAGGAGGACTCCGGCCTACCGTTTTGTGCGCCCCTGTCTCTTTCTTTATCGAACGCATGCGACTCGGTTTTGCTTCTGGACCGACGCGTCGCGAGAAAGCCGCGAACGCTTATGTTTTCGATTGCGCGCATCCGCGCACCTCTGCAAATTCACGCGCCTCGCAAGATCTCGATCGATCGAATCGGAAGCGACCGAAGACATGATGGGTCTCCTGAGAAAACGGATATTGCGCGCATCGCTCGTCGCGTCCGTCGCCATCGCGACCGGCGCTTGCGCGGCGTTCGACCGCGCAGGCGCAGCCGACTCGATCGCGAGCACCGCGCAGTTACGTGCCGCACGTGTCGCAAGCGGCGGATTCTCTCTGCTGAGCTATTCCCGGATTTCCGATCCGGCGTCGCCGATCACCGTCTATATCGAAGGCGATGGTCTCGCCTGGCGGACCCGAACGGAAGTGTCGATCGATCCAACGCCGACCGATCCGATCGGCTTGCGGTTGGCGGTCGCGGACCGAGGTTCAAATGTGCTTTATCTCGCGCGACCGTGCCAGTATCCGCCAGCGGGCGGCGATCCGCGTTGCAACGCCGCCTACTGGACCGATCGGCGGTTCGCCGAGGAGGTTGTCGTCGCGATGAATGCCGCGATCGATGGATTCGCACCGCGTGGCGTGCGTTTGGTGGGGTATTCGGGGGGCGGCGCCGTCGCCGTTCTGGTCGCGGCGCGCAGGACCGACGTCATCGATATCCGGACGGTCGCCGGGAATCTCGACCATGCGACGCTCAATCGCCACCACGGGGTGACCCCGCAACGCGGGTCGTTGAATCCTGTCGACGTCGCGGCGCGCCTGGCGCGCGTGCCGCAATTACATCTCGTCGGCGGTCGCGACTCGATCGTCGTACCGCTCGTCGCCGAAAGCTATGTCCGCCGCGCGGGTAGCGGCGATTGCATCGAGATCCGGCGGATCGAGAATGCGACGCATGGCGATGGCTGGATCGAACCGTGGCAACGGATTGCGACGGCACCGATCCAGTGCCGCGCGGGCGGATCGGCGCGATGAACGCGACGAGAATCGGGCGCCGGAATCTTTTATTGGCGGCAGCGGCTCTCCCGCTGGCCATCGCGACGATCGATCACGCGCAGGCGCAACAGCGACAGCCCGCCCCCGTACGCGTCGAAAGTATTTCGATTCAGGAGTTCGGCCGTTATGAGCGCGGGCCCGCCGACTCGATGCAATTGGTTGAACGAACCCAGCGCATTCCGGCGCGGGTCGGCGTCGCCTTTGGATTCAGTTACGTCGTCGAAGGACCAGCGGCGGCCCTACCCGCCGAGCTGAACTTTGTGATTCGCTTGCCCCAACGCGGCGACATGCTGGATCCCGCCGTCGGACGCCCCGTCTTCACGCTTGAGGAGAGAGTCTCCGCGCGGATCGGGGCGACGAACATCACTGGCTACATCATGGATCGCGAATGGAAGGTCGTTCCCGGTCGGTGGAATCTCGAGATATGGGCGGGTGGCCGGAAGCTTGGCGAGAAGAGTTTCGAGCTGGTGCGTCCGTGAGGCGTAGCGGCGGAGTCCATTGAGGGGAGTTGAGACGATGTTCAAATCTGCCTTTACTGCGGTCGCATCGACGTTGTTGTTGGCGATAACTCCGGTCTCGGAGAGCGCCGCGCAAACACCCCCAACCGGGCAACCGCAGCAACGCCCAGCCGCACAAGCGCCGGCGCAAAGCTCGCAGACGCCGCCCGCGCGGCCCGGCGGACGCGGTCCCGAGCGCGGCCGCATGTTCGAAGATTGGGGGATCGAGTGCGAGACTCAAGCGGATCGGCGGGAACTGTGCTTCGCGCAACAGACGCACACCCAGCGCGAGTCCGGACAACGCATCATCAGCGTCAGCGTCGGATATCTCGGCGCGAACAACGCCCCGACGCTGGTCGTTTTCACGCCATTGGGCGTCAACGTCGCCTCGGGCGCGGCGATCCGGATCGATAGCCAGCCCCAAATCGCGATGCCGATTCAGACGTGCGTGCCCGAAGGGTGCCGGGCGACGGTGACGCTGACGGCGGAGCAGTTGCGCGCATTCGCAGCGGCCCGGACATTGACGCTGGGAATGGTCCCGTGGGGATCGGACCAGACCTCGACGGTTGCCCTTTCGATTCGCGGGTTGAGCGCAGCCGTCGCGCATTTGCGGAGCGGGCAATGACGGCCATTCCCGCAGCCAAGTCGGTGACGGCGTACGATCTCGTCCCCTACGAAAGTCGCCCGTTCGCCTTCGCGCAGCCGGGGCGGATCGG
>JADCGK010000240.1 GCA_020249045.1 Azospirillum sp. | reverse complement strand
TGCTCTTCCGATCTGACGATGTTGACGGAGCCGTTGTCGAACGCGTTCGTGCCGCCCGATGTCGTGAGCCGCACGCGATCCAAAGTCGCGCTCAATGCTTTCACGCCGCCGCAGGTATGGATCTGCGTACCGGGCACGACCAGCCAGCCGAACGCGCTCCAGATATTGTTCGTCGCGTCGACCAGCGTGAGAAGGACGACGCCCGAATAGTTGCTGGACGATGCGGCATCGTAAAAACGGAATCCGGCGGTTGGGCTGTCCACCACGAGGGAGCCTCCCGACAAGCGGCTCCCAGTCGCGACATAGCCGGTCGTTTCGATCCCGCCGCTGTCGCCGAGCTGAACCTGCAAAGGATCGGTGCCGTTGGTCGAAACCTGATTGAACGAGATGGTGATCCGTTTCGCTGACGCCGGAATGCCCGTAAAATCGATGGCGGTCCCGCTGGTCGTGGCGACCGGCGTCGCCAGCGTGGGGCCGCTGATCGGCGCGACGACCGCCTGACCACTCGCGCGCTGGTAGTCCGCGCAGCGCCAATTGCCCGTGCCGCTCTCCTTGACCAACTCGGCCGTATCGCCGGCCGCCGTCGCGATGTTCGCCCCGCCCGGCAGGATCAGCGACGTCGCGTTGTGCGTCAGCGTCAGCGCGCCGCCGAAGCGCACGCGGTAGGCGCGCCCCTCTCCGCCCGTGTTGCCGAAGCTCGTGATCGTCGTCGTGCCCGTGATCAGCACGTTGCGCGAGTTGATCGCCCCCAGATCGACCGTCGCCGCCGACGCCACGGATGACCACGGATCGTCGCTTTCCTTCCGGGCCGTGACCGCGCCGTCGGCGATGGTGCCACTCCCCACCCCGACCCGCTCGTCCACGATCATGGCGTTGGTGATCGCGGTCGTGGCGGGGGCGAGCTGGAAGCGGGCGATCGGCAAGCGGTCGGCCGGGATCGCCGGGGCGACGGGCGAGGCCGCCGGCGTGCCCGTCACCACCTGGATCGCGCCCGTGGCCGGGTTCAGCACGATCCGATCGATGCGCGGATTGCCGACCGGTGCCGCGATGGTTCCGGTGTTCTGCGCCGCGATCTCGGTCAGCGCGCCGCCGATCATCAACGGCCCGGCGAGCACGCGCACGGTCATGTTCGGCGTGTCCTGCGCCTGGGGCAGGAACGCTACGGCGATGCGCGCGCCCGCCACGATCGCACCATCGATGCCCGAGCGCCAATTCGCCCAGGCTTGCGACGTACTATCGGGCGGGATGTAGGGGGCGACCATGCGTCAAACTCCTGTTGCTTGCCAATTCGCGGCACCGGCGGCGGCCGTGCCGTTGCCCAAGGCCGTGCGCAGCGTGAAACCCGTTTCGGTCACGCCTTCGGCCCAAGCCTGCTGGACCGTGCCGCCCACGGGGGTGGCCTGGACGTTGGGCACCGCGAAGAACCGCCGCGCGAAGACGATGGGCGTGCCGCCGATCGCCACGGCCGTGCCGACCCCGCCTTCGTCGCCGCGCACGCTGGCGTCGAACACCGGCGTGAAGGCGACCAGCACCGCCTTGCCGTCGGCCGCGCGTAATTCGACCGCCTGCTTGGCGAAGCGCAGATCGTTCGTGCCGATGCTCCACGGCTCGAACCCATCATAGGAACCGGCGTTGAGGCGATAATCCTGCTCGAGCTGCGGCACGGCGGCGCCCAGCGTTTCGCCGGCGGCGAGCCGCGCGCTCAAGCCCGCATAGCTGCGCACGCGCGCATCGAAGCCGAGATCGATTTCGGGCGCTTCGTAGCGCGCCACGGCGACCGGATAGGGATCGAAGGACGAAGCGGCCTCTTCCTCGGTCACCTCGCTGGCGAGCTTGGTCGAGTTCGGTACAAGCACGCCGGTCCAGTGGACGTGGCAGTCCGTCTTCACGCCCAGCCAATCGGGCGCCTGCGGGGCCGCGCGCACGACGACATTGGTGCCGGCGACCGGAATGGCGCCGATGGTGGTTTCGGCGATCGCCGGATTGGCCGACAGATTGCCCGAGGCGTCGCGCGCGCGGATCAGGAACGCCCAATCGCCCGGGGGGACGGCGATGGTCGTGATCGACGTGCCGCCTTCGGCCTGGCTCAGCGGCGTGGCCGCCCCCCAGATGGTCGTGCCGGCGGGCGCATAGCGGATGTCGTAGCCGTCGAGATCGAGATCGGCGACCGGCGACCAGCGCAAGACGACGGCCGCCCCGTTCGCGGCGGCCGAGAACGCGGTCACGTCCGCGGGCGGGGCGGATTTGCCGAGGACGATATGGTTCGTCGCCGTCACCCAGGCCGACACGGCCGCCAGATAGTTCCGCGCCCGGATGCGCACATCGTAGGCTTCGCCGTCGGCCACATCCAAGATGCGATGGAAGGTCGCCGCCCCTTGCACGAATTCCGAGGCGGACCAATCGGCGTCGGCGGTCTTCTTGTGCTGAATCTCGATCAAACCGCCGCCGGTGACGAACGCATCGTCCGGTGCGGCCCAGTCGGCGCGCAGGCGGGAGAACACCGTGCCATCCTGGCGCACGTCGAGCTCGGTCGTGCCCGAGGACAGGACCAAGCCGGTCGGGGCCGCGACCGTACCGGGGCTGGGCAGATTGGTGCGCGGGGATGGCGGCAGCAGGGTTTCGTCGGCCGGAACCCAGGCGTAGACGTTCGCGTCGATCTCGGCCAAGCCGAGTTCCACCACGATGGCGGGTGCGCCCTCGCCATCCCCGCCCGAGTCCGACAGGCCAAGCTTGAACGAGCCGACTTCGAAGGTCTTGTTCGTCCACCCGTAGCGCGGATAGGTGACCGGTACGGTATCGCCCGCGGCGATATCGAGGGCGGAGAGCTTGCAGGTGAGCTTGGTCGAAATCTGCCGCCGGTTGCGCTCGAGCGTGATGCGCGCGATGCGCTGTGCCATCGACGGCGAGAGGGTGAAGGGCAGCTCGGTATCCGCACGCCAGACGCGGCGGTTCTGATCCTCGGCCAGATAGGAAGCGACCGACACGGCCGGAAAATCCGTCGGTTGCCAGGCGCTGTCCGGATCGACGAACGTACCCTTCACGCCGTTGAACGCCTCGCGCGGCTCGCGCCGCCACGCGACCGAAAACCCGGCCGCGAAATCGTCCATCGTCAGCGCGGGCCGCGACGCCCCCGACCACACGCCGGCCACGATCTCCCACTTGCCCTGCACGCGGATCAGGCGGCCCGCGCAGGCCGACAGCAAACGCGCTATCACGTTTTCGGGTTCGTCGGCGGTGTCGATCGTGCCGTTGGCGGTGTAACGCGGCTCGGCGCGGGCCTGGATCGTGTGCGTGCCCGTACCCGCCGAGGTCAGGTCGATCAGCGTGCGCGCGCGGGCGTTGGCGAGGCTCGTCGCCAGCCCGATCCGCAACGTGGCGAGTTCGACGACGTAATAGTCCGTCCCCGTCGCCAGCCCGCCGGGCAGCGTGCCGGTCGTGGTCAGGCGCACTTGCACGCCCGTGCGCAGCCGCGCCCCGCCATCGGCCAGGGTCAACGCGTCGGCGGCCGCATCGGCGGTGAAGGTCGTGGTTTTGGACGCGAGCGTCACCAGCTCGTCGCAGGCATTGGCCGCGGCGATCAAGGCGGGCTCGTCGAGCTCGGCCAAGGCGGCACCGAAGCCGCCTTCGTTCTCCGGGATCGTCAGGTAATGCGCGAGCGCCAAGGCGGCGTTGTCCGACCAGCCGGTCGCCCCGGTGCGCGGATCGCGCACGGCGGCACAGCGCACGACGGCCGAAACGTTGGGCGTGCCCGAGGCGAACAGCGATTCGTCCCACGTGAGCTGCACGTAGAGCTTGGCGCAGCCGGTCTGCTTGTGATCGGCCGTCCACTTCGCTCCCACGGCGGCGGTGAGGGCGGCGTTGAGGGCGGCGTCGCCCGATGACGTGCCGTCGCCGTACCAGACCTTCACCTTGCCCGCGAATTTGCCCGTGGCGTTGCCGCCGATGCCCTGACCATGCGCCCAGTCGACCGGCACCTGCTGGTCGTCGAGCCAGAGTTCGTCAAAGCGCCCCAGCGGGCGGACCGAGAGCGTGACCAGCAGATTGAGCGTGGCGTTGTTCGAGCCCGTACTGTCGATCAGCGTCTGGGCGCCCGAGACGCGCAACCGGCCGACATGGATCTTGCCCGAGACGATCGGCTGGCGAATGGCCAGCGTGCGGTCGCGCGCTTCGAAGGCGATGGCCGGGCCAGGATCGGCCCCCTTGGGCTTGGGCGCCAAGGCCTGGGAAACGAAGCCGAGGGCGACCGACGCCGCCCCTGCGACGGCCGCCGCCGCCCAGCCCGCCCCGACCAGCGTGGTGCCGAACAGCACGATCCCAGACGAATAGGCCGCACCGGCGGCGACGACGGCGGTGACGGCGGCAATGGCGGGCGGCATCGTTCAGATCCGCCAGGCGCGCGCGGCGGCGCGCGGTTCGAAGAAAGCGAGTCCCTTGGGGGCTGCGACGGCGACTTGGCCGTTCGGCGCGATAAGGCCCATACACCAGTCTTTGTTTTCCGCGCGCAAAACGCCGCCCGCCAACCCGTTTTGCGCGCGTAAGTTTTCAGCAGGGAGAACCGGCGCGTTGATGAGGACGAGGTCCCCGCGCTGGGCGAAGGCGGGATGGACGCGAGGCGCCGCGAAGGCGTCCATCAGCACGTCGGCCGCCTCGGGCAAGCCGCCGCCGCCGATCGCACGCAAGATCACCGCCGCGCGCTTCTCGTCGCGATAGAGCCCGCGCGCGGGAAACATCGGATCGCGGCCGGTGAGTACCAGAACGCCGTCGCACGCGAAGGTGCAGCAATCGTGGCTGCCCCACGCGAAATCGCGGTCGGTCGCCTCGAGGATGTGCCGGGCGAGCAAAGCGGGCCAGTCCGGGAGGCGCGGCATCACGAACGCCCCCAGGCGATGGTCCGATCCTGCAGGGCTGCGACATAGCCGAAGCCCTTGTCGGACGCATCGCGCGTGCGTTGATCTTCGGGCGTGTAGCGGGTCTCGCGCGCGCGCTTCAACGTCGCCAGCAGATTTTCGGCCGAGAGCGCGATGGTCACGGTTTCGCCCTTCTCGTCGGTCGTCGGCACGGCAGCCCAGCCTTCGAACAGCAGGATCGGATCGGCGAGCAGCACGCCGCTCGCGTTCAGGAAGCCCAGCCAACGCCGGCAGGGCAGATGCGGGCGCACGTCGCCGACTGACGCCGAAACGAGTGCGGGATCGACGCCGGAGAGTGTGTAGACCTCGCCCGTCGCGCGCAGATCGATGGTTTCCTCGGCCGCCTGGAACCCGCCGAACGTGCCCAAGCCCACGAAGGTCTTGCCCGACCACACCAGATCGCCGATGCCGGTCCAGACGCGCACGGGCGTGGACGCGGTCTCGATCTCGACGATCGCGACCGGCGCCTTGGCTTGGGCCGCGATCTGCGCGGCCATCGCGGGCGTAAGCGCGCGCGCCATTAAAGCGCCTCGATCGCGTCGAAGGAGAAGGAGCCCCGGAACGGGGCTTCGAGGCGCCACAGATTGACGTTCGAGGCGAGGCGGAACGTGCCGCGCGGGCTTGCGGTGACAAGCGCCGCGTTGTTGATGGCCCCTTCGCGGCGCAGGCTCGGCCAGATATCGAGCGTGGCGCGACCCGTGCCGTCGGAATTCGCATCGGTCGTGAGCATGTAAAGCCGCGTCGTGGCGCCGGAACCGATCTGCAGGTAATCGCCCGCGCGCAGGATGTTCGAGACCGATGCCGTCCAGCCTTTGGTCGCCAGGGTTTTGGACCCGGCGGCTTGCGTGCCGTCGATCAAGGGCGTGCCGGTCGCCACCCCGCGCGGCGCGATGCCGATGGGATCGCCGAGCAGGAAGGTCCCCTGCTTGCCGTTGAGGCCGGTGAAGAACGCGCGCCAGGGGGCGAGCCAAGCATTGCCGGTGACCGGCCCCACGACGACGCGCGCCATCCAGGCTTGGCCGGGGAATTCCTGGGTTTCCTGGGTGAGCGTGAAGGGCGATTCGACGACGGCGACGACCGAGCGCGGGCCGAACTCGACGCTGGCCGGGCCGGGCGGCGGCAGGGTCAGGGGATAGGAGACGGGCATCGGGGCGCCTTATGGAAACTGGCCGCGCCGCATGCGCGCGGCGACGGCGTAGACGCTGGCGTCGACGATGCCCGGGGCCGCTTTGCGGATCTGGTCTTGGATCGTGACGACGACGTCGCCGTCGGCGGTTTCGGAAATCGAAAGGTCGGGTGCCGAGCCGGCGCGGTTGTCGTTGATGATCACGCGCCCGCGCCCGCCTTGCAGGAAGGCGCGCGTCTGTTCGGCCGACCAGATGCGCGCGGGGCCGGTCGCCTCGATCTCAGGCCCGCGCTCGCCGACCATGCGCAAGCCGCCAAGATGATCGCCGCCGGTCGCGAAGGTGCCGCCGGTAAACCCCGCCCCGCCGACCGTGGCGAGCGAGTTGCCCGCCCCCGCCCCGCCGCCGCCGCTGAACAGGCCGGAGAAGAATCCGCCGCCGCCGAGGGTGGGCGCATTGCCGCCGAAAATCATGTTCTTGAGCGGGTTGATCGCGGCGAGTTTGATGAAGTCGGTGTAGAGCGAGGCGGCGACCGCGCGACCGACATTGGCCAGCGACGCGAAAGCGTCCTTGCCGTCGAGCGCCATGGCGGCGGCGGCGTCGCCCACGCGGTCGAACGCGCGATCGAAAGAGGTTTCGATGAAGTCGGCGGTTTCCTTGGCGGCCTTGCGCTGGGCCTCGTTGGCCTGCTTGGTTTCGACCGCGCGGCGCACGCGCATTTCCTCGTCCGCCGTCAGGTCGCGGCCCGCTTTGGCCCGGGCTTCGACCAGTTTGAGTTCCTCCTCGCGGATTTCCTTGGTCTGCCCGGACAGCTCGGCCTCGCGTTCGAGGGCGGCGAGCCATTCGTCGAAGGCGGCTTGGCGCTTGAGAACCTGATCCAGCGCCTTTTGTCCGGCGACCAGCGAGTCTAGCTCGCGGCGCCCCTCCAACTCCCAGTATGCGATCCGCCGCTTTTGAGCTTCGCTTTCCTCGCGCTGGCGCGCGCGCTCCTGCTCGGCGGCTTCGCGCGCTGATTCGGCGCGGGCTTTGGTGGTGTCGGCGGCGAGGCGCTCCTGCTCCTCGCGCGGCTTGGCCAGCGTGTCGAGCTGGGTGTTCGTGCCGCGCAGCGCGCGTTCGGCTTCGCGCGCTTGCTCGGCCGCCTTTTCGAGCACGGGCAGCATCGCGCGCAGTTCTTTGGTGAAGGCGCCTTCGGTTTCGGTCGAGATCGCGAAGATGCGGTCGTAGAGGCGCGCGATCTCCCCGCCCGCTTCGAATTCGGCCAATGCCTCGGCGATGCGCGCCCCTTGCTCGCCGCCGCGCGGGCCCAAGGTCGTCGCCATCCCGGCTTCGGGATCGAAGGTCGGGTCGTCGGGGCGCAAGCGGGCGGCGACTTGACGGCCGACGCCCGCCGTGGCGGCGCCGGCGGCGCCGCGCGCGGCGTCGCGCCGCTCCTCCAGCTCGAGACGGCGCAGGCGCAGGCGCGTCATTTCGTATTTGCGCGTCGCGTCGTCGAGCGAGAGGTAGTAGCGCGCGAGATCGGCGGTGCGGTCGAGTTCGCGGCCCTGCTGTTCGACGAGTTCGCGCCCCAGCCGGACCTGGCGGTCCATCGTTTCGGTCGCGGCCTTGATCGACTCGTCGAGCTTGTCCGAGGCTTCGGCCGCCTTTTCGGCCGCCGAGCGCCAATCGCCGAGCTTGAACGCGATGGCGCCGATCGCCAGCGCCGCACCCGCGATGGCGCCGCCCGTGCCGAACACGCCGAGCAATTGCGAGCCCTGCTGGGCGAGGGCCGTGACGGCACTTTGCCCCGAGGCGACCTGGACCGCGAAGTCCTGGACCTGGAAGCCCGCCTGGCCGATGGCGGCCCCGAAGTTCCGCCCGGCGCCCGCAGCACCCTGCGCGGTCTGCGCGAAACCCTGCTGGCGCTGAGCCGCGCGTTCGAGCCGCGCGATCTGCTGATCGAGGGCGGCGTTGTACTGGACCGCGTTGATCTTGCCCGCGTCGAACGCGGCACCGATCCGCCGCTCGGCGCTTTCGAATTGCAGCCGCGCGCGTGCGGCTTCGTCGGTGCGCGCGGTCAACTTGAGGAAATTCAGCTGCTGGGCGTTAAGCTCGGCCGAGAATGCATCGCCCGACGCACCCACGGCCTTAAACGCGCTCTCCAACCGCTTGAGGCCCGCCTCGGCCGCCTGCGTGCGGATGTCGATCTCGGTGACGGGGGGTTGGGTCACGTTCCCTCGGGCGGCGGTTGATCGGGTTGGCTTTGGGCGGCGAGCCAGGCGCGGTCGAGGTCGCGCAAGGTCGCGATATCGGCCGGCGTCGGGCGCGCGCGCGTGAGGCGGCGCCAGGCGTCGATTTCGGCGTAGGCGATGGGCAGGGGCCCGAACCCGTTCGAGGGGCGGGTTTCGCTGAGTTCGGCAAACCAGCCCCAGAGCCGGGCAAACTCGCGCGGGAACTCGGGACCGACCAGTTCGGGCGGGGCGCGCCCGGTGTGCCGAGCGACCAGGCGGAGATGGTCTTTGAGCGTGGCCCCGTCGGGCTGGCGGCGCGCGAGCTTGAACTCGTGCGCCGCCCAGGCGATCAGCTGGGCGCGGCGCCGGTCATGAAACCCGAGAGATCCTGCACGGCCTCGGCGATCTGATTGGCGACGAAGCCGAAGCGCGGCTCGGTCAGCAGGCGCCGGGCATTCTCGGCCGTGTAGGCGAAATCCTCGCCCGAGAACCGCACCGGCGACCAGCCCACGATGCGCATCGCGAGCTGGTCGGCGTAGAACTCGCGCGCTTCGGCAAAATCGGCCGCAGGGGGCGCTTCGTTGCGATGGATCGCCGCCGCACGCTTGGCCTCCAACGCTTGCTGGCGCTGATCGGCCTTCGCGCGCGCGGCGGCCGAGGCCGGATGGCCGGGCCCGGCGACCGACACGCGCCAGGTCGTGGGCTTGCCGGCCGGGTCTTTGATCGCGATTTCGCGCGTGTCGGCGTAGACGAGAGCGTCGAGGTCGAACATCACGGCACCTGGGAGTCTTGGATCACGAGGGTGGATTGGTCGTTGGCGAGGCCCGCCCCGCCCGTGGTCGGCAGCAGCGCCTGGAAGGTGTAGCTGCGCACGATGCCTTGCTGGCCGTCGGCCTTCTGCGACTGGCCGAGCTTCACGCGCGGCATGTAAAGCCCCATGAAGGGCGCGTTGTTCGAGTTGTCGGCGGTCATGTGCGCGAAGATGCCGATCTCGTCCTCGTTGACGAAATTGTCGCGCAGCACGCCGTCCTCGAAATAGGCCGAGAACGAGCCGGAGACGACGACCGAGCCGGGGAACACGTCGGGGCTGACGTTCGAACCCACGACCTGGGCCGTGCTCATGTTCGCGTTGATGCCGATCTGCAGCTGGGTGACGGTCGCGATATCCGTGCCGCCGACGCGCAGCTTGCCGTTGACGGCGGCCAGCACGCCGGTCGTCGTGGCGTTGGCGGGCGAGCTGTAGTAGGCGCCGGCCGCCGTCGACATATCGATGCCGAGGAATTGCAGGCCGATCGTCGCCATGCCCGTGGCCGGCAGGCCGATATCGACCTGGCCGACGCGGCAGCCGCCGAAGCGTTCCGACGACGGCAGATCGGGGTGCCATTCCTCGAAATAGAAGCTGTCGTTGGTCTGGCCGGTGAGCGGGATCAGCAGCTTCTTGCCCGCGACGACGGCGGTGACGCTGTCGCCCGCCGCCTTGGCCGCGACCGTGGTGCCCGGCCCGTTCAGGTCGGTCACGGTCATCTGCGTGGCGGTCAGCGCCGTGATGCGATAGTTGCGCGCGTTGTTGGCGGCGGCCGTGGTCGTCCAGCCAGAGAAGCGCACGACGTCGCCGATCTTGAAGCCATCGGTCAGGAACGATCCCGCCGCGCGCACGAAATGCGGGGCCGAGGCCGAAGCCGTCACGTTGGTGAGAGCGCCCGTGGTCGCGGCCGTGGTCCAGGGCCCGCGCAAGGCGGCGGCGAGGAAATCGGCGTAGGTCAGGCACGACAATTCGCCGTTGAGCTGGCCCGAGACCTGACGGCCGCCGTGGCGGAAATCCGAGATCTGATAGTCGGGGCGGAGTTCGCTCGACTGATAGGTCTGCTTGCCGAGGCTGAACTCGCTGGTGACGCGGCGCAGCAGCTGCGCGCCGGTCGCACCCGGTGCGACGTTGAGCGTCGTTTCCTTCTTGTAGCGCAGCTGCTTGGCGACGCCGATCGCGATGGGCATGGCGGGAATCCTTTCGGGTTAGGCGATATGGTCGTGGCGGAAATCGACCGCGATCGAGCGGCCGAAGAAGACGCCGTCTTCCGAGGCGGGTTGGTTGGGATCGACGCGCGGGGCGCCGTCATAGAACACGCCGTCCGCATCGGTCGTGCGGAACAGCGCGCAGATCGCGGCGACGTGGCCGTCGAGTGCGGCGGTCTCGGTCCCGCGCGGGACGAGCACGTGGATCATGACCGCGCCGAACTCGCGGACCAGATGCGCCCCCGGCGCGCCGATGCCGGCGACGCGAGGGCTGGCGCCCAGGAATTCGAGGATCAGATGCGGCCCGTCGGGCGGGCGTTCGTTCGAATTCTCGTCGATCAGCGGCAAAGCGGGGCCGAGCGTCGTCAGCCGGGTGCGGATCGCGGAGAGGGCGTCGTTAAGGGCCATGGGGGCTCAGTCGAAAGAAGTGCGCTGGCGCAGCATGACGGCCGGGTAGGTGATCTTCATGCCCTTCATGCGGTCTTTACGAAGAGCCAAGTACAAGCGTCCCTCTCGGTAAACCTTCGAGCGTTTGTTCTGCGCGGCGAGGCGCAGCGGGCCGTTCGTCTTCAGCACGTAGGCGTCCGGCAGATTGATGAACTTCACCTCTACCTGGATCGAATCACCGAAGGCTGCGCGGACAGCATTGGCGATCCGATCCGCGATCCCCGGAGCGACGCC
>JADCGK010000024.1 GCA_020249045.1 Azospirillum sp. | reverse complement strand
GGGCGGCCTGGGTGACGCTGCCGAGGCCGACGCCGTTGGCGAGCGAGCCTTGCACGGCCTGGAGGGCCTGCAGGTTGCCGCGAATGCCTTGGGCGACCGAGAAGGTCGACGCATCGTCCATCGCGTCAGCGACGCGATAACCGGTCTGAACCTGCTTGGACGCGACGTTGAGCGCGGACTGCGTAGTACGCAACGAAGCCAGCGCGACCATCGCACCGACATTGGTATTGATGGAATTCGACATCTAACTGTCCTTCCCTTCTAGGGGTTACTCCCGGCGTTCTGCCGAGATAGCCTGCGTATAATTCCCTCGAATGAGAGAACCTGCGAGCTGTTCCAAATATACGACTGGATTTTCATCCTGCCAAGCGGAATTCTCTAAAATCCGAAAGAAATTTTAGGATAACGTCGAAAAGAGCTCTCCGGATGAAGGAGGCGGGGCCTTCGAACCTCGCCCCATGTCGCCAGGACGCGTTCCGGGCAATTAGGGTATGCTTCGGGAATGGAAGGGATTTCGGCGATTCTCGAACGCGCCATCGGGCACCAGCAGGCGCGCGATTTCCCGTCTGCGGTGGTGGAATACCGCCGCCTGGTCGATGGGGGAATACGGACCGGGCTGCTTTTCCAGAATCTCGGGGTCTGTTTGTTCGAGACCGGCGCATGGCACGACTCGGCAGCCGCACTCGGTGAGGCGATCGTCCTCGGCGTCGATACGGCCGAGATCTGGCTCGATCTTGGCCAAGCACGCGCCAAGCTCGGCGATCATGCCGGGGCGCGCGCCGCTTTTGCCAACGCGGTCGCGCGTGCGCCCGGCAACGCGCATGCGCATGCCGAACTCGGTCTTGCCTCCCATCGGGCGCGCGACCTTGCGGCCGCGCAGGCGGCCTATCGCCAAGCGTTGGCGCTCGAACCCGACGACGTGCGCACCTGGAACAATCTCGGCGCCGCCGCGCAAGAAAGCGGCAATCCGGATGCGGCCATCGCCGCGTTTCGCCGCGCGACCCAACTCGCGCCGGATTTTTCGCCAGCCCACGCCAATCTAGGTTCGGCGCTTGCCGATATCGGCGAACGCAAGGCCGCACGCGACGCTTATGCGCGGGCCGTCGAACTCGATCCCGGCAACGCGGGCGCGCGCATGGGCGCCTGCTTCGCCGAGTTGCCGATCCTTTACGACACGCCCGCCGAGATCGACGCCGCGCGCGACGCCTACGCGCGCGCGCTCGATGCGCTGATCGCCACGTGCGATCCGGCCGATCCGGCGGTCGCCGCGGCCGTGGGCCAGCACCATCCGTTCTATCTGCCCTATCAGGGGCGCGTGGATGTCGATCTGCAACGCCGCTACGGCGCATTCGTTTGCGCGGCGATGGCGCACGCCTATCCGCAGTGGGCGACGGCGCCCGCGCGTCGGCCGCGCGATGCCGCGCGCCCGATCCGCGTGGCGTTCGTCAGCGCCTATTTCCGCGATCATTCGGTCTGGAAGCTTTTCCGGGGATGGATGGAGGGGCTCGATCGCCGCCGCTTCGAATTGTTCGGGTATTGGACCTCGCCCGCGGCCGATGCTCAGACGCCCGCCGCGCGCGCATGTTTCGCGCGCTTCGTGGAGGGCGGCTTCGAGACCATCGCCGCGGCGCTCGCGGCCGATGCGCCGGACGTCGTCGTCTATCCGGAACTCGGCATGGACCCGATCTGCCACCGCTTGGCGGCCTTGCGCTTCGCGCCCGCGCAATGCGTGGCCTGGGGCCATCCCGAAACGACGGGTTTTCCGACGGTCGACTACTTCCTGACCAGCGACCTGATGGAACCGCCGGGCGAGGCCGCACGCTATACCGAGCGGCCGGTGCGGCTCGCCAATCTCTCGATCCACTACGCTCCGCCCGCGGCCCCGGCGGCGCGCGATCCTGCGGCCTTCGGCTTGCGCGCCGAGGCGATCAAATATCTCTGTTGCCAGTCCATCTTCAAATACCTGCCCCAGGACGACGATCTGCTCGCGCGCATCGCCCAAGGCGTGCCGGACTCCCAGTTCGTTTTCCTGAGCCATCCGACGGCGCCGGCGTTGACCGCGAAATTCCGCGCGCGGCTGTCCGCCGCATTCGAAAAGCGCGGCCTCTCGCCGGCGCGGCATCTCGTCTTGCTGCCGTGGCTCGACCGCGCGCGCTACGCCGCCCTCAACGCGTCGTGCGACCTTTTCCTGGATACGCCGCGCTGGTCGGGCGGGAACACGACCCTGGAGGCGATCGCCCAGGGCCTGCCCGCGATCACCTGGCCGGGCGAAACGATGCGCGCGCGGCATACCTATGGAATTCTGCGCCGCATGGATTTGTCCGACGCCGTCGCCGCCGATCTCGACGCCTACGTGGCGCTCGCCGTGCGGCTCGGGACCGATCGCGCCGCGCTGGCCGATCTCGCGGCGCGAACGGCGCTGCGGCGCGACGCGTTGTGGCGCGATTCCGCACCTGTCGCGGACTTGAGCGCCTTTCTCGAACGCGCCGCAGCGGGGCCGACGTGAACGCCGACGCGCTTCACGCGCGCGGCGCTGCCGCCCAAGCGCAAGGCGACTGGTCCGGCGCCCGGACGGCGTTCGAAGCCGCACTCGCGGCCGACCCCGCGCATTTGCCCTCGCTGGTCGATTTGGGCGTCGCGCGCTTCTGGCTGCGCGATCACGACGGCGCGGCCGAATCTTTCCTCGCCGCCTTGCGCCTGCGGCCCGACGACCGGGCGATCGCGATCAACCTCGCCCGCGCCTACGAGGAGGGGATGCGACCCGCCGCCGCCGAGCGGTTGTGGCGCGCCTTGATCGCCGCCGATCCCTCGGACCCGGGTCCCTACACCCATCTGGGCAACACGTTGATGTGGCGTTCGCGCCAGGAGGAGGCGATCGAAGCCTATCGCACGGCGCTCGCGCGGGCGCGCGGCCCGGCACGCGCGCAAGTCTGGAAATCCTACATCAACGCCCATCTCTACGCCGCCGCCGTCGCGCCGGAACGGATCCGCGACGTCGCCGCCGAATACGCGGCCGAATTCGCGCCGGCCATTCCGCCGCCGCCCTTCGCCAACGATCCCGATCCCGAACGGCGCTTGCGCGTCGGCTACGTCACGTCCGATTTGCGCGCGCATTCCGCCGCGCGCAGTTTCGACGCGCTGTTCGAGCACGCGGACCGCGCGCGGTTTTCGATCCACGTCTATCACGACACGGACGTGCACGACGCCACGACCGCGAAGTTCCGCGCGCGCTGCGACGGCTGGCGGACCAGCTACGATCTCGATCCGCCAGCGCTCGCCGCCGCGATCCGTGCCGACGGGATCGACGTGTTGGTGACGATGGCCCAGCATTTCGACCGCAACCGCATCGATCCGGTCCTGCACCGCGCGGCACCGGTGCGCATCAACGCCTTCGACGTCGCCACCA
The DNA here is from genome assembly GCA_020249045.1 of Azospirillum sp. Taxonomy (GTDB): domain Bacteria; phylum Pseudomonadota; class Alphaproteobacteria; order CACIAM-22H2; family CACIAM-22H2; genus Tagaea. The sequence continues at coordinate 8,410 of JADCGK010000024.1, read as the reverse complement.
GCGGCACCGACGCCTACGACGCGTTCTTCGCTGATCCGACGATGGCCGCAGCGCGCGGCGACGCGTTCACCGAACGCGTCGTGCGTTTGCGCACCGTCTATGTCCATCCGCCGCTCGACCTGGCCCCGCCGGTCGCGCGCGCGCCCTCGGCGGCGGGCGGTCCGATCGCGTTCGGGTCGGCCAACAATCCGGTCAAGATTTCCTCGACGACGATCGCCTTGTGGGCGGCGGTCCTGCGCGCGGTCGCCGGATCGACCCTGCGGCTCAAATTCCATGCCGCCTACCGCGAACGCGAGGTGCGCGAGGGTCTCGCCGCGCGTTTCGCCGCGCACGGCATCCCGTCCGATCGCTTGGTGTTCGAACTCGGCGGGATCGCGACGGAGGATCACTTGCGGTTCTACGACCGCGTGGACGTGGCGCTCGACACCTTTCCCTTCACCGGTTCGACGACGACGTTCGAGGCGTTGTGGATGGGCGTGCCCGTCGTCACCCGCGCGGGCGATACGGTCGTATCGCGCTGGTCGGCGGGGTTGCTCGCGCGGGTGGGACGGCGCGACCTGACGGCCGAGGACGACGCGGGCTTCGTCGCACTCGCCGTGCGCGAGGCCGGGGCTGCGGCGCGCCAGGACCGCGCCGCGTTGCGCGCGGCCGTGCGCGGGTCGGTCTTGTGCGATGCCGTGCGCCAGGCCCGCGATTTCGAACGCGTCTATCGCGCGTTGTGGCGGCGCTGGTGCGCGAAGGCCCGCGCGTGACGCCGGACGCGCTTTTGCGCGAAGGCCTCGCCGCCCACGCCCAAGGGCGCGTCGAGGCGGCCATCGCCGCGTTCGCGCGCGCGGCGGCGGCGGCGCCCGACCTTGCCGATGCGCAATACCTGCTGGGCGCGGCTTTGTCGGGTGCGGGCCGGGACGCGCAGGCGCGCGCGCCGCTCGAACGCGCGGTCGCGTTGGCGCCGGACGTCGGCGCCTATCGCGCGGCGTTGGCGCTGTGTCTCAAAGGGCTCGGGCTGATCGAGGCGGCGCGCGACGCGTTCGACGCGGCGCGCGCGCTTGCGCCGCGCGACGCGGAGATTGCCTTCAATCGCGCCAACGCGCTGGCCGGTGAGGCGGCGATCACCGCCTATGGCGAAACGCTGGCGATCGATCCGGGACATGCGGGGGCGCGGCTCAATCGCGCCAACGCCTTGGCGCGCGCCGGGCGATGGTCCGCCGCCGCGGAGGATTACCGCGCGCTGCCCGAGGATCCCCGCGCGTTGATCGGGCTTGCGGGCGCTTGTCTTCGGTGCGGCGAACCCGCCCTGGCCCACGATGCGGCGGCCGAAGCGGTCCGGCGCGCGCCCGACGCGGGCGAAGCGTGGCTCAATTTGGGCGCGGCTTTGGGCATGCTCGGGCAAGTCGACGCGGCGTTGGCGGCGTTGGCGTGCGCGCCGGTTTCCGTCGCCGCGACCGTCGCGCGGGCCGTCGCACTCTCCCGCGCGGGGCGCGATGCCGAAGCGATGGCGGCGCTGGACGCGGCGCCCGAACGGGATTTCGACGTTTGCATGGCGCGCGGCAACGCGGCTTTCGCGCTCGATCGCGCGGCGGACGCCGAGGCCGCTTTCGCGGCGGCGATGGCGCTGCGGCCCGACGATGCCGCCGCCATGGCCAATTTTGCGAATGTCCGGCTTTACCGCGGGTATTCGGCGCAGGCGGTCGATCTGCTGCACCAAGCGCGCGCTCGCGCGCCGGCCGATCCGGGCGTTGCGGCGGCGGCGTTGTACGCGCTGAGCTACGACGATCGGACGACGGCCGCGGCGTCGCTCGCCGCGCATCGCGCTTGGGGCGCGGCTTGGCCCGTGCGGCCGCGTCCGCCGCGCGCCACCATGCGGGCGCGCCCGCGCATCGGCTACGTGTCGGCCGACTTCCGCGCGCATTCCTGCGCCTGGGTGTTGCGCGCGGTGTTGCCCCATCACGACCGGGCGCGTTTCGAAATCCACGCTTTCGCCAATCTCGCCGTCGCGGACGCGACCACGCGCGCGCTTGCGACGAATTTCGACGGGTGGCACGACGTGGCAGCGCTGCACGACGACGCGGCGGCCGATCTGATCCGCGCGATGGACGTCGATCTGCTGATCGATTTGTCGGGCCACACCGCGGGCAATCGGTTGGGCGTTTTCGCGCGCCGGCCGGCGCATCTGCAGGCGACGTGGCTCGGTTATCCGGCGACGACAGGCTTACCCGCGATGGACGCGCGCATCGTCGATGCGGTCAGCGACCCCGACGATGCGGGGATGACCGAGGCGCCGGTGCGCGTACCGGGCGGCTTTCTCGCCTACGCCCCGCCGGCGGCGGATTTGCCGGCCGCACGCGCGCGCGAAGCCGGACCGGTCTTCGGCTCCTTCAACAATCTCGCCAAGCTTTCGCCCGCGACCCTCGCATTGTGGGCGCGGCTTTTGCGAGAGACGCCCGAGGCGACGCTGGCGCTGAAGGCGCGCAGCTTGGCCGATCCGGCCGTCCGTGCGGAGATCGCGGCGCGGTTCGAAGCGCTGGGCGTCGCACCCGACCGGGTCCGGACGCAAGGCTTCGCACCCGAACCGCTCGGGCCTTACGCGGCGATCGACGTCGCGCTCGATCCGCTGCCCTACAACGGTACGATCACCAGCTTCGAAGCGCTCTGGATGGGCGTGCCGCTGGTGACGTCGCCGGGGTCCACCCATGCCGCGCGCGTGGGCGCTTCGATCCTGACCCATGCGGGGTTCGCGGACTGGATCGCTGCCGACGCGGACGCTTACGTCGCGGTCGCGAGGAAATTGGCGGCCGAACGGCCCGACCGCGCCGCGTTGCGCGCGCGTTTGGCCGCATCGCCCGCCTGCGACGGCGCGCGGATCGCGCGGGCGATCGAAGCGCTGGCTACGGCCGGTCCTTGACGAACTTCGCCGGCGCGCCGCCCCAGATCTGGTAGGGGGGGATTTCGCCCGCGACGACCGACCCGGCCGCGACGATCGCGCCGCGGCCGATCCTGGCGCCATCCAGGATCGTCGCGTTCGCGCCGACCCAGACATCATCGCCGATCTCCACGCCGCCCTTGGACGGCGCGAAACCTTGATGCCGGATTTCGACGTCGCGGCGGGCATAGGCGTGGTTCGCGGGCACGACGCAGACATGCGGCGCCAGCAGCACGTAGCGGCCGAGCTTGATCCCGTTGCCCGAGTAGAGCGTGCAATGGGGATTGATGTAGCAATGCTCGCCGATTTCGACGTCGCCCGCGCCGCCGACAGCGCGGATCACGACGAAATCGTAGATATGAACGTGTGCGCCGATCCGGATCTTGGTCCCCCGCGCCGAGGCGTGGATGCGCGCGTCGGGCGAGATCGACGCGCTCGGGTCGATCTCGAGACTCACGTTTTGGCGCCCAGTCGCGCGAGGACGAAGGGCAACAACTCTGCGATCTGCCGCGCGTTGGGCGCGTCGAGCCAGAAATAACCGTCGTACCCGCGCGCGGGTCCCTCGCGCAGCAAGTCGACGCGGTCGTAGCGCTTGGCGAGCGCGGCGGCTTTGTCCATCGCCGCGTCCCACGCGCGTGTGGACACCGCCGCCCAGTGCCAACGCATCCAATCGGCGATCCATTCGGCGACGCAATGGTCGAAGACGACCGGGCCGCCCTTGTCGAGTTCGGCGGCGTGCGTGTCGAACAACGCGAGACGAAGTTCGGTCTGCAGATCGCGCGGCACTTCGTACATGGTCTGGAAGCCGCGCGCGGCGACGAGGCCGCGTCCCGGATCGGCGACGATCCGCGCTTTGCCGGCGGCGAGTTCGGCAGCGCGCTTGGCGCGGTCGAGCGTGGGGGCGGCGGCGATGGCGATGATCATGTCACTTCACCCGCTTCAAAAAGCCGTGCGGGGAGAGCGTGGTCAGATACTTCTCCGGCAGGCGAAGGTCGGCAACGAACGCGTCGGTTTCGGCCATAAATTGCTTGGCCGCGGCGAGCGGCCCCTCGTTGGGCACGGGATGGAACCCCATGAGGTCGTTGAGCGAATCTTCGACGACGTAATACGACCCGACATTCACGAACCGCGAATACAGCCGGATCTCCTTGAGCACGTGCTCCTTTTCGTGGTCGCTGTCGGCGATCACGAACACCTTCTTGCCCCGGCAGCGCCGCTCGACCTCAGCGAGGATCGCGTCCGAACCGCTGTCGCCCTCGAGATACGTGATGTTGCCGGCCTTGGCCGGATCGTGGCGGATGTTCTTGAGCGTGATGTCGATCCCCAACACCTCGCCGTGGCCCATCAAGCGCAGCACGTCGGCGAAGAACACCGAGGCGCCGCCGAACATCAAACCGAGTTCGAGCACGATGTCCGGCTTCGTTTCGAACAGCAGTTCCTGGTAGACCCAGCAATCGGCGGGCGACTTGATGATGTGGTGCCCGCGCCAGCTCTGCTGCATCTCGGGGATGCCGTATTTGTAGGCTTGGTGCACGTAGTAGTAATGGTAGCGCAGATATTCGCGCACCGTCATGTCCGCCACGCGCTCCATATTCGTGCGCCTCGCGAACAACGAGGCGATCTGACGCACATGCGGATTGGCGTAGAGCAGTTTCGGCGCCACCTTCGCCGAACGGCAGAACGCGTCGCGCGCGTCGTCGTCGTCGTCGCGCTTTTCGGCGACGAGGAATGCGACGTAGGCCTTGGCGATGGCGTGGTCGGTGGCGGCGGTTTCGTCGAACTTCATGGCGGTCCGTTCCGGTCGGCGGCGCATGCCGCGATCATTCGCGCGAGAAACCCGTCGAGGTCGTCGTACGCCGCGCCCGTATCGCCCCATGCGCCGCGCATGCGCAAGGGCGGCGGTGCGATGCCGGGCGGCGGCGCCTCGACGGCGATTCCGCGCCCGAGTGCCGCCCCGGCGAGGGCGGCGACTCGGCCTGCGAATTCGCGCACCGACATGGTATCGCGCCCGACGGCGTTGCGCACACGCCAGCCGGCGGTGGGCAGGGCGAGGGTGGCCACGACGATTTCGCCGAGCCTTTCGGCGGACAGGAAATTGCGCGCCTGCTGCCCCGGGGATTTGAGCACGATCCGGCCCTCGCGCGCCGCGTCGCGCGGGAAGCCGTAGGGGATCAGCGCCCAGCGTTCGAAGCGGGCGAGATCGGCCGGAAAACCGTAGAGATTGCACGCCCGCAGGATGTCGGCCGCGAGCCCGGAGGTGCGCAGCACCTGCTCGCTGGCCAGATGCAGACGTGCGTACTCGTTGATCGGCCGGGGGAACGCGTCTTCCTCGATCTCGCCTTCGAGCGGGCCATAGACATGCGCCGACGAAACGTAAACAACGCGCCCGACGCCCGCCGCGCGCGCGGCATCGAGCAGGGCCCGCCAGGATTCGATGGCGATGCGCGGGCCGAGTTCCTTGTCGCGCGCGGTTTCATCGGTGACGCCCGCGGCGTGGATCAGGATTTTCGCCCCGGCCCAATCGAGCGCGCGTGCGCTGGCCGGATCGGCGAGATCAAGTTTGCGGCCGGCCGGTTCGCGGCGGCCGAAGGCGACGACACGGTGCCCCGCCCGCGCGAGGGCGGTTGCGATGCCCGCGCCGGCGATCCCGGTCGCCCCGGTCAGCGCGACGCGCATCGCCTCACCACTCGATTCCGTCGATGAACGGCGATGCAAAATCGCGCAGACGCGGGTGGCCGCGATCGCGCGCGGACAAGATGGGGTCCCGCAACGGCCAATCGATGCCCAGATCCGGATCGTCCCACGGCAGCCCCGCCTCGGCAGCGGGCGTGTGGACCGCGTCGACCTTGTATTGGAACAGCGTGTCGGGCGTCAGCGTGCAATAGCCGTGCGCGAAGCCCTTGGGGATCACGACCCAGGTCGGTTCGTCCGCCGACAGGATCATCGAATCCCATTTGCCGTAGGTGGGGGAGCCCGCGCGAATGTCGACGAAAACGTCGAGCACGGCCCCGCGCGCGCAGCGCACGATCTTGGTCTCGGCGAAAGGCGGGCGCTGGAAATGCAGACCGCGCAGCGTGTGCTTGGCCGCCGTATAGGCTTCGTTTTCCTGGGCGAAGACGACCGGCAAACCGTGCGCGGCCCAGATTTCGGCGTCGAAAAGACGGCCGAAATGTCCGCGCTGATCCTTGCGCGGCGACAGGATCACCGCATAGGTGCCGTCGAGTTTGAGGGGGCGGATCTCCATCCGGTCACGCCGCCGGCTTGACGATCACGCCCTGGCCCGTGGGCAGGCCCAGGATCGGCACGTTCCATTCCGCCGCCAACGCGTCGAAGGCGCGTTTTTGATTGACGTGCGGCAGCCAGTTGTAGTCGTCGAGCAGGATGACGCCGCCCGGCACGATCTTCGGCCAGAAATGCCGCGCGGCGGCGATCTCCGGCAGGGCGATGTTCATGTCGATGGAAAGATACGCGACGCGATCGGCCTTCACGAGGGTCAATGCGTCGGGCACGCGGCCTTTGATCACGCGGACATTGGGGAAGGGCGCGAACTTCTCCACCACGATCGCATGCGTGTCGCGGTTGCGATACTCGTCGTTGTAGGCCTGCAGGCCGATCTTGCGTTCGTTCTCGTCGATCTGATCCTCGGGCAGGCCGTCGAACGTGTCGACCAGCCACATCGCCCGGTCCGTTCGCGCCCCGAACCCCGTCCAATCGACGATGGTGCCCGCGAGAATGCCGGTGTTGACCCCGCATTCGACGAAATCGCCGGGATGGCGCAACGCTTGTTCGGCCGCCCACAGCGCGACCCATGCGCGCCATTCGATGTGCAGATCGAGCTTGTGGAACGTCGTCGTGCGCATGCCGAAGGCATAGGCACGCTTGAACCGCGGATCGTTCAGGAACTCGCTGTTGTGCATCGTCGCCAAACCGTCGCCGACGAACTGCATGCCGTTGCTCATTCCGAATCTCCCGCGCCCAAGATGCGTATGGTCGCAAGCCGCGCGGCGGCGCGCAAGACGCGGGGGCGGGAATCGCCTATGCTTCGGCGTCCATCATGCCCCGGGAAATCGTCCTGCTCACCGGCGAACGCGAGGCGCCGCACCTCGCCGGCCATTTGCGCGGTTTCGCACCCGCTCTCGCCGTTCGCCCGGCGGCGACGCGCGCGGAACTCGACGCGCTGTTCGCGGCCCCCGTCCCGGGCCGGCGCTTGATCGCATTCGCGACCAACGTCGTGGTGCCCGGGCGTTATCTCGCGGCGTGCGAGCACGGCGCCTACAACTTCCATCCGGGCCCGCCGAGCTATCCGGGCGTCTATCCCGAAAGCTTCGCGGTGTGGGAGGGGGCGGCGCGCTTCGGGGCGACGGCCCATCGCATGTTGAAGCAGGTCGATTCGGGGCCGATCGTCGCCAGCGAATGGTTCGACGTGCCGCCCGATTGCGGGCGCATGCATCTGGCGACCTTGGCCTTCGAAGCGCTAGTCCGGGTGTTCGCGTCGCTGTCCGAGCGGTTGGCCTGCCGCGACGAGGAATTGCCGGAAAACGGCGAGACGTGGAGCGGCCCCGTGCGCCTGCGCAGCGCGTTCGACGCCATGTGCCGGGTCGAACCCGGCATCTCGGAAGCGGAGTATCGGCGCCGCTATCGCGCCTTCGGCGAGGGCCCGTTCCAGGACATGCATGTGATTCTGCACGGCCATCGCTTCAAGATCGACAACCCGTGGACCGAAGCCGATCTCAAAGCGGAGTTGGGGCGCTAGAGGTTTTTCGCCGGAACGGAAACGATCTGGGTTTCGTTCGCGTCGCCGAGGCCCGCGCGCACCAGACGTTCGTAGGCGTCGAGCGCCGTTTCGCCCAACCGCGCGGCGATGCCGAGTTCGCGGGCGAGTGCGACGCCATAGGCCGCGTCCTTGCGGCGCAAGCGCCCCGTGAACGACACCGCGCGGTCGTGATCGTCGGCGACGATGCGGTTGGCCGCGCGCACCGCTTGCGGACTGGCGGCTTGGCCTTTGGCAAGCATGGCGGCGACTTGGGCGGGATCGAGACCGGCTTTTGCGGCCAGCGCCATGCCTTCGCCGACGGCGGCGATCTGCACGGCGCCCATCAGGTTGATCATCAGCTTGTAGGCCGTGCCTGCGCCGACGGGACCGAAATGCGCGATCTCCGTCGAGATCGGCGCCAGCAACGGCCGCGCGGCGGCGAGATCGGCGGCCTCGGCGCCGACGAACAGCGTCAGGTTCCCGGCGGCGGCGGCGTCCGGCAGGCCGGTCACGGGGCAATCGATATAGCGAAGCCCACGCGCGCGGGCTTGGCCGGCGAGTTCGCGCACCCGCGCCGCCGACAGCGTCGAACACTCGTGGCCTGAGCCCGTGAACTCACCCGTTTGGAACTAGAGTCCGTTCGTCATTTGAACCCATCGGTTCGGTTGGCGCAACGGGGCGAGGCGCGAAGCCCCGCGGGTAGCGTAGCGTCTCGCCCCGTTGCATCGCGAGGACGC
>JADCGK010000239.1 GCA_020249045.1 Azospirillum sp. | reverse complement strand
TTCGCCGCCGCGGTCGTCGCGGTCATCCTGGCGCTGGGATTGTTCCTGATCGAGGTCTACGTCTCCACCCGCGCGCTGCGCCAGGAGACCGCCGATCTGGAGGCTTGATCAGCGTGCTTGCGCGGCCGACGGCACGCGCCGGATTTCGCGCAGATGCCCGGTGACGGTGCCGAACCAGGCGTGGAATTCGATGCGCACCGGCGCTTGGGTGTTTCCCACGCCGATGGGGGCCATGTAGGCCACGCCGCCGCGCCGGTCGTTGGCGGCGGTCACGTTGACGTTCCGCTTGCGCCCGGCGATCGGGACCCAGTGGAACTCGCACGCGCGCGCCGCACCTTGGAACGCGGACGCGTGATGGCGCGGCACGTCGCGCACGCCCATGTCCTCGAACACGATGTCGTAACGCTGGCGGCCGTCGAACACGGGAACGCGCGCGGCGCACGAACCGGTGTCGTTGGCCTTGCGGATCGTGGCGAGGATCGCGGAAACCGGATCGAGCGCGCCCGCGCGCAACTCGGCCGGCACTTCGTCGCGGTCGTCGTCGCGGTTTTCGGGGACAGTCTCCATCCGGACGACCGCCCCCTCCTCGAAGAACAGTTCGACCTTGCGCGGATTGCCCCGGAACGTGCCTTGGCTGCGATAGCTGACGGGAACGGATTCGGGGCCGCGGAACAGACCCGCGACCTCGGTCGTCGAACGCCACGGCACGATCCATTCCAGCAGGCCGGTCGACCGCTGGCTGGTCGCGATCTCATAGCCCTGGGACGTCGCCGAATAGGCCAGGGTCATTTCGGCGACGCGCGCGCCCGCCGTCACGTCGAATGTGAGTTCGATCCGCTCGCCGGCGGTCGTGAACGCCGCGGCGGGCGTGGCGGCGAGTAGAACAGCCAGGAAGGGGAGCGCGCGCATTCCCACAACATAGGCGCCCCGTGGAATTCGCCAAGGGGTGGAATTGGCCAAAAGGCCGTTTCTCGACAGGGAGGGGGTGTTTCTTGACAGGCCCCGGGAGGCGGGCCTATACCCCTGCCCCACCGCCGCGACGGATGGCGACGGGCGCTTAGCTCAGCGGGAGAGCACTGCTTTCACACGGCAGGGGTCGTAGGTTCAATCCCTACAGCGCCCACCATCCGAAGCCCTGATAACAAAGGGCTTTTTGGCGCCCATCTAGATCCGACAATTCCGCTATCGTCCGCTAAATGCCGCGACGAGCCGTGAACATCCGTGCAGAATCCGTGCACATGATTCGCGGCTTGATCCTTTCGTTCTCCTCGCCGATCGTGCTCGCGTCGTGCGCTACAAAGGCGCCCGAAACCGTCGCTAGGCTGGAGCCCCTGACACCCGCGGCGTGCCGCGCCGTCGACGGAGATAAAATCGATTGCGGGACCAAGCGCGTGCGCCTGGTCAACGTCGCCTCTTAGCCGAGGGGGGGTGAGCGGCCGAAACGACCATCGCCCGCCGCGCCCCGAGCAATAGGCCGCCGGACTGGGATCAGCCAGTACCATCGAGATCTACGTCGATCCCCGTCGGCAGCGCGACCGCTACGGCCGGACCTTAGCCCGGGTTGCTCTCAACGGTCGCGACTTGGGCGATTCGCTGCTCGCCGCGCGCTTCGCGCGCGTCTTGCTCGGTGCGGCGGGTCGGCAGCAACCGCCTGACCAGCCCCCGCGGACGGAACCACCGGAACAGCAGATTGTAGTCGATCTGCCCAATCAACTGCCGTTCCGAGCGAACCGAGAAGAACGCCCGCAGCAGCGTAGCGCGCAGCAGCATCTCCGGCGCCACCGACGGCCGTCCCGTCGCCGAGTACAGCGCGTCCAACAGCCCGCTCAGCTTCGCCAACGCCGCGTCCGCAAGCGTCCGGATCGCCTACAGCGGATGCTTCACAGGAACCCACTTCTCCAGCGACACGTAGCTGAACATCCCGCCGTTTTCCGGTCCGCGCCCGCGCATTTCCCCCCCCATCGCCGATCCGTCAACAGTGAATGACGCGATCGCAGCAACCAAGAAGGGGATTTTCAGTAGCCTGCCAAATCACGTTAGGGATGACGACCTGTCTTTCGTATCTGGAAGTAAACTTCACTACCCAAAGACGGAAAAACAGCACCAAACGCGACGGTCAAGCGCATCCAGGTTGCAAAGTTCTCGATCCATGCGCCCTGTTTGCGCGCCAGATAGGCACCAGAAAGAAACTCCAAATGAAGTTTCTCAGCTTCAACGAACTGCTCGATGCGTTCCGGGCTAATGACGCTGACATGACCAAAAGGCTTCGCCTTCCGGCGCAAACGACGTTCATATCCGAGATCGGCAATCACCGAGGGCATCGTTGGACATCCGCCAACGACGATACCATCGTGCTTTACATAGCGGAGAAAGGTCTTGAGGGTCTCCTCTGGCGCCTGCAGGTGCTCAAGGACATGGAGAAATACGACGGTGTCGAACGTGCGGTGCAAGCAAGGATCGGCACCGAAATCGACATCGTGCTGTATGATTTCCCCATACCCTATCTTCGAGAGCCAAGGATCGTTCGGTGCCACGTCAACCGCCGTCCAGCTTCCAATAACGGGCTCGCGATTGCTCGCATCGCCCATGAATGCGAGCATTTGGCCTCGATCTACCCCGACCTCCAGCACGTTCAGTGGACGTGCAAGACGCTTCGCTTCAGCTTCCAAAAAGTTGCGGACGAACCAGTAGCGCAGATACTTGATCGGATATCGAGTGATCTCCTT
>JADCGK010000238.1 GCA_020249045.1 Azospirillum sp. | reverse complement strand
GTCGTCAAGGACTACCACGCGCGCGCCGACGGCAAGGCGAGCATCGACTACGCTTTCCACCTGATCCTGTCGGACCCGAACGAAACGGTGCTGGGCCAGGAATTGCCCGCGCTGATCGAGGACGGCTATACCAGCTTCAAGATCTATACGACCTACGACGCGCTGAAGCTGAGCGACCGCCAGATCCTGGACGTGCTGTCCCTCGCCCGGCGCAAGCGCGCGATGGTGATGATCCACGCCGAGAACCACGACGCGATGAGCTGGTTCGCCGAGAAGCTCATCGCCTCGGGCCGGACGCGTCCCGTCTATCACTGCTTCAGCCACAACATGCCGGTCGAGCGCGAGGCGACGCATCGCGTGATCGCGCTCGCCGAGATGATCGATCAACCGATCCTGATCGTCCACGTATCGGGCCGCGAGGCCATCGAGGAGATCCGCCGTGCGCGCGCCAAAGGTCTCAAGGTGTTCGCCGAGACGTGCCCGCAATACCTGTTCCTGACCCAGGAGGATCTCGACAAAAAGGGGTTCCTGGGGGCCATGTGCATGTGTTCGCCCCCGCCGCGCGACAAGGCCAACCAAGCCTTCGTATGGCAGGCGCTGAGCGACGGGCTATTCGACGTGTTCTCCTCCGACCACGCGCCCTACCGCTACGACGATCCGAACGGCAAGCTGAAGAACGGCCCAAACGCCCATTTCAAGCAGGTGCCCAACGGCGTGCCGGGCCTTGAGGTGCGCTTGCCGCTCCTCTACGCGGAAGGCTTGCTCAAAGGTCGCATTTCGCTCGACCGGTTCGTGGCGCTCGGCTCGACCAACGCCGCGAAGATCTACGGGCTTTATCCCCAGAAGGGCTCGCTCGCCATCGGCGCGGACGCGGATATCGCGATTTGGGACCCCGACCGGGAACTGACGGTCACGCAGTCCATTTTGCACGACAATATGGACTATACGCCCTACGAGGGAATGCGCGTAAAAGGGTGGATCGACACGACGCTGTCCCGCGGCGAAGTCGTCGCGGTGAAGGGCGAACCGGTCGCCAAACCGGGACGCGGCCGTTATCTTCCCAAAGCCAAGCCGGACGCCGCGATCCCGCTGGGTCGCTCCATCTTCACCGAGGACATTTCGGACATCTTCTGATGCCTCCCAAGACACTCGTTCCCCGGATCGTCACCGTCGGCTGCGCCCAGATGGGCCCCATCGCACGCGCCGAAACCCGCGCCCAGTGCGTCGAACGGTTGATCGCGCTGCTGCGCGAGGCCGCCAAGAAAAACTGTACGCTGGTCGTGTTTCCCGAACTGGCGCTGACGACGTTCTTCCCGCGCTGGTTCATGCCCGATTGGCGCGAGGTCGATCAATTCTTCGAAACCGAGATGCCAAATGCGGCGGTGGCGCCGTTGTTCGCCGAAGCCAAGCGCCTCAAGATCGGCTTTTATCTCGGTTATGCCGAGAAGACGCCCGAAGGTCGGCGCTTCAACGCGGCGATCCTGGTCGATCGCGCGGGCGAGATCGTCGGCAAGTACCGGAAAATCCATCTGCCGGGCCACGCCGAAAACGAACCGGAGCGACCCTTCCAGCATTTGGAAAAGCGCTATTTCGAGCCGGGGGACATCGGTTTTCCGGTCTGGCGCACGATGGGCGGAATCGTGGGCATGGCGATCTGCAACGACCGCCGATGGCCGGAAACCTATCGCGTGATGGGACTGAAGGGCATGGAGTTGATGCTGCTCGGCTACAACACGCCGGCGATCAACGGCTGGGCGATGGTCCATTCGGCGCCCGAGCCCGAGCATCTGCGCCAGTTCCACAACCATCTGGTCATGCAGGCCGGCGCCTACCAGAACTCGACTTGGGTCGTCGCGGCCGCCAAAGCGGGGATCGAGGAAGGCTGTTCGCTGATCGGGGGTTCGTGCATCGTCGCTCCCACCGGCGAGATCGTGGCACTTACCCGATCGGTCGCCGACGAATTGGTCGTCGCGGATTGCGACTTGTCGCTGTGCACCTACGGCAAGGAGACCACCTTCGCCTTCGCCAAGCACCGGCGCATCGAGCATTATGGCCTGATCGCAAGCCAGACCGGCGTCATCGAGCCGCCGCAATGAAGGACTACGACTTCGCCGCCACGCCGCCGGAGACGCGCTACAAATTGCTGATCGCGTCGGTCGTACCGCGCCCCATAGCGCTCGTCACAACGCTCGACTCCCACCACCAGCCGAACGCCGCCCCATTCTCGTTCTTCAACGTGTTGAGCCACGATCCGGCGGTCGTCGCGCTCGGGATCGAACGGCGCGCCGACGGGCGGAAGAAGGACACGGTCGCCAACATCGACGCGTCGGGCGAATTCGTCGTGAATCTGGTGGACGAGGCAATGGCCCCCGGCATGGTCGTCTGTGGGGCGGACGTCGAGCCGGGCGTCGACGAACTGGCCCTCGCGGGTTTCCACGCCGCCCCCTCGCTGTTGGTCCGCCCGCCGCGCATCGCCGAGGCGCCCGTCGCCCTCGAATGCCGGATGCTCCGCGACATCCGGCTCGGCTTCGATAACAAGCGCGCGATCTTGCTCGCCGAGGTGCTCGCCTTGCGCGTACGGCCCGATCTCGTGGGCGAGCGCGACCGGCTGGACGTTGCGAAAATGGGCCTCATCGGCCGCTTGGCGGGGGCCGATTACGTCCGGCTCTCGGATGTCTTCTCGATCCCGCGCGTCACGCCCGCCGATCTCGCCGAACGCGGCTCACCAGCCTAGACGGACCCGGGCGAGCGCCATGCCGGCGGCGGCCTGCGTCGGCTCGACGACCGGTACGCCGATTTCCGCCTGCAGTCTGTCGCGATAGCGCGCCATGCCCGCGCACCCCATCACGATCACATCCGCGCCGTCCTTGTCGCGCAATTCCCGGCCGACCTCGATCATGCGCGCGAGCGTGCGCGCGTCGTCCGACAATTCCGCGACCGTCAAACCGATCGGCCGGTCGCCCGCGAAGCGCGCTTCGAGCCCGCGCGCGCCGACATATCGCAGATGTCGCGGCACCGAGCGCGGCAGGATCGCGACGATGCCGAAGCGCTCGCCCAGCGTCAGCGCCGTCAGCATGCCGCACTCGGCGATCCCCAAGACCGGCTTCTTGGTCGCCTCGCGCGCCGCGTAAAGCCCGGGATCGGAGAAACATGCGACCACGAACGCGTCGCAATCGTTGTCGCGCGCCGCGACCGTCCGGGCGAGCGGCTGGACGACGCTTTCCACATGCGCCTGCGTCTCGATGCCCGGCGGCCCGTCCTTCAACGTCATGCACTCGATCTCGGGCCCGCCCGGCAGACGCAGCGGGGCCACGGCCGCGTCGATCCCGCGGGTCACGTTCTCGTTGGAGTTCGGATTGACGACCAGAATGCGTTGAGCCATGGCACCTACCGCCGCGCGATGTTGCGATGTTCGAGCCGGGACAGCAATCGTACGACCGGCCAGAACAGGGCGAGATATAGCATGGCCGCCATGACGATGGGCGTGGGGTTGTAGACCAGCGACTGCGCCAAACGCGCCGTGTGCAGCAATTCGCCGAGCGCGACGACCGAGGCGATGGAGGTGAGCTTGGCGACCTCCAGCGTATTGCCGATGAGATCGGGCAGCACGTTGCGCGTCGCCTGCGGAAGGATCACCGCGGTCATCGTCTGGAAACGCGTGAGACCGGTCGACCGGGCGGCCTCCCACTGCCCCTTCGGCACCGACTCCACGCCCGCGCGGAAGATCTCCCCGTAATAGCTCGACGCGTTGAGGAAGAACCCGATCCCCACCGCGGCGATCGACGGCAGATCGATACCCGCAAACGGCAGGCCGAAGAACAGGAAGATCAGCAGCACCAGGGGCGGAAAGGCGCGGAAGAAATCGACATAAACGACGCAAAGAACCCGCAACCATCGCCGCTCCAGGCTGGCCGCCCAGGCCAGCGCAAGTCCGCCCGCGAGGCCCAGCGGGATCACCAACGCGCACAACAGCAACGTCATTCCCAATCCCCTCAGCAGGAACGGGAAGACCCGTACGGCGATCTCCGCATTGAAGAACACTTCCAGGATCGTGTTCAGCGTTTCCACGCGAACCTCGTTTCAATCCAGCGCCCGAGGATCACGACCGGCAGGAAGATCGCAAGATAGGCCAAAGCCGCGAGCGTCAGCGGCGTCGGGTTGCCGGCGAGGCTCGAGGCGGAGGTGGCTTGGCCAAGGATTTCGGGCAACGCCACGACCGAGCCCAAGGCCGTCCCTTTGACGATCGCGATGGTCCGGTTGACCAGCGGCGGAATGGTCATGCGCACGGCTTGCGGGACCGCGACCCAGACGAGGGCTTGCAAATGGGACAGACCGGTGGAGCGCGCCGCCTCCCACTGGCCTTTGGGGACCGATTGCAGGCCGGCCCACCAGATCTCCTCGGCGAAGGCGGCGAGTACGAGGCTCAGCGCCAGCCAGGTCGCCGTGAAGGCGCCCATCGGCAGATCGACGTAGGGAAAGGCGTAGAACAGCACGATGATGACGACGAGCGGCGGCCAAGCGCGGAATACGTCCACGAAGGCGACGATGACGCGCCCGACCCAGCGCGGCGCGCTGGCCCGCAACACCGCAAGCGCCATGCCGAAGAACAGACCCGCCGCGATCGTGGCAAGACCCAGTTCGATCGTGATGACCGCGCCTTCGAAGATCTTCGGTCCCCACTCGGCCGCGACATCCGGGTTCAGATAGGCGAAGACGAAACGCGCCCAGCCGTCCTCCATCTCAGCTGCGCTCCGCGAGTTTGGCGACGAAATCGCGCGTGCGCGCCTCGCGCGGACTGCCGAAGATCGCCGCCGGCGGTCCCTGCTCGACGATGCGTCCGCCGTCCATGAACACGACGCGATCAGCCGCATCGCGCGCGAAGGCGAGTTCATGGCTGACGACCACCATCGTCATGCCCCCTGCCTTGAGTTCGCGCATCACCGCGAGCACCGAACCGACGAGTTCGGGATCGAGGGCCGAAGTGGGTTCGTCGAACAGCACGATCTTCGGTTCCAGCGCCAAAGCGCGGGCGATCGCCACGCGCTGCTGTTGGCCGCCGGAAAGCTGTATGGGATAGGCGGCCTGCTTGTCGGCGAGGCCGACGGCGGCCAAAGCGTCGCGCGCCTTCGCTTCGGCCGGCGCGCGCGCCATGCCCTGCACTTTGCGCAAGGCGAGCGTCACGTTGCCGAGCGCCGTCATGTGCGGATAGAGATTGAACGCCTGGAATACCATGCCGATCTTCTGGCGCACGCGGTTGAGATCGACGCCGGACGCCAGGATGTTCTCGCCGTCGACGATCACGGTACCGCCGTCGGGTTCCTCGAGGCGGTTGCAGCAGCGCAGCAGCGTGCTTTTTCCCGACCCCGACGGACCGATCACGAAAACGAGCTCGCCGGGCGCCACGGCGAGATCGACGCCCTTGAGGACGTCGAGCCCGCCGTAGCTTTTGCGCAGACCCGCGAGTTCGAGAAGCGGACGGACCACGCCGCCCGTCAGCGGCAAACCGGCGTCACCGGCGTTTCGTCGTAGCCCGGCAGACCCGGCACGCCGTGTCCGGCCGAAGGCTGCATCGTGACGGAGTCGGCGGGCGCCTTGTAGCCGAACCACTTCTCGTGCAGACGCGAGAAGGTGCCGTCGAGCTTCATGCACTTGACGACCATGGACACGCGATCGCGGCCTTCCTTGTCGTCGGGCCGGAACGGAATGGCCCAAACGAGGCCGGTCCGGATCGTATGGCCGAGTACGAGCTGGCGGTTCTGCTTGGCCGCCCAGGCGACGACCGTGTTGCCGGCGAGATTGGCGTCCGCGCGCCCCGCGAGCACGGCCTGGACCGCTTCGGGGTTCGAGCCGTAGACGTCGAAGGTGAAGCCCAAACGCTGGGCGTTGTCGTTGGCCCAGGATTCGTAGGCCGACCCCTTGTTGACGGCCAGCTTCTTGCCGCGCACGTCGTCGAGGGACTTGATCTCCGGCGCGCCGCGGCGCGTGGCGAACTGGTAGTCGGTCGCAAGATAGCCTTCGGTGAACAGCAACGTGCGGGCGCGCGCCTCGGTCACGGTCGTCGGCGCCGCGACGAAATCGAAACGCCGGGCGAGCAGTCCCGGGATCAAGCCGGAGAATTCCAGGGCTTGGATCTCGATCGGCCGGCCCAGCCGGCGCGCGATCTCGTTGGCCATGTCGACGTTGAAGCCTTCGATGCCACCGCCCAGCCGCGGCATGGCGTGCGGCGCGAACGTCCCGTCGACGCCGGTCACGAGACGCGCGGCTTGCGCGTTCGCAAGCCCCGCGAAGCCGGCAACAACGAACCCGACGGCCAACGCCGCCGCCGTAAAGCGCGATCGAAACATATGCATCCCCTCCCTGTTGAGCACACCCCGGTAACCAGCTTGGCGGCAATCGGCCGCCCGCGCAAGGACCGGGAGGGGATACGCAAACGCCGTGCCGGAACCCTATTTGGTGCCGAACAAGCGGTCCCCGGCGTCGCCCAGGCCCGGCACGATGTAGCCGTGGTCGTTCAGGTGCGAATCGAGCGATGCGGTGAAGATCGCGACATCCGGGTGATGGGCCTGCATCTCCTTGACGCCCTCGGGTGCCGCGAGCAGGCAGACGAATTTGATCGACTTGGCACCCGCCTGCTTGATCCGCGCGACGGCCGCACTGGCCGAATGTCCCGTGGCCAGCATCGGATCGACGACGATCGTCTCGCGCTCGGCGATGTCCTCGGGCAGCTTGCAGTAATACTCGACCGCCGCGAGCGTATCGGGATCGCGATAGAGGCCGACGAAGCCGACGCGCGCGGAAGGCAGGATTTCGAGCATTCCGTCGAGAATGCCGTTGCCCGCGCGCAGCACCGAAACCAGGCAGATTTCCTTACCCGCGAGCACGGGCGCGCGCATCTTGGTCAAGGGCGTATCGATCTCCTGGGTCGTCAACGCGCGGTCGCGGGTGACTTCGTAGGCGAGCAGCAGCGCGATTTCCCGCGCCAGCCGCCGGAAGTCGCGCGTCTCGGTCTCCTTCCGGCGCATTTGCGTGAGCTTGTGCTGGATCAGCGGATGCCCGACGACGTGCAGCGTTCCCGACATGACGTTCCTCATCTCCCTCAAAAAACCGTTCCGTCGCTGACGATGGCGAGCGGCGGGCCGCCGCCCGCGCGCTTCTCGGCGGCGACGATGCGGCCGGCGGTCCACGTTCCGCCTTGCAACACTTTGGCCAGCGGAAAAGCCGCCGCGTCCACGCCCAGCGCGCCGCGAACCCCAACCGCGACCAGATCGAGAAGTTCGACCGTCAGCGCGCGCCATTCGACGACCAATTCCGACGTCGCGTCGTGCGCCCGCCCGGCCATCGTCGGATCCTTCAACGCGAGGACGCCCGTATCCAGGAACAAACCGCCGTTCCGATACTCCGGAAGGCCGGTCAGCGCGTCGAGATCGACGACCTCGATCCCAAGCCACTCCATCGGTTCGAGCAGCGAGTACGCAAGCCATTGGCTGAGCTTGTGGAACGGCACGAGACCGTCGGTCGCAGCCGGATGCCGCCCGACATCGCCGACATTGGCGCCGTCCACCACCACGCGCGCCGGCCACGCGTCGGCGAACCCGTCGAGCAGATGGTGCAGCACGCGCGCCGCGGGCAGCTTTCCCTCCCGCGCGTCGAACAGCAAACGATCCACCAGATTGCCGAGCCGTGGCTTTGGACCGAAAATGTCGGGGCGCTTGGCGATGGTCTCGCCCAAGCGACGCAGCAGCGCCGCGCGGCCCGCCGCCCCCGCCAGCGGATTGTCGGGGCCGACTTGGAACCCTTGCTCCAGCGCCGCCGCCGAAAATCGCGCGAGGGCGTCCGCATCGCCCGCCAACGCGCCCGACGCGAACAGATCGAAGCTCGCGACCGCCAAACCTTCGGAGCGCGCGAAGGTGCCGTCTTGCGTCCGGTACGTCCAGCCCGGCCCCGCGCCCGCGTCGAGCAGCACCGACGTGACGGCCAGATCGACGGCCACGCGGCTGCGTTCGAGCTTGTCGTCGATGGTTCCGGCTAGCTTCGCCCACCGGTCCACGCCGCCCACGTCGAAATGCCGCCAACGCGAATGATAGGGCACGTTCAGATCGGGATAGTCGCGGCGGATCGCGGCGACGACGCGCGCGGCCGCTTCGTCGAGACGCCCGAGATCGACCGAGAAGTGCGGCGTGGCGCCCGCGCGGGCCGCATCGAACACCTCGCGCGCGCGCGCGCGGATCGTGCGCGGATCGCGCAAACGGCGCACGCGCGCCGACGGACCGCCGAAATCGGGCGTCTCGACCATGTCAGCCGTCGAGCCCGCGGCCTTTGGTCGCCGCAAGCTTCTCGGCGTCGGGGGCCGGACCGCCGGTGAAGTAACCGGCGGCCTTCTTCGCTTCCATCTCCACCGAGGCGTCGGCCGGAACCAGATCGGGCGGAATTTCGACCTGCTCGACGATCCGGATTCCGGAACGTTCGATCGCTTCGGATTTCATGTTGCTCATCGACGCGAAGCGGTCGATGCGCGAAATGCCGAGCCAGTGCAGCACATCGGGCATCAGTTCCTGGAAGCGCATGTCCTGCACGCCGGCCACGCACTCGGTGCGCTTGAAATAGGTCGCCGCCTGATCGCCGCCCTCCTGGCGCTTGCGCGCGTTGTAGACCAGGAACTTCGTGACCTCGCCCAGCGCGCGGCCCTCCTTGCGATTGTAGACGATGAAGCCCACACCGCCGCTCTGCGCGGTTTCGATGGCGACCTCGAGCCCGTGGGCGAGATAGGGCCGGCACGTGCAGATGTCCGACCCGAACACGTCGGAACCGTTGCACTCGTCGTGCACGCGGCCGCCGATCCGGGTCTTGGGATCGCCCAAGCCCTTCACGTCGCCGAACAGATAGACGGTGGTGCCGCCGATGGGCGGCAGGAACACCTTCATGTCGGGGCGCGTGACCAGTTCCGGGAACATCCCGCCCGTGTATTCGAACAGGCCGTTGCGCAGATCGGTCTCGGAGATTTTGAACCGCTCGGCGATGCCCGGCAGATACCAAACGGGCTCTATCGCAACCTTCGTGGTGCGCACATGCCCGGTCGCGTCCACGATGCGGCCATCGGGTTTCAGGCGACCGGCGGCGAGGGCCTCGCGCAACTCGGGCATGTCGATATGCGCCCGCGTGACCGCGATGGTCGGGCGGATGTCGAGCCCGCGGGCGAGGTCGGCCGCGAACACCTCTCCCACCATATGGCCGTAAGGGTCGAGGCTGACGATCTTGGCCGGGTCCGCCCATTGGGCGAAGGGGCCGATCGGATCGGGCGGGGCCGTGTTGGTCAAATCGGGTTTGTGCATCGGCGACAGCGCGCCGGCCGCGACGGCGAGCGCCCGGTAGAGCATGTAACTGCCCGAATGCGTGCCGATCACGTTGCGCGCGAGCGCGTCGGTCGTCGAGCCGATCACGGGTCCGCGGGCTTGCGCGCCCGGTGCGCCCCAATGGATGGGCGTCAACGGCTTGCCGCTTTTGGGCGGGTGCGACGTCAGAACGATATGCTTGGGCTTGCTGGGCGCGCCGGTGGTCATGGGGGGACGGCTCCGCTTAAAGCCGAAATATAAGGCGGTAAGCGGTGACTTTAAAGTGTTGCCTGCAAGGCCCCCGGCACTGCCCCCTGCACCGCCATGGTGCCGGACCGGCCATCGACGGTTCCTTGCAGAAGATCGGCCACCGGCAGGGCTTCGCGGACCGTCTTCGCGGCCTCTTCGGCCAGATTTGCGAAGATCACGCCCGCGCGCGCGGCGGCATCCAACAGCGCCTCGAACCAATCGAGATACATCATGCCCTCGAGCTCGGCGTGCACGGTCAAACAATTCAGCGTGCCGGGCTTGAGCAGGCCGAGATAATGGGCGACCAGCCGGTCAGCCGGGTATTCGGGCCGCCCCAACAATTCGTCCAACGTCGGCAGCGTGGTCGGAAATTGCGGCGTGCGGAATACGCGACCGTCAGCTCGGGGTACGAACGGCGTCGTGCCGCGCGCGTCCGACGCGTAGTCGAGCCCCGCCTCGTCGTAGACCTCGAGGCTTTTGGCGTCGGCCTGCCAGCCTGCGGATCCCGCCGTTCGCGCGCGATGGCCGAAGACGGTTTCGTAGGCTGCGCGCGCCTGCGCGAACTCGTGCCGGGTTTCGGCGAGAGTCATCCGCGCGAGCCCGTCCTGCCAGCGGATATGGTCCCAGCAATGGATGCCGGTCTCGTGGCCCGCCTTGGCGACCGCGCGCATCCTGTCGGCATTGCGCTTGGCGATGTCGGGCCCCGGCAGAAGCACGCCGTTCATCAACGTGCGCAGGCCGTAGACCTTGACGACGCTCGTGCGGCTGACCTTGGCGAAAAATCCGGGGCGGAAGATGCGTTTGATCGCCCGCCCGGTATTGTCGGGCCCCAGGCTGAACAGGAACGTTCCGCGGATCTTGCGCCGGTCCAGCGCGCGCGCGAGGCCTTCGAGGCCCTCGCGCGTGCCGCGGTCGGTATCGACGTCGATTTTGACGGCCAGCCTGGCCGGAAGCGTCATTGCACCGGCGCGGACGACAGGTCGCCCGCATCCTTGGGCTTGGCGAGCAGGTAGTAATCCAACGTCTTGCGCAGCGCGGTTCGCAGATCGGTCGTCGGCGCCCAACCCAGATGCGTTTTGGCCGCTTCGATGGACGGTACGCGGACCTGAATGTCCTCGTAGCCCTTGCCGTAATAGGCGCCTGGATCGACGTCGATCAGCTTGACGCGCGATTTGACATCCTTGAAGCCGTCGTAGTGCGAAATCTCGTCGAGCAACGCCTCGGCCAGTTCGCGCACCGAGCAGTCGTTCTTCGGCTCGCCGATATTGAAGATGCGCTGATCGGCGGCGCCGTCCTTGTTCGCGATGATGCGCACGAGGCAATCGATCGCGTCGTCGATGTAAAGGAAACACCGGCGCTGCGCACCGCCCGCGACCAGACTGATGTTGTCCCCGCGCACGATGTTGCCGACGAACTGCGTCAGCACGCGCGAGGAGCCTTCCTTCGCGGCCCAGATGTTGTCGAGCTTCGGGCCGATCCAATTGAACGGACGGAACAGCGTGTAGCGCAGGCGGCCTTCCAAGCCGTAGGCGTGGATCACCCGGTCGAGCAGCTGCTTGGAGCACGAATAGATCCAGCGCTGCTTGGAGACGGGACCGAGCACGAAGTTCGAGGTTTCTTCGTCGAACGGCGTGTCGGTGGACATCCCGTAGACTTCGGACGTCGACGGGAAAATGACGCGCTTGTTCCACTTGACGCAATCGCGGACGATCGCGAGGTTCGCCTCGAAATCGAGTTCGAACACCCGCAGCGGCTCGCGCACGTAGGTCGCGGGCGTGGCGATGGCCACCAGCGGCAACACCACGTCGCACTTCTTCACGTGGTACTGGATCCATTCGCGATTGATCGTGATGTCGCCCTCCACGTAGTGGAAGCGCGGGTTGCCGATCAATTCCTCGATCTTGTCGCGCTGCACGTCCATGCCGTAGACCGACCAATCGGTGGTCTCGAGGATGCGCTGGGACAGATTCGATCCGATGAATCCGTTGACGCCGAGAATCAGGACTTTGAGGCTCACGAAAGCGGCTTTCGCTGGGGATTCGAAGGCCGCTTTCTAGCCCAGACGGGCGCCCGTGGCCAGTCCCAGCGGACCGGCCTCGCGCTTGGCCTCGCCCGCCCACTGCCAGCGCAGCAAAACGACCGCCCCCTCGCCCGCGGCGACGGTCGGCGGATCGCTCGCCAGCACCGTGCCGGGTGCGCCCGATCCGGCGACCGCGCGTGCCCGCCAAACGAAAAGACGCCGCCCGTCGGCCGCGTCGGCGAACGCGCCTGGATATGGTTCGGCCACCGCGCGGACCAGATTCACGACGCGTTGCGCGGGACCCGTCCAATCGATGCGGCCGTCCTCGGGCTTGCGGCCGCCGAAATAGGTCGCCTGGCTTTCGTCCTGCGGGATGCGCGGCGCAGTACCGGCCAGCAACGCGTCGATCTGCCGGCCGAGCACGACGCGCGCCGCGGCCACGCACTTGACCGTCACGTCGGCGGTGGTCTCCTCGGGGCCGATATCGACGACCTCCCAATCCACCATGTCGCCCGCGTCGGCGCGCTTGACCATGTGATGGAGCGTGACGCCGATGCGCGTCTCGCCGTTCAGGATCGCCCAGTTGGCCGGTGCCCGACCACGATATTTCGGCAGCAACGATCCGTGCATGTTCACCGCACCGCACTTGGCATGGGCCAGAATGCGGGTCGGAATCATCCGGCGGTAATAGGCCGACAGGATCAGATCGGGGGCGATCTGCGCGATGCGGTTCTCGAGCCAAGGCCCGTCCTTGGCGTCCAGCGTCGTCGTTTCGATCCCCGCTTGCTTGGCGCGGTCGGCGACCGACCGGAACCATTTGTTCTCGCCCGGATCGTCGGCATGCGTCGCCACGAGGCGTACGTCGTGGCCGCGCACGAGCAATTCGTCGAGGCACGCATACCCGACCTCCGAATACGCGAAGACGACGATGCCGGGCATCAGGGATCGACTTTTTCGTAGACGTTGCGGATCTGGAAGCGCGGCCGCTTGCGCACTTCCTGATAGATGCGCCCGACATACTCGCCGAGCAGCCCGATCCCCATGATCATCACGCCGACGAGGAAATAAAGGATCGCGAACAGCGTGAACACGCCGCCCGCCTCCGAACCGATGAATATCCGCCGCAGCAGGATGACCCCGACCAGCCCCAGCGAACCCGCCGTCACCAGCATGCCGACGATGGTGAAGACCTGCAGCGGCACGGTCGAAAAGCCCGTCATCAGATCGAAATTCAGCCGCGCGAGCTTGTAGAGGGAATACTTGCTTTCGCCCGCGTGCCGGGCCGCGTGCTCGACCTCGACCTCCGCCGGGTTCGCCGCGAAGGCTTGCCCCAGCGCGGGAATGAAAGTCGACTGCTCGCCCGTCGCGACGATCTGGCGGACGACCGTCTTGTGGTAGGCGCGCAGCATGCAGCCTTGGTCGGTCATGCGGATGCCGGTGATGCGCTCGCGCACCCAGTTCATCGCGCGCGAGGCCCATACGCGCCAACCCACGTCCTGACGGTCCTTGCGGATCGAGCCGACGACGTCGTGGCCCTTGTCGGCGAGGGCGAGCAGCTTGCCGATCTCCTCGGGCGGATTCTGCAGATCGGCGTCGATCGTCACGACGACTTCGCCGCGCGCGCGCTCGAACGCGGCCATGATCGCCATATGCTGGCCCGCGTTGCGCTCGAATTCGATCACGCGCACGCGCCCGGGATCGGCCGCGTGGAAATCCTTCAGCAGATCGATCGAGCCGTCCTTGCTTCCGTCGTCGGTGTAGACGATTTCCCACGACCGGCCGGTCGCCTCCAGCGCGGCGGAGAGCCGTTCGTGGAGCTTGGGCAGGTTCTGGCGTTCGTTGAAAACCGGGACGACGACGGAAACGCGCGGTTCGGCCATGTTCACGCCCTCGCCAGCAGCCAGACGCCGAAGCAGATCGTCGCGATCCCGGCGATTTTGGTGGCCGTCAACGCTTCGCCCATGAACCACCACGCGATCAACGCGTTGACGACGTAGCCGATCGACAGCATCGGATAGGCGAGGCTGACCTCGACCCGGCTCAAAACCAAAAGCCATACCCCGACGGAGACGACGTAGCAGACCAATCCCAACGCCACGAATGGGTTGGTGCCGACCTGCCAGCCGATCGGCAGCGCGTTGGCCAGCGCGAAATCGAAATGGCCGATCCGGTTCATGCCGGCTTTGAGCGCCAGCTGGGCGGCGGCGTTCAACAGCACGCCCAGCAGGATCATCGGCAGATATTGGGTCATTGCGGCGTCCGGTTGACGATCAGAATGGCGCGTGTGGTGCGCGCGAGTTCCAGATATCGGGCGCCCGCGCCCGCGCGCACCTCGGGATCGAAGCGTGCGGGGAGGATCATATAGACGGTCCGTTCCCCGTGCCAACGACGCCACAATTCGGCCTCGTCGTCGAACATCCAGGCGGAGACGTCCTCCCAGCGGCGACCGAAATCGAGTTCCCCCGACCATTGGAAGACGGAAATCCGGCGGTTCAGGTAAACCGGCAAGTCCTGCGGATAGGTGCGGAAGGTCACGACCTCGTCGTTGGGGGTCAGAATCCCGTTCAATTCGGTGGCCAGCGGCTTCATCGATCGGGGTTGCTGGCCCGCCATCGTCACATCCACGCCCTGCAGGAACACCGCACCCGCCACCCCCGCGACGACGAGCGCCGCAAAAGTCGACCGGCGCAACGCGAAAACCAGCGCAAGGGTCGCGAGCGTCGCGCCCACCGCAAGCCACGGCAGTACGGGTGCAACCGCCGCCACGTCCGCGGCCGTATCGCCCCGGAACAGCCGCGCATGGCCCACCGCCACGACGATCGCCGCCACAGCCAGCGCGCCCGCGATCCCGGCCAGCGCCCACAGCGCCCCGCGCAACGATCGCGAATTCGCGGCCAACGCCTCGGTCGCGTATCGGCCCGCGAAGACGCATGCCGGCACGACGATCGGCGTGACGTAAGGGATCAGCTTGGAACTGGAGGCCGAGAAGAACAGGAAGATCGCCCAGAACCACAGCGCGAGGAAAAGTTCATCGCGCCAGCCCTCCACGCGTTTTGCCAGCGCCGCCAGATTGCGCGCAAACGCCTGAACGACGATCACGGTCCACGGGAAGAAACCGGCGACCATGACCGCGGCGAAGAACCACCAAGGCTGCGTCCGCCCGTGCACGGTGCTGGTGAACCGTTCCCAATGCTCGCGCACGAAATAGAAATGCCAGAACGGCGGATTTTCGATCCCCACCGCGACGTGCCACGGCACTGTCAGGGCAAGGAACAGGGCCAAACCCTGCGGCAGCTTGGCTTCGAGCAGGAACCGCCAATTCCACGTCAGCACGATCCACAGGCCGACGACGAGGCCCGGCAGCACGATCCCGATCAACCCCTTCGTCAGCGTGGCGAAAGCCGCGGCGGCGTACATCGCATAAAGCCACCGCGCGCGCGCCGCACCGCCTTGGGGCGCCTTCACCGCGAACAGAAAGGCCATGAACGCGAAGCTCAAGAACACGCCCACCGGCACGTCCAGCAAGATCACCCGCGACAGGCCGAACCACAGCAGCGTCGTGGCCATGATCAAAGCGGCCGCGATCCCCGCCGGGCGGCCATACACCTTGCGCCCGGTCGCGTACGCGATCAGGCAGCCACCCAGCGCCAGCAGTGCCGTGGGCAAGCGCAAGGCGAACTCGCCGAGGCCCAGCGCATGGATCGTCGCCGCCTGGATCCAATAGAAGAGCGGCGGCTTGAAGAAGTACTCGACCCCATTGATGCGCGGCGTGATCCAGTCGCCGGTCGCGACGATCTCCCGGCCCAACTCGGCGTAACGCGCCTCCGACGGCACGGCCAAGGGCCGGACACCCAAAAACAGAAGGAAGAACCCGCCGATCAGCAGCGTCAGCAGCAAAAGATCGAGCGCCCAGCCCGCGCGCTCTTGCGCGGGGCGAGGGCTTTGGTCCACAACCGTGTCCGAACTGGGCATGGCGGGGTTCGTACGGCCTCGCCCCCGCCCCTTCAACACCTAATTTCGGAACGGCGCCATGGCCCTCGCTCCCAAGGAAATCCTGCACTCCGCCGCCGACATCGCCGCCCGGGTCGAGGCACTGGCGGGCGAGATCGCGGTGCGTCTGCCGGGCGAGTTCACGATCATCTCGGTGCTCAACGGCGCCTTCGTGTTCACGGCCGATCTGATGCGCGCACTCGCCAAGCGCGGCGTGCACCCGCGCGTCGAGTTCGTGAACCTCAAAAGCTACGGCGACGCCACGACAAGTTCGGGGCAAGTCCGCGTGATCGGCACGTTGCCCGAGGACCTGCGCGGCCGGCCGGTGCTGCTGATCGACGATATCCTGGATTCCGGCCGCACGCTGTCCTTCGCCAAGCAATTGCTCGAAGGCTTGGGCGGCACGCCGGTCAAGATCGCGGTGTTCGCCGACAAGCCCTCGCGCCGCGTCGTGCCGCTCCAGGCGGATTTCGTCGCCTTCACGATCCCCGACCGTTTCGTGGTCGGTTACGGGCTCGACCACGCCCAGCAATGGCGCGGCCTACCCGACCTTGCGGCGGTGGACTAAGCGGCCCGCCCGCTTCTTGCGCACTCACGGGACGGGCTTCACCCACACGGCCCAAGTCTGGTCGTCGGCCCGGGCGGTATAGGCGAGCGGACGGCGCACCGCCCACACGCTGTATTGATAGAGCAGCGGCACGATCCCCTGATCCGCCATCGCCAGCCGTGTCGCCGTGCGCAGCTTCGTCTCCCGCGCGCCGTCGTCCATTTCGGCGAGCGCCGCCTTGAGGGCCGCGTCGAACGCCGGGTTCGAATAGCGGCCGCGATTGGACGACCCCATGCCCGTTTCGCGGTCGAAGGTGGCCAGCAGCGAACGCAAGGTCGAGGACGCCTCGCCGGTCGCGGACAGCCAGCCGATATAGATCAGCGAAAAATCCGGCCGGTTCGACCGGCCGGCGAAGCTGGCCCATGGCATGGTTTCGACGCGCGTGCGGATGCCGACACGGCTCAACATCTGCGCGATCGCTTGAACGGTCTGGTCATCGTTGACGTAGCGGTCGTTGGGCCCGTGCAGCGTGATCCCGAAACCATCGGGGTAACCCGCTTCCGCGAGCAGACGCCGGGCGCGTTCGGGATCGTAGGCGGGCGGGCGCAAGGCCGGATCGCCCCCGAAGAAAACATCTGGGACCACCCCGCCCGCGGGCACGGCTTGGCCCATGAACATGCGTTCTGCGATCGCCTCGCGGTTGATCGCATGTGCGATCGCCTGGCGCACGCGGCGATCCTGCAACGGATTGCGATCGAGCGGGCGACCGTCCTTGTCGGTGACGAAGGGCGAAACGGCGCGGGCTTGGTCGGGGTGCAGGAAGAAATAGCGCGTCGTGATCGAGCGCACGAGGCGCACGTTCGGATCGCGCTCCAGCCGTGCTATGTCCGCCGGCGGCACGGCTTCCACGATCTGGACGTCGCCAGCCAGCAGCGCGGCCACGCGCGCGGAATCGTTGGTCAGGATGCGGTAGGTCACGCGCGCCCATGGATTCTCCCCGCCCCACCAATGCGGGTTGCGCTCGACGACCAGCCTGTCGCCGGGCGTCCAGGACACCACGCGGAAAGGCCCCGTTCCGATCGCGGCGCGGCCGGCGTTGAAATCGGCCGTGCTCGCCGTTTCGGCCGAGCGGTGGACGACGTTCACCGCCGACAGATCGTTGGGCAGCAGCGGATAGGGTTCGCGCGTGCGGATCACGACGGTGTGGGGTCCGCGCGCCTCGGCGGTCGCGATGGCGCGGGTATAGAT
>JADCGK010000237.1 GCA_020249045.1 Azospirillum sp. | reverse complement strand
GCCCGCGCTTTGCGCGAAGGCTTGGAACCATTCCTTGAACAGCTCGGTGTCCATGTCGCCGAGCTTGGGCCGCGAGAACGCGACCTTCCAAATCAGATAGGGCCGGTTCGACGCGTCGAGGGCCACACGCGTCAGCGTTTCGTCCATGGGGATCATGGCATCGCCATAGCGCGCGATGCCCTTGCGCTCGCCCAGGGCCTTGGAAACGGCTTCGCCCAGCACGATGCCGACATCCTCGGTCGTGTGGTGGAAATCGATGTGCAGATCGCCCTTGGCGCGCAGATGGATGTCGATCAGCGAATGCCGCGACAATTGCTCGACCATATGGTCGAGGAAGCCGATGCCGGTCGCCACGTCGTAGACGCCGGTGCCGTCGAGATTGACGGTGGCTTCGATCTGGGTCTCTTTGGTGGCGCGCTTGACCGTGGCGCGTCGCGCCACCGGCAAGATCACCACCGCTGCCTGCGGGGCGGTTTTCGGGTCGGCCATGCTCATCCCTCACGCGCCGGCCTTAAGCGCCGGAAACTGCTGAGATATACCGCATCGGCCGGGAGACCGGCCACCGATAACTGCCAAGCGCTTGAAGCGCGTTAACCTTTTCCCTATGTGAGTCGCCATGGACAATCCGAAATCCGAACTTTGGCACGGCACCACGATCCTGTGCGTCCGCCGCAAGGGGTCCGTCGTGGTCGCGGGCGACGGCCAAGTCAGCCTGGGTCCCACGGTCATCAAGTCCAACGCGCGCAAGGTGCGGCGCATCGGGCCCGATGGGTCGGTGATCGGCGGCTTCGCCGGTGCCACGGCCGACGCCTTCACGCTGTTCGAGCGGCTGGAGGCCAAACTCGAGAAGCATCCGGGCCAGCTGGTGCGCGCGTGCGTGGAGCTCGCCAAGGATTGGCGGACCGACCGGTATCTGCGCCGGCTGGAAGCGATGATGGCGGTCGCGGACAAGTCCACCGCCCTCGTGCTGACCGGCACGGGCGACGTGCTCGAACCCGAGGACGGGCTGATCGGCATCGGCTCGGGCGGGACCTACGCGCTGTCGGCCGCGCGCGCGCTGGCCGGGGCGACCGAGCTTTCCGCGCGCGAGATCGCCGAGCGCGCGATGAAGATCGCCGCCGACATCTGCGTCTACACCAACACCAACCTGACGATCGAAGAAATCGCATGACCGCTCCGGCCTTCACCCCGCGCGAGATCGTCTCCGAACTCGACCGCTTCATCGTCGGCCAGCACGCGGCCAAACGCGCGGTCGCGGTCGCGCTGCGCAACCGCTGGCGCCGGCTGCAATTGGCGCCCGATCTGCGCGACGAAGTGCTGCCGAAGAACATTCTGATGATCGGGCCGACCGGCTGCGGGAAGACCGAGATCGCGCGGCGGCTCGCCAAGCTCGCCCAAGCGCCGTTCGTGAAGGTCGAGGCGACGAAGTTCACGGAAGTCGGCTATGTCGGCCGCGACGTCGAACAGATCGTCCGCGATCTGCTCGAAACCGCGATCCAGATGACGCGCGAACGCCTGCGCAAGGAGGTCGAGGCGAAGGCCGAGCTCGCCGCCGAGGAGCGCGTGCTCGAAGCCTTGGTCGGCGCGAACGCGTCGGCCGACACGAAGCAGAAGTTCCGCAAAATGCTGCGCGAAGGCCAGCTCGCCGACAAGGAAATCGAGCTGCAGGTCGCCGACACCGCGTCGCTGCAGATGCCGATGATCGAAATCCCCGGCGCCCCGCCCGGCAGCCAGATGGGCATGGCCAATCTTTCGGAGATGCTCGGCAAGGCGTTCGGCCAGCGCACCAAGCCGCGCCGGATGAAGGTGTCGGAGAGCTACGCCGTCCTGCTGCAGGAGGAGGCCGACAAGCTGCTCGATCAGGAACGCGTGGTGAAGGAAGCGAAGATCGCCGTCGAGCAGAACGGCATCGCCTTCATCGACGAGATCGACAAGATCGCCGGGCGCGGCGACGGCTATCGCGGCGCGGACGTTTCCCGCGAAGGCGTGCAGCGCGATTTGCTGCCGCTGATCGAGGGCACGACCGTCACGACCAAGCACGGGCCGATCAAGACCGACCACATCCTGTTCGTCGCCTCGGGGGCGTTCCACGTCTCGAAACCCTCGGACCTGCTGCCGGAGCTGCAAGGCCGCTTGCCGATCCGCGTCGAGTTGAAGGGCCTCGAGAAGGACGATTTCGTGCGCATCCTGAAGGAGCCCGAAAACAGCCTCATCAAGCAGTACGTGGCGTTGTTGGGCACGGAGAAGGTGACGCTTTCGTTCGGCGAGGACGCGATCGAGGCGATCGCCGATCTCGCCGCGGAGGTCAATCGCGGCGTGGAGAACATCGGCGCGCGGCGCCTGCACACGATCCTCGAACGCCTGCTCGAGGAGATCTCGTTCTCGGCGACCGACAAAGGCGGCGAGACGATCGCCATCGACGCCGCCTATGTGCGCGACAAGGTCGCCGACCTCGCGAAGAACGCGGATCTATCGAAGTTCATTTTGTAGGCCGCGCGCGCCCGGCGTCACTTCTTGACCGCGTCGTAGATCAAGCCGCCGCCGGCGCCGATGACGCCGCCGACGAGCGCGCCCGTGCCCATGTCGAGCCCGCCCGAGACGGCGCCGATACCCGCCCCGACGCCCGCGCCGACGGCCGCACCGGTCAGGACGCGTTCTTGGGTGCGGCTCATCTCGCAGGCCGACGTCAGCAAAGCGGCCGACAAAATCAACGCGACGGGAAGCGGACGGGGCATGGGGGTTCTCCTGCAAAGGGCGAATCGAGACCCACAGGAGAGCATCGGATTGCGGCAAAACCGTGGAAATTGCCCGTTATATCAGCGGGTTAAAGCGCACGTGTTCGCGGCCTTTTTGCCACAGGCTGCGCGTTTTTGAGGCGTTTGAGCAAGGCGTCGACCGTATCCTGTTCCAGATCGGCGATTTTGTCGGCCAGCAGATTGGCAAGCTCGGTGCGTGCGGGATCGAGCCCGCGCGTGTCGACGACCACGCGCGGATGCGAAAGCCGGGCAAGACGATGCATTTCCTCGTACTCGTCCCAGATCAGATGGAAGTACTCGCAGATCTGCACGAGCAAAGCGGGGCTCGGCCGGCCGCGATGGCCGTGCTCGAGTGCGGACAAAAACGCCTGGCTGATCTCGAGATCGCCCGCCATGCGCTTCATCGTGATGCCGCGCGCGCGGCGCAAACTCCGCACCTTGGCGCCGAACGGCGTCATCGCTTGCGCCGCAGCAAAACGTAGAACGCCCCGCCTCCCCCGTGATTGCGGGCGGCCGACGCGATTTTCAGGATCCGCGATGCGTGCGGTCCCGCGAGCAGCCATTCGGGCATCAAACGCTTGAGTGCCCCCTCACCGCCTTTGCCCTTGCCGGTGACGATCAACAGCACGCGCGCCGCGGTGCCGATTTGGCGGCCGACGAAGCGGTCCAAGGCTGCGTGCGCCTGCGCTTGCGTCATCCCGTGCAAATCGAGCGTGGCGTCGATCGCCAGAAGCCCGCGCGTCAGCTTGCGCTCGGTCGATCCGTCGAGTTGGGGCGCTTGCGGTTTCGCCGCCGGCTTGGGCAGCGCGCGCGCGACCGGCGTTTTGCGTTCGGGCGGGGACGGTGCGGGCGCCGGGGGTTCCGCCGGCTTCGCGCGCCGTTTGCGGCCCTTCAGCGGTTGGACGTCGCGCAGACTCGCTTCGAACAGATGCGCGTCGGGAACGATGGCGCGCCGCATGGAACGGTCCTTATGCGAGGCCGAATTCGCGCTTGGCTTCGTCGGACAGGATCAGATTGTCGCGCCCCAAAGGCCGCGCGTCGTTCGAGCCGTCGGCGAGGGCGCGGTTCTTGCCGCAGAACGCCATCGTCACGTCGAGTTCCTTGCGGATGATCTCGAGGGCCTTGGTCACGCCCGCCTCGCCCATCGCGCCGAGCCCGTAAAGGAACGCCCGGCCGATATAGGTGCCTTTGGCGCCCAACGAGATCGCCTTGAGCACGTCCTGACCCGAACGGATGCCGCCGTCGAAATGAACCTCGATCCTGTCGCCGACCGCGTCGACGATCGGCGCCAGTTTGACGATCGAGGACAGCGCGCCGTCCAGCTGGCGGCCGCCATGGTTCGACACGATCAAGGCGTCGGCGCCCGATTCGACCGCGCGCTGGGCGTCCTCCTCGTCGAGGATGCCCTTCAGAATCAACTTGCCGCCCCATAGATCCTTGATCCATTTGACGTCGTCCCAAGACAGCGTCGGATCGAATTGCTGCGCGGTCCACGCCGAGAGCGAGGACATGTCGTCCACGCCCGTGACATGGCCCACGATATTGCCGAATTGCCGGCGCTTGGTGCCGAGCATGCCCAGGCACCAGCGCGGCTTCGTCGCGAGATTGATCATGTTCGCGAGCGTGGGCTTGGGCGGGGCGGACAGGCCGTTTTTGATGTCCTTGTGGCGCTGTCCGAGAATCTGCAGATCGAGCGTGAGCACAAGTGCGGAGCACTTCGCGGCTTTGGCCCGCGCGATCAGACGTTCGATGAATTTGCGGTCGCGCAGAACGTAAAGCTGGAACCAGAAAGGTGCCGACGTGTTTTCGGCGACGTCTTCGATCGAACAGATGCTCATCGTCGACAGGGTGAACGGCACGCCGAATTTCGCCGCCGCGCGCGCGGCCAGGATTTCGCCGTCGGCGTGCTGCATGCCGGTCAAACCCGTGGGCGCGATCGCCACCGGCATCGACGCGGCTTGACCCGCCATCGTGGTCGCGAGGCTGCGGCCGTCCATATTCACGGCCACGCGCTGGCGCAGGCGGATCTTTTCGAAATCCGAGGTGTTGGCGCGGTAGGTCTGTTCGGTCCAAGCGCCCGAATCCGCGTAGTCGTAGAACATGCGCGGCACGCGGCGCTTGGCGAGAAGGCGCAAATCTTCGATCGTCGTGATGGCGGCCATGTCGATCCCCGTTCCTGCGCGCGCAGAGTGCAGCACCGCTCAAGCGCTGGCAACCCAATCGGCGAAAGCGGCCACGCGCGAATCCTTCCCCGCCGCCTTGGGGTGGACGATCCAATAGGCGAAGCCCGAAGGCAGTTCGAGATCGAAAAGCTTGGCGATCCGGCCCAGCGCCAAATCGTCGGCGAGCGGCACCGAGCGACCCACCGCGACGCCATGTCCCAGGCGCACCGCCTGGAAAATCGCACTCGAATCCATGAAGCCGGGTCCGCGCCGGGCAAGGTCGCGCGGCAGACCCAAAAGATCGAGCCACGGTTCCCAGGCAAGACGCGGTTCGCTGCGGCCGGCGCTCGTATCGTGGATCAGCGTCGCGCGGGCGAGATCTGCCGGCCGGCGCAGGCCCGGCCGGGCTTGCACCAGCGCGGGTGCTGCGGCCAGAAACAGCGTCTCGCGCGCGAGCCGGCGGGCCGCGTATCCGGCGGGCGGTTCCTTGGCGTAGCGCACCGCGAGATCCACGCCATCGCGCGCGAAATCGACATAGGCGATTTCCGAACGGACATGGACGTCGATTTCGGGATAGAGGCGCCGGAATGCGGGCAGGCGCGGGACCAGCCAGTTCGTCGCAAAACCCGGGAGGACCGACACGACGATCTTGCCCGCCCGGGGCCGCGCGCCCAATGCCCGCGCCGCCGCCGCCAAACGATCGAACCCGTCGCTGAGTCCGGGCAGGAACGCCGCCCCCGCATCGGTCACTGCCACGCCGCGCGCATGCCGGCGGAACAGCGCGACGCCCAAATTCGTCTCCAACTGGGCGACGTGTTGGCTGATCGCGGCGGGCGTGACGCCGAGTTCCGCGGCCGCCTTTTTGAAGCCGCCCAAGCGCGCGGCGGCTTCGAAAGCACGCAAGGGACCCAACGGCGGCAATTTTCGAGACATAGTCTGACTTAGCCTTGGCTTCGGAAAACCCGGTTGTTCGGACCGGCGAAAGCCATATACCTAAGCTCATGACCGTGCTCTACGACAATCTGTCTTCGGGCAACGCCTACAAAGTGCGGCTGATGCTGCATAAGCTTGGCTTGCCCTATACCCGGATCGAAATGGATATCGATGCGGGTGCGACGCGCACGCCGGCGTTCCTTGCCCTCAATCCCGACGGGCGCGTGCCGTTGCTCGTGCTTGACGATGGGACGAGGCTGCCCGAATCCAACGCGATCCTCGCCTTTCTCGCCAAGGGAACCGATTTGCTGCCCGAAACACCCGCGGCGTTCGGGGAGGTGTTTCGCTGGCTGTTCTGGGAGCAGTACAGCCACGAGCCCAATATCGCGACCGTGCGCTATTGGCTGACGCATGGCGTGGAGATGACGCCCTATCGTCAATTGGCGCTGGCGGACAAACGCGTGCGCGGGGTGGCGGCACTCGGCGTCATGCAAACGCATTTGGCGACGCGCGATTTCTTCGCGGGCGGGCAATTCACGATCGCCGATATCGCCCTTTACGCCTACACGCATGTCGCCGAAGAGGGCGGCTTCGATCTGGGGCCTTTTCCGGCCGTACGGGCATGGTTGGCGCGCGTTGCCGCCCAGCCGCGGCATATCCCGATCAGCTTCGCGGGCTGATTCCTGCGGGCAACAACAGCCAGTATCGACCGCGCGCGCGCATGCGCCCCGCGCGCTCGGCCGCTTCCGGCCCGGCCCCCCAGAACACGTCGCCGCGCACCACGCCGCGAATGGCCCCGCCGGTATCTTGGGCCATCATCGCCCGGCGAATGCGTTGGGACGGGTCGAGCGGGTCTTCGGCGTCCAGCCACAGCGGCACGCCCATGGGCAAGAACGACCGGTCGACGGCGAGCGAACGGCCGGGGGTGAGCGCCACCCCTTCGCTGCCCAACGGCCCGTCGCCCTCGAGCACGCGGAAGAACACGTAAGAGGGGTTGGTTTCCATCACGCCGCGCGCGTCTTGCGGATTGGCGGCCAGCCACGCGCGGATCGATTGCATGGACACGTTTTCGCGCGTCAAGGCGCCGCGTTCGATCAGCGTGCGGCCGATGGCGACGTAAGGATGGCCGTTCTGTGCGGCGAAGCCCAGACGCAGGACGCGCCCATCGGGCAGAACGACGCGGCCCGAGCCTTGGATTTCGAGAAAGAACGCATCGACCGGATCGTCGACCCAAACGAGCACATCGCTGCGTCCGGCGAGCGCGCCCGCGTTGATCCGGTCGCGCGCCGGATAGGGCCGCAAGACCCCGTTCTGCACGCTGCCCGCGATGCGTTGGCCGCGCAATTCGGGCCGGAATTCGCCGAGATCGACGGTGACGAGGTCGCTGGGCCGCGCGTGCAGCGGGATCGTGAAGGCGCCGCCGCGCGCGACGGCGCCGCGCAATTCCGGTTCGTAATAGCCGGTGAACAGACCTTCCGGCCCGTTGGCCGCTTCGGCCACCGCGAACGGGCGGAACGCGGTTTCGAGGAAAGCGCGCGCGGCCGCATGATCCGCCGGGGCGATGCGCTGGGCTTGGGCGCAGACCCCGCGCCAATCGCCGGCGCGGCCCGCCAGGCCCAGATCGCGATCGTCGGGCAAGCGCGCGAGCCGGGCGCAGGATCGCGCGAACGCAGGCAACATTTCGGCGTGGCGATCGGCCGCCCAACCGGGCAAATCGGCGAAGTCCGCCGCCACCAAAACGAGCTTTTGTGCAGGCGGTGGCGGCGGCGTGGGCGGAACGACGGCGCGCGGCGCGCAGGCCGCAAGGCCCGCGAACAGCAGGACCGCCAGCGCGCGCCGCAAGTTCAGGCCGGTTCCTCGGTGCGCACCAGCGCCCAATTCGGGTCGCGGCTGCGCGTGTCGCGTGCGAACGTCCACTGATCGGTCAACCGCAGAACCTTGGCCGCTTCGCCGTCCACGACATTGCCGTCGGCGTCGCGGGTCACGTTGACCTGCTCGGACACGAACTTCACCGTCACGACCGCATTGCGGCCGTCGAGCTTCGCCTCGACGATTTCGGCCGTACGAATGCCGACCAACGTCGTTTCGAGCGTCTGCTTGGCCGCAAGACGGTCTTTGATCGCCGTTTCGAAACCCTGATAGACGTCGGGCGCCAGAAGCGGCTTCAACGTGCCCGTATCGCCTTGGGCGAATGCCAGCACGATCATTTCGAAGGCGCCCTTGGCGCCGTCCACGAACCCGGCGGCATCGAAGCTGGGATCGGCCCGGCGGATATCGTCGATCCCCTGACGCAGGGCCGGATTGCCGGTCGTGTCCACGCCGGCGGTCGAATTGACCGTTTCGGCGGGTGCCGTGTCGACGGGGCGCGACGCGCCCGGGAACGGGGTCACGTTGTCCGGCATTTGCTCGGCGCGCTCGATCGTCCGCTCGGGCGGGCGGGGGCGCCAACGTTCGGCGTCTTCACCACCGGTCCGCCGGCCCAAGACCGAGCGCAGGCGCAGGATCAGGAATCCCGCGACCGCAGCGAACAACACGATATCCAGAAAAGCCAAATCGCCCATGGGCGAAATCCGTCCGAATGTTTGGGGGGCCGCAAGAAAGCGCGGGCGCGGGCTTCGCAAACCCGCGTTCCCGTTATAAATAAGCCGGTTACCGCTCCAGAACAAGCGGCCCTCGCGACTCTTTGTCGGCTTTCGGTTCGGCGCCTTATCCAATCCCATGTTGTTGATTCGCCACGGACAATCGGAATTCAACGCGGTCTATGCCCGGACACGCGTCGATCCGGGCATTCCCGATCCGCGCCTAACCGAGGAAGGCCAGCGCCAAGCCTATGCCGCCGCGCGCACGCTGGCCGCCCACGGCGTCACGCGTTTGATCGCCAGCCCCTATACCCGCGCGCTCGAAACCGCGACGATCATCGCGGGCGAACTGGGCCTCGCCATCGAGGTCGACGCACTGGTCCGCGAGCGCGCGGCGTTCCATTGCGATATCGGCGCGCCGCCCGAAACGCTCGCGCGCCGCTTTCCCCACTTGCGCTTCGATCATCTCGACGATCCGTGGTGGCACGATCACGTGGCGCTCGGCGTGGACGAGAGCGAGGATCAGATCCGCGCGCGCGGCGTTGAATTCCGCACGCGCGCCGCGCGCGCCCCGGCACGCGACACCACCTGCGTCGTCACCCATTGGGGCTTCATCCGTGCATTGACCGGCATCGAAGCCAAAAACGGCGAGATCGTCCGGCTGAAATTCGCCGATTGAGACGCCCCCCTCGGGCGTGCTACGTCGCGCAAGCGTTTTTCTGATCCCAGGAGCATTCCATGACCGACGCAGCCCAAGGTCAACCTCAGGGCCCGGTGTTCGGCGTTCTCGCCCAATACCTGAAGGATCTGTCCTTCGAATCGCCGCGCGCGCCGGACGTGTTCCTCGCCCAAGGGGCGAACCCGCAGGTTTCCGCCGACGTGAAGACCGAAGCCCGGCCGCTGGCCGACGGCGTCTACGAGGTCGAGCTTCTGATCGCCGCCAAAGCGGCCGCCGGCGACGACGTCGTCTTCCAGATCGAATGCCTCTACGCGGGCGTGTTCCAAGTCCAGGGCGTGCCCCAGGAACATCTCGGGCCGTTCCTGATGATCGAATGCCCGCGGTTGCTGTTCCCGTTCGCGCGCAACGTCGTGGCCGACGCCACGCGCGAGGGCGGGTTCCCGCCGCTGATGCTCCAGCCCGTGGATTTCGTCGAACTTTATCGCCGCCGCGCCGAAGCCCAAGCGGCGGGTGGCGAAGCGCCGCAGCCTTCGGCCGTCGGCCCGTCGTCGAAAATCATCCTGCCGAACTGACGCCCACAAAGGCGTCAGTTCAACCAAACCGCGCCTTTGAGCCGGGCCACGGCCGCCGCGTGCGCGGCGAGTTCGGCCTCGCTCGGCGCATGCGCGCGCGCCGGCCGGATTTGCCGCGTGCGGGCCGACGTCGTTTCGGCGATCTGCGTTTTCGCGCCCAGTTCCATGCGCGCCTGCCGGCCGCCGATCAGCTCGAGATAGACTTGCGCGAGCAGATCCGCGTCGAGCAACGCCCCGTGCAGCGTGCGGTGCGAATTGTCGATCTCGAAGCGTTTGCACAGCGCGTCGAGCGAGGCGGGCGCGCCGGGGAATTTCTGCCGCGCGAGGCGCACGGTGTCCAACGCGCGGCTCATGGGCAGTTTCTCGAAGCCGAGCCGCCCGAGTTCCGCGTTGATGAAGCCCATGTCGAATTCGGCGTTGTGGATGACGAATTTCGCGTCGCCCGCGAAATCGAGGAATTCGCCGGCGATCTCGCCGAACACGGGCGCGTCCTTCACCTTGTCGTTGGTGATGCCGTGCACGGCCGCCGCTTCGGGCGAAATCTCCATCTCCGGATTCACGTATTTATGGAACGTGCGGCCGGTGGGCACGTGGTTCAACAATTCCACGCAGGCGATTTCGACGATCCGGTTTTTGGACGGGTCGAGGCCGGTGGTTTCGGTGTCGAGGACGATTTCGCGCATGTTCAGCCCGTCAATCTGACCGCGCGCTTGAGCGCGCGCAAGGTTGGAAGAAGCCCGAGCCCGGTCACCGCCACGACATCGCCCCGACGGCGTTTGCGGGCGTCGGGCATTTGCCGGGCGAGAATGCCGGCGAGTTTTTCGCGCGTCATGCCGGGCCGTGCCAGCGCGCGCTGGCGCTGGATCGTCGCCGACGCGCTGACGACGACGACCAGATCGCACCGCCGTTCGCCGCCGGTTTCGAACAGCAAAGGCACGTCGAGCACGACGCGTTTGGTCCGCGATCGGCGATGACGCGCCAAGAACGCGTCGCGCGCGCGCGCGGCCAAAGGATGCAAAATCGCTTCGAGCCGGGCCAACGCCGCCGGATCGGCGAAGACTGTACGGCCGAGCTTGGCGCGATCGATCGCCCCATTGGTTTCCACGCCGGCGAAGGCCTTGGCGACGGGCGAAACGCCGGCGCCCCCTTTGGCGAGCAGCGCATGGATCGCCGCGTCGGCGTCGTAAACCGGAACCCCCAACCGGCCGAACAGGCGTGCGGCGGTCGACTTGCCCATCGCGATCGAGCCCGTGAGCCCGATCGTTTTCATTCGGCGACGACCCCGTTGGCGCGCAAGAACCCGAGCAACGGCAGCAGCGGCAAGCCGAGCACGGTGAAGTAATCGCCTTCGATCCGCGTGAAAAGCTGGGCGCCCAAGCCTTCGAGCTGATAGGCCCCGACGCTCGACAACGCCGCTTCGCCCACTTGGTCGAGATAGGTCGCGATGAACGCGTCGCTCAGCGGCCGCACCGACAATTTGGCGGCGTCGACGTGGTGCCAAACGCGCACCATGTTGCGATAGGCGACGACGGCGCTGATCAAACGATGCGTTTTGCCCGACAGGGCGCGCAGATGCGCCGCCGCATGCGCCCGATCGGGCGGTTTGTCGAACCATACGCCGTTGCATTCCAGCATTTGATCGCAGCCGATCACGAGGGCGCCCGGAATCCGCTCGGCCACGCGGCGCGCTTTGGCTTCGGCGAGCTTGATCGCCGCGTCTTCGACCGAGGCGCCGGCCGCGCGGAGTGCGAGTTTGATCTCGTCCTCGTCCACGCGCGCGGGCAGCGTTTCGACCGCAAGCCCGGCGTTCTCCAGCAATTTGCGGCGGATCGCGCTTTGCGAGGCGAGGATCACCGGCGGGGCGGTCATCGTCCGGCCTCGGCTTTCTCGCGCCGCTCCTGCACGATCGAAATGATCTGG
Organism: Azospirillum sp.; assembly: GCA_020249045.1. Classification (GTDB taxonomy): domain Bacteria; phylum Pseudomonadota; class Alphaproteobacteria; order CACIAM-22H2; family CACIAM-22H2; genus Tagaea. The sequence continues at coordinate 8,276 of JADCGK010000237.1, read as the reverse complement.
GCGGCGGTTTCCTCGATGGACCGGCGCGCGACGTCGATCACCGGCCAGCCGCGCGCCCCGAAGAAACGCCGCGCTTCGGCGATCTCGCTTTTGACCTTGTCGAGATCGGTGTAGTCGGTCTCGCGGCTTTCGTTGAGCATGTTGAGCCGGTTCCGCCGCAGTTGGACGAGCAAGTTGGGATCGTTGGTCAAGCCGACGAAAACCGGCGGCTCGGCGCGCTCTTCGAGCATGGCGATTTCGTCCGGCAGAGGAACGCCGGGCACGAAGGGGACGTTCGCGGCCTTGATGCCGCGATTGGCGAGATAGATGCAGGTCGGGGTTTTGGAGGTGCGGCTGACGCCGATCAGAATCACTTCGGCGTCGGTCAACCCGTGCGCGGATTGTCCGTCGTCGTGCGCCATCACCCAATTGATCGCATCGATGCGCTTGAAGTAATCGGCGTCGAGCGCATGCTGGCGGCCGGGCAAATTGCGCGTTTTGAGACCCAGATAATTCGTCAATGCCCCCAAGGTCGGATCCAGCACGGGGATATAGGGCACACCCAACGCGCGGCAGCCGGCTTCGAGAGCTGCGCGCGCGCGTTCCTCGATCAGCGTGTAGAGCACGACGCCCTTGTTGGCCGCGATGCCCGACAGGACTTTTTCGATCTGCCGATCCGAACGGATCATCGACCACATGTGTTCGACCGGCTCGACATTCTCGAACTGCACGATGCAGGCGCGCGCGATTCCGTTCAGCGTCTCGCCGGTCGCATCGGAAACCAGGTGAAGATGGAAGCGTTTGACGGGATCGGCCATCTGGGGATTGTGGGGACCGCGGGGACAAGGTGGGTTTCGATCCACAGGGGGTCAAAATCGGTCCCGAACCCGGTACCCGTCAAGCGCGGCTTGACCCCAAGGGGATCGCGCTGACCCGGAAACTGGGGATAATCGGGATAGCGGCCCGGTCGTGCGGTTATCCCCGGTCTTCATGGCATCGGTTCTCCCGCCCATCGGCGCGCTGAAATCGCACCGCAGCGGGGGTTTTCGCGCGGGATTTCCCGGGGATGATCCACATGGGTCGAGGAACCCGCCCCCGTGCCGCATAAATCCGGGATGGCAAAACCATCCCGAAATCCACAGGGACCCACCTTCCACCTCATCCTTTAAGATTCGATTCTTTATGTTGGTTCGAAGGGTTCCCGATGGCTACACTCGCGCCCATTCCAGACCCGGCGAACCATGCATACCCAGCCCAAATCCTTCGTACGTGCGATCCAAGGTGAAGTCCAAGCGCGGCCCTGTTTTTGGCTGATGCGCCAGGCCGGGCGGTATTTGCCCGAGTATCGGGCGACGCGCGCCACGGCCAAGGGCTTCGTGGATTTGTGCCTGCGTCCCGATCTTGCGACCGAAATCACGCTGCAACCGATCCGTCGGTTCGGCATGGATGCGGCGATTCTGTTCTCCGATATTCTGATGGTGCCGCACGGGCTCGGCCAGAAGCTCGATTTTCTCGAAGGCGAAGGCCCCAAGCTCGATCCGATCGTCGATGCGGCCGGGGTTGCGGCTCTCGAGAAAAATCTGGGCGGATTCCTGGAAAAGCTCGGCCCGGTGTTCGAAACGGTGGATCGCGTCAAAGCGGGTTTGCCTCTCGATACGGCTTTGATCGGCTTTGCGGGCGCGCCTTGGACGGTCGCGACCTACATGGTCGAAGGCGGGACGAGCAAAGATTTCGCCAAAGTGCGGATGCTGGCGTGCCGCGAGCCCGTGTTGTTCGAAAAGCTGATCGAAGTGCTTGTCGAAGCGACGACGGCCTATCTCGTGCGTCAGGTCGAAGCGGGGGCCGAAGCCCTGCAATTGTTCGACACGTGGGCCGGAATCCTGCCCGAAGACGAATACCGGCGCTGGGCCATCGAACCCGCCAAGGAAATCGTCGCGGACCTGCGCACGCGCTTCCCGTCCGTGCCGATCATCTATTTCCCGAAGGGCTCGGGCTCGCTGTACGCCTATGCCGCGGCTGAAGTCGGTGCCGATGCGCTGGGCCTCGACACGGCGGTGCCGCTCGATTTCGCCAAGGGTTTGCAGCGTCAAATCGCGGTGCAGGGCAATCTCGATCCGATCAAACTCGCCGTCGGCGGCGCGCAAATGGAAGACGCGATCCGGCGCATCCTCGAAGCGCTGGCGGGCGGACCGTTCGTCTTCAATCTCGGCCATGGCGTGATCCCGCAAACCCCGCCGGAAAACGTGGCGCGGCTCGCCGAAATCGTGCGGTCCTGGCGGCACCGGAAAAACTGATGCCGAAAGTCGCGGTCGTCCTTTTCAATCTGGGCGGGCCCGATTCGCCGGAGGCGGTCGAACCGTTCCTGTTCAATCTGTTTTCCGATCCGGCGATCATCGGGTTGCCGAACCCGTTGCGCTGGCTTGTCGCCAAACTGATTTCCCGCCGCCGCGCACCGCATGCGCGCGAGATCTACGCCCAGATCGGCGGCGCATCGCCGCTGCTCGCCAACACGCAAGCCCAGGCCCGTGCGCTCGAATCCGCACTCGGCGATTTGGGCGAAGTGCGGTGCTTTTCCGCGATGCGCTATTGGCATCCGCTGACGGAGGGTGCTGCGGCGGCCGTCAAGACGTTCGAGCCCGATCGCATCGTGCTGTTGCCGCTCTATCCGCAATTCTCGACGACGACGACCGGCAGTTCGAAGAAGGCTTGGGATAAGGCCGCGCGCGCGCATGGGTTGGCCGCACCGACGAGCTTCGCCTGTTGCTATCCCGTCGAGGACGGTTTCGTGGCCGCACTGGCCGATCTGACGGCGAAGTACCATGCCGAAGCCGCGGCGCACGGCCGGCCTCGCGTGCTGTTCTCGGCGCATGGCCTGCCGAAGAAAGTCGTCGCCGCGGGCGATCCTTACCAGGTGCAAGTCGAGCGGACGGCGGCGGCCGTCGTCGCCAAACTCGGCATCCCCGATCTCGACCATGTGGTTTGCTATCAAAGCCGCGTGGGGCCGCTCGAGTGGATCGGACCCTACACCGAAGACGAAATCGCGCGGGCCGGCGCGGACAAAGTCCCCTTGGTCGTGGTGCCGCTCGCGTTCGTCTCCGAGCATTCCGAAACCCTGGTCGAGCTCGACATCGAGTATCGCGAGAAGGCGGTTGAGGACGGCGTGCCGCATTACGCGCGCGTGCCGACCGTCTCCACCCACCCGGCCTTCATCGGGGGGCTCGCGCGCGTCGTCCGCGCCTTCGCATCCGGGCCTGCGCGCGCGGGCGCCGATGCGGGACAGCCGCGTTTGTGTCCGGCGACATGCGGCAAATGTCCGCTCGCGGCGGCGTAGCCGCGTCATTCGGAGGAGCAGCGTGTTCGCCGCCGTTCAGGAATTCGTCTACGCGGCCTACGACTGGATCAAATGGCTGCATGTCGTGTCGGTCATCGCGTGGATGGCGGGGCTGCTCTATCTGCCGCGGCTTTACGTCTATCATTGCGACGCGCCCGCGGGCTCGCACACCTCCGAAACCTTCAAGGTCATGGAACGCCGCCTGCTGCGCGCGATCATGAACCCCGCGATGGTGGCGTCGTGGACGTTCGGTCTGCTGCTGTCGCTGGCGCACGACTGGTCCAGCGGCTGGTTGCTGGCGAAATTCGCCGGCGTGTTGGGGCTGACCTGGCACCATCATCTGCAGGCGCAGTGGCGCAAGGATTTCGCGGCCGACCGCAACGCCCGCCCGCAGCGCTTCTATCGCATGCACAACGAGATCCCGACCGCCTTGATGATCCTCATCGTCTTGTTCGTGATCGTAAAACCGTTTTGAACGAACGGGTTGGGTTGCGCCCCGCCGGGTCGGGCCCCATTGACATCGCAGCCGAAATCGCTAGATTTCAACTCGGGCGGGGGTTCTCCCCGTCTTCGAGGCCGCGCTTCCAGCGGCCATTTTCCCGCCGATACGACGATTGAAAAGGGCGTCCGCTTCCGGATGCTCGGCCTGCCCCGGCAAAGGGCTGGCATCGGTCTCGATACCGAACCGGCGGGACGCGGCGCCTCGATCTCTTTTCCGGCCGTTCTCCCTCTCGCGGACCCCGCCACGACATGAATCTCCAGGAATTGAAGCGAAAAACCCCGGCCGAACTGCTGGCCTTCGCGGAAGAATTGCAGATCGAAGGCGCTTCGGCGCTGCGCAAGCAGGACATGATGTTCGCCATCCTCAAGCGGATGGCCGACAACGACGTCGCGATCTATGGGGACGGCGTTCTCGAAATCATGCCGGATGGTTTCGGCTTTCTGCGCAGCCCGGAATCCAATTATCTGCCCGGCCCCGACGACATCTACGTCACGCCGCAGATCATCCGCCGGCACGGCCTTCGGACCGGCGATACGGTCGACGGCCAGATCAAAGCGCCCAAGGACGGCGAACGCTATTTCGCGATGATGAACGTCCGCGCGATCAATTTCGACGAGCCGGACGTCGCGCGCCATCGCATCAACTTCGACAATCTGACGCCGTTCTATCCGACCTCGCGCCTGCAGCTGGAAATCACCGACGACAGCCCGGAAGCGGCACCGCCGCCGTTGCCGAAGAAAGCGTCGCGCCGCCCGCAAGGCGACGAGGAGGCCGTGGCGCTCAAAGGCACGCTGTCCGCGCGCCGGTCGGAGAAGAAGGAAAACGCGCCCGGTCCGCGGCGCGACATCACCGGCCGGATCGTCGATCTGGTCTCGCCGCTGGGCAAGGGCCAGCGCGCGCTGATCATCGCGCCGCCGCGCGTGGGCAAGACCGTGATGCTGCAGAACATCGCGCATGCGATCGCCCACAACCATCCGGAAGTGTATCTGATCGTGCTGCTGATCGACGAGCGGCCCGAGGAGGTCACCGACATGATCCGCTCGGTCAAGGGCGAGGTCGTGTCCTCGACCTTCGACGAACCCGCGCAGCGGCACGTCCAGGTCGCCGAAATGGTGATCGAAAAGGCCAAACGCCTGGTCGAACACAAGCGCGACGTCGTGATCCTGCTCGACTCCATCACGCGTCTGGCGCGCGCCTACAACACCGTCGTCCCCTCGTCCGGCAAGGTGCTGACCGGTGGTGTCGACGCCAACGCCCTGCAGCGGCCCAAGCGCTTCTTCGGTGCCGCGCGCAACATCGAGGAAGGCGGTTCGCTGACCATCGTGGCGACCGGTCTCATCGACACTGGCAGCCGCATGGACGAAGTGATCTTCGAAGAGTTCAAGGGCACGGGCAATTCGGAAATCATCCTCGACCGCAAGCTCGCCGACAAGCGCACCTTCCCGTCCATCGACATCACGAAGTCGGGGACCCGCAAGGAGGAATTGCTGGTCGACAAGGCCGTGCTGTCGAAGATGTGGGTCTTGCGCCGCATCCTGATGCCGATGGGCACGACCGACGCGATGGAATTCCTCATCGACAAGCTCAAACACTCGAAGACCAACAAGGATTTCTTCGAGGCGATGAATACCTAGCGATGTCAGCCCCCGCCCCGAAAAGGCGGGGGTTTTCGTTCGGAGGGGTACAATGCTGATCATGGTGGCGGGGCCCTACTCGGCGCCCGACGCGGCCGGCCGGGCCGCCAATCTGCGCGCGATGAACGAGACGGCCGCAGCCGTGGCTCGGTTGGGACACATTCCCGTGATCGGCGTGAACGCCGCCTTGCCGGTGCTGGAGGCGGCGGGATTGCCCTTCACCCATCCTTGGATGATGGAGATTTCCCTCGCATTGGCAGGGAAATGCGACGCCTGCATACAAATCGGGCGTTCGCCGGGTGCCGACCGCGAAGCGGCGGCGTTCCGGGCGCGGGGGGCGAACGTTTGGATGCGGATCGAGGACATCCCGCCGGCGAAATGACGACTCGTTCGCGCGCTTGGCCGAGGCTAAGCTTGGCGCCGCGAATGACCGATAAAGCGAATACATTCGACGCTGAGTTCCCGCGCCGCATGCCGGGCGTGGCCGAGAGCGAATTTCTCGCGCGGCTGTTCGCGGCGACGGATATCGGCATCTACGAGACGGGCGGCGACGGCAGCTTGCGGCGCGCGAACCCGGCACTCGCACGCATGTTCGGATATCCCGATGCGGCGGCGTTCTCCGCCGCGCTCGCCAACCGGCCGGAAACGCACTACGCCGACCCCGAAGACCGCGCGCGATTGCTCGAACGCCTCGCGCAGGACGGCGAGATCCACGAAGCGCTATGGCAAGCCAAGCGCGCGGATGGATCGTTGTTCTGGGTGCGCGAATCCGCCCTGCGCATCGAGGAGCCCGAGCCGCGCTACATCGGAACGCTGACCGACGTCACGCAGCTGGTCGAAGCCTGGGCGCAAGTCCAGCGCGCGGAATCGAACTACCGGTCGATGTTCGAGAACGCGAGCCACGGCATCTACCGCAGCACGCCCGAAGGCAAGCAATTGCGCGCCAACCCCGCACTGGTGCGCCTGAATGGCTATGCGACCGAAGCCGAGCTGCTGGCCGCCGTGAACGATATCGGCGCCGAATGGTATGTCGACCCCGTCCGGCGCGACGAATTCAAGCGCCGGATCGAAGATGAAGGGCGCGTGCTCGATTTCGAATCGGAGATCTACCGCCACAAAACCCGCGAGCGCATCTGGATCTCGGAAAGCGCTTGGGCGATCCGCGGGCAGGACGGGCGCACGCTCTATTACGAAGGTACGGTCCAGGACATCACCGCGCGCAAACGCGGCGAGCAGGCATTGGCCGAAGCGAAGGCGGAGGCCGAGCGTCTGGCCGAGGAGTATCGCTCGATTTTCGAGAACGCGAATTTCGGCATCTACCGGACCGACGCGAATTGGCGCCAAACTCGGGTCAATCCCGTGCTCGCAAAGTTGAACGGCCTGGACGTCGCCGAACAGCTGGCCGTGAGCCGGGTCCGGGCGAATAGCGGGGGATGGTACGTCGATCCCAATCGCCGGACCGAATTTCGCGCGCGCATGGCGCGCGATGGCCGCATCGCCGATTTCGAATCGGAGATCGAACGGTGGTCGGACGGCGTCCGGCTGTGGATCAAGGAGAATGCGTGGGCCGTGCGTGACCGCGACGGCCAGATCGTCGCCTACGAAGGCATGATCGAGGACATCACCGCGCGCAAGCGCGCCGAAATGGCGCTCGAGGAAGCCAAAGCGGAGACCGAGCGCCTGGCCGAGGATTACCGGTCGATTTTCGAGAACGCGACGGTCGGCATCTATCGCGTCGATGCGGAGTGGAACGTCCGCGCGATCAACCCCGCGTTGGCGCGGTTGAACGGCTACGAGAGCGTCGAAGATCAGTTGGCGACCTATTTCAAGGCGGGTGCGCGCGAAGCTTGGTATGTGGAGCCGGGGCGCCGCGCCCTATTCCGCGAAACGCTTGCGCGCGAGGGACGCGTATCGGCGTTCGAATCGGAAGTCACGCGCCGCGCCGACGGCAAGCGCATCTGGGTCAGCGAAAACGCGTGGGCCGTACGCGATCGGACCGGCAAGACGGTGGCCTACGAAGGCACGGTCGAGGACATCACGGCGCGCAAGCGCGCCGAAGCGTTGCTTCGGGAAGCCAAGTCCGAAGCCGAGGCGGCATCGGCCGCGAAGAGCGCCTTCCTTGCCGTGATGAGCCATGAATTGCGCACGCCGCTCAACGCCATCATCGGATTCGCGGAGGTGGTCGAAGGGCGCATGTTCGGCCCCACCGACGCGCGCTATTTCGAATACGCGGGGCATATCCGGCAGTCGGGCAGCCATTTGCTGACGCTGATCAACGACATTCTGGATCTTTCGAAGATCGGCGCGGGACAGTTCGAACTGCATGAAAGCGAAGTGGAGTTGGGCGCGCTGTGCGACGACGCGGTGCGCTTGTTCGGGGCCAGTGCGGCCAAAGCCGGCGTGGCGCTGACGCTCGAAACGGGTTTCCCCGGGTCGCGCGTGCGGGCCGACGCGTTGCGGCTGCGGCAAGTCGCGATGAACCTGATTTCGAACGCGATCAAGTTCACGCCCAAGGACGGGCATGTGCGCGTCGGCGGCATTGCGGGAGCCGATTGGGTCGGTTTCTGGGTGGAGGACAGCGGTATCGGAATGACAGAATCCGACGCAAAACGCGCGATGGAGCCGTTCGTCCAAATCGACGATGGGTTGGCGCGCAAGCATGGCGGAACAGGGCTTGGCTTGCCCATCAGCAAAGAGTTGGTCGCGCTGCACGGCGGACGGTTGATCGTCACGAGCGAAAAGGGCAAGGGCACGCGCGTGGCGGTCGAATTGCCGGCCGGCCGCGCGCTGAACGCGCCCGTCGGCGGATGATGTAACGCCGATCAGTCCG
>JADCGK010000236.1 GCA_020249045.1 Azospirillum sp. | reverse complement strand
GACATGGGCGTGCGCGACGTGCCGCGCCATCACGCGTCCGCGTTCCAAGGTGCGGCGCGCGCGTGCGAGTTCCACTGGGTCCCGATCGCCGGGCGCAAGCGGAACGTCAACGTGACCGCTGCCAACGACCGGCGCGGCGGCGTGGCCTACATGGCCCCCATCGGCGTGGGCAACACCCAAGCGCCGGTGCGCATCGAATTCCACGCCTGGTTCGGCACCGTCACCGGGCATCTGCGCGAAATCCGGCGCGTGCCGTCGGCCGCGCACGCGCGCTGATCAAGCCTCCAGATCGGCGGTCTCCTGGCGCAGCGCGCGGGTGGAGACGTAGACCTCGATCAGGAACAATCCCAGCGCCAGGATGACCGCGACGACCGCGGCGGCGAAGAAGCCGACCGGCGCGGCTCCGGCGGATTGCTTGGCGACGCCGCCGACGAAAAGCGCCAGGATCGCGCAGCAGGTCAGGAACGCCGAGATCGACACGAGGCCGATGGCCCCGTTGACGACGAACAACCGCAAGCGCTGGGTGCCCAATTCGGATTTCAACTGCGCGTGACGTTCGGGCTCGCACTGCCCGCGCATCTCGCGCGCGAGGTTGCGCGTGCGGTCGACGACGCGCGCCAGGCGTCCGGTGAAGACGTTCAGCAGAATGCCGAGACCGTTGAGCAGAAAGACGGGGGCGATCGCCATCTGGATCAGATGGGCGATGCCTTCGACTTCGCCTTCCGTGCCCGGGATCACGCCAGCACCCCTTGAAGGTCGCCGAAGGCGGTGAGCGCGACGTCCGCGCCGAGCGCTTCGACCGGACCGTGGGCGTAACCGTAAGGCACGGACAAAAACGGCAGGCCCGCCGCGCGCGCGCTTTTGGCGTCGTTGGGCGAGTCGCCGACGAACGCGGCGTCCGCCGCACCCGCGCCCAGCGCCGCAAGTCCCACGCGCACATGGCGGGGATCCGGCTTGCGGAAGGGCACGTCGCCGCCGACGACCGCATCGAAGAAGCCGTCGAGTTCCAGCGCCGCCAGCAGCTTGGCCGCGGGCTCGTCGGCCTTGTTCGTCACGACCGCCAATTTTTTGCCGCGCGCCTTCAGAACCGCGAGAGTTTCGCGGACACCGGGATAGGGCCGCGAGCGGCGGGCGATATCCGCCGCGTAGAGTTCGAACCATCGCCGCGTCAGCGCGTCGAGTTCGGCGGGCGCCGGGGCGGGCGCCCCGGCCGCGCGCCAGCCTTTTTCGATCAGCACGCGCGCGCCGTCGCCGACCAACCCGCGTGCGACTGCCTCGCCCAGTGCACCATGGCCGCGTTCGACCAGCAGCGCGTCCAATGCGGCGGCGATGTCGCTGGCGGTGTCCACCAGCGTGCCGTCCAGATCGAAAAGGATCGCCGAAGCCCGGATCATCGCGCCGGTTTAAGTCGGATTGCCACACGCCGCAACAATTCGTGACTGGGGGCCGCGCCGGGGTGTATGGAAATGTCCCGTCATGGAAAGGATTCCCACCGCTGCCCCCGTCGCGGCGATCGTACTCGCCGCCGGTCTCGGAACGCGCATGAAATCCGCGCTTCCCAAGGCGTTGCACGCGGTCGGCGGGCGGCCTGTGATCGGCCATATCGCCCACGAACTCGGCCGCCTTGGTGTCGCGAAGGCTGTCCTGGTCGTCGGGCCGGGGATGGAGGGCGTGCTCGCCGCCGCGCGCGCAGCCGCACCCGATGTCGCCTTCGAAGCCGCGATCCAGACCGACCGGCTTGGCACCGCGCATGCGGCGCTGCACGCGCGCACGGCGCTCGACGGCTTCGCGGGCGACGTTCTGGTGGCGTTGGGCGACGCACCGTTCGTGTCGGCCGAGACCTTCGCCAAGTTGCTGGCGGCCCTGCGCGCCGATCCCAAACCGGCATTGGCCGTTCTCGGCGTGCGTGTGCCCGCGCCCAATTCCTTCGGCCGGTTGGTCGTGTCGGCGTCCGGCGATCTGGAGAGGATCGTCGAAGCCAAGGAAGCGAGCGCCGAGGAGGCCCGGATCGACTTCGTCAATTCGGGCGTGATGGCGTTCGATGGGGCGGGTCTGTTCGATCTGCTCGCGGGCATCGGCAACGCGAACGCCAAGGGCGAATACTATCTGACCGACGCCGTCGAACGCGCGCGCGCCGCGGGTCGCGCCGTCCGCGCGGTCGAAGGCGCGCGCGACGAATGGCGCGCCGCCGACGACAAGGTCCAACTCGCCGAACTCGAGGCTTGGTTCCAGGCGAAGAAGCGCGAAGCGGCGATGCGCGCGGGCGTGACGCTCGTCGATCCCGCCAGCGTGTGGTTCAGCCACGACACCGAGATCGGCGCGGACACGGTGGTCGGGCCGGCGACGTTTTTCGGACCGGGCGTGCGGATCGGACGCAACGTCGAGATCAAAGGGTTCTGCCATTTCGAAGGGGCGACGGTCGCCGACGGTGCGATCCTGGGTCCTTATGCGCGCTTGCGCCCGGGGGCGGCCATCGGGCCGGGCGCGCATATCGGCAATTTCGTCGAAATCAAGAACGCCAGCGTCGAGGCGGGCGCCAAGGTCAACCATCTGACCTATATCGGCGACGCGCGCGTCGGCGCCAAAGCGAATATCGGTGCCGGTACGATCACCTGCAATTACGACGGCTTCGGGAAGTTCCATACCGACATCGGTGCGGGCGCGTTCGTGGGATCGAACGCCTCGCTCGTGGCGCCGGTCAAGATCGGGGATGGAGCCATCATCGGCGCGGGTTCGGTCGTCGCGCGCGACGTGCCGGCCGACGCGCTGGCCATCGAGCGCGCGCCGCTGACCGTGCGCGAAGGCTGGGCCAAGATGTTCCGCACGCGGCGCGCGGCGGAAAAAGCGGCGAAGAAAAAGGGTTAGATCGCATGTGCGGGATCGTGGGCATCGTCGGCAAAGGGCCGGCCACGCCGTTGCTGGTGGATGGGCTCAAGCGCCTGGAGTATCGCGGATACGACTCCTCCGGCGTCGCCACGCTGGTGAAGGGCGCCATCGAGCGCCGCCGCGCGTCGGGCCGGATTGCGGCCCTCGAAGCGCGCCTGGGCGACGAACCGCTGTCCGGGACGACCGGCATCGCGCACACGCGCTGGGCCACCCACGGCGCACCCAACGAGAACAACGCGCATCCCCACGCCACCGAGCGCGTCGCGATCGTGCACAACGGCATCATCGAGAATTTCGCGGAACTTAAGGCCGAACTCGCCGCGAAGGGCCGCGTCTTCGCGACCGAGACGGATTCGGAGGTCATCGCGCATCTGCTGACCGTGCTGCTCGACGAGGGCATGACGCCCGAGCGGGCGTTCGGGGCCGCGTTGAAGCGCCTGCACGGCGCGTTCGCGCTGGCCGCGATCGTGGCGGGGCGCGAGGATCTGCTGCTTGCCGCGCGCCGCGGCTCGCCGCTCGCGGTCGGCTACGGCGAAGGCGAGATGTTCGTGGGCTCCGACGCGCTGGCGCTCGCCCCGCTCACCCGGCGCATCGCCTATCTCGACGACGGCGATTGGGTCGTCGTCGGCCCCGAGGGTGCGGCCGTTTTCGATCACGACGACAAGCCCGCGACGCGCGCGATCAAGGAAACGGCGCTTTCCGGCGCCCTGATCGGCAAGGGCAATTTCCGGCATTTCATGCAGAAGGAAATCTTCGAGCAACCCGCGGCGATCGGCGACACGTTGCGCGTCTACGTCAATCCGGCGACGCGCCGGGTCACGCTGCCCGACCTCCCCGTCGATCTCGCCACGCTGTCGCGCCTTCAGATGGTCGCGTGCGGCACCTCGTTCTACGCGGGCTTGGTGGGCCGCTACTGGATCGAACGGCTGGCGCGCCTGCCGGTGGATGTGGATATCGCCTCCGAGTTCCGCTACCGCGATCCGATTCTGGAGAAGGGCGGGATGTCGATGTTCGTCTCCCAGTCGGGGGAGACGATCGACACCCTTTCCGCTTTGCGCCACGCCAAAGCCCAAGGCCAGAAGATCGCCGCGATCGTGAACGTGCCCGAAAGCTCGATGGCGCGCGAAGCGCATGTCGTGTTGCCCACGCATGCGGGCCCTGAGATCGGCGTCGCGTCGACCAAGGCCTTCACGACCCAATTGTCGGTGCTCGCGTCCTTCGCCTTCGCCGCCGCGCACGCGCGCAAAACGCTCGACGCCGCCGCGCTCGCCAAGCTCGCCGATGCGATCTACGCGATCCCCGAGAAGGTTTCCGCCGTTCTCGCCGCCGAAGACGCGATCCGCAAAGCCGCCGAGATCGTGGCGCCCGCGCGCGACGTGCTCTATCTCGGTCGCGGGACGGCCTATCCGATCGCGATGGAGGGGGCGCTCAAGCTCAAGGAGATCAGCTACATCCACGCCGAGGGCTATCCCGCGGGCGAGATGAAGCACGGGCCCATCGCGTTGATCGCATCCGACGTTCCGGTGATCGTCTTGGCGCCGTCGGACGAGTGGTTCGAGAAGACGGCCTCCAACATCCAGGAAACCCGCGCCCGGGGCGGCAAGGTGATCCTGGTCGCCGATGCCAAGGGAATCGCCAAGGCCGGCGCGCTGGCGACCGCGACGATCGAAATTCCCGAAAGCGATCCGTTCGTGACGCCGATCCTCTATTCGATCCCGGTCCAATTGCTCGCCTATTACGTCGCCGTGCTGAAGGGGACGGACGTGGACAAGCCGCGCAATCTGGCCAAAAGCGTCACGGTGGAGTAGCGTTTCCCCAACGAATAGGGGGGAACATGCCGAATCGTCGTCGCGTTTTGGCCGGCCTCGCGGCTTGCGCGTTGCCCGTGCCGTCCGTCCTCGCACAGGCGAAGACCGAGATTTCGATCAGCCGCCAGCCCGGCATCCTCTACATGCCGACGCATGTGATCGAAAAGCGCGGGCTGGTCGAAAAGCACGCCGCGCGATTGGGCGTGCGCGCGCCCAAGGTCGCGTGGGTCAATTTCGCGGGCGGCGGGGCGCAGCAGGACGCGTTGCTGTCCGGCAGCGTCGATATGATCAATACCGGCACCGGCAATCTTCTGCTGCTGTGGGACCGCACGCGCGGGGGGGTGAAGGGGATCGCGGCGAGTTCGGCCCAGCCCTTGGGCCTCGTCACGCGCGAGGACCGCATCCGCACGCTCGAGGATTTCCGGCCGGGCGACAAGATCGCCGTGCCCACGGTGAAGGTGTCGACCCAGGCGATCCTGCTGCAGATGGCCGCCGGGCGGATGTTCGGGGCGGCGCGCGTCGGGCATTTCGACGACCTCACGGTCCAACTCAGCCATCCCGACGCCTACGCCGCCTTGCGCAACGCCGCGCATGAAGTGCGCAGCCATTTCGCCGCCCCGCCGTTCCAGTTCTACGCGCTGAAGAACGTGCCCGGCGCGCGGCAGATCGCGACGTCGGCCGAGATCATCGGCGGCCCGCTGACCCAAGGCCAATTCTTCGCCACCACCCGTTTCGCCGACGCCAACCCGGCGTTCGTGCGCGCGGTCCGCGCGGCGGCCGAAGAAGCCAAGGCCGCGATCGAAAGCGAAACGCGCGCGTGCGTCGAAACCTACCGCGAAGTGACGGGCGACCGCACCGATACCGGCGAGATCCTCGATCTGCTCGCACAGCCTGGCATGATGGAGTGGAACATCCATCCGCAAGGCACGATGAAGTTCGCGGCCCATCTGCATGCGATCGGCACGCTGCGCACCGCGCCCGCGTCGTGGCGGGATTACTATCTGCCGGTCGCGCACGATCTGCCCGGCGGCTGAGCGGCCTTCCGCCCCCGCCGGGGCGCGGCTATAGTCCGGCCGCAATTCCGATAGGGGAGATACGAACATGGCCGAACCCGTCCGCACCGTCCGCTACACCGGCGTGGCGCTGAAGGACCCGAAGCTGTTCCGCCAGCAGGCCTACATCGACGGCCGATGGGTCGACGCGGATTCGAAGAAGACGTTCGACGTCGACAATCCCGCGACGGGCGAAATGATCGGCCATGTGCCGGACATGGGGGCGGCCGAAACCCGCCGCGCCATCGAAGCGGCCGAGCGCGCCTATCCGGGCTGGCGCAAGACCCCGGCCAAAGCGCGCGCGGCGATCCTGCGCAAATGGTTCGACCTGATGACGGCGAACGCCGACGATCTTGCGCTGCTGATGGTGATGGAGCAGGGCAAGCCGATGGCCGAAGCCAAGGGCGAGGTCGGCTACGGCGCTTCGTTCCTGGAATGGTTCGCCGAGGAGGCCAAACGCGCTTACGGCGACGTGATCCCGACCACCGCCAACGACCGCCGCTACGTCGTGACGAAGGAGCCCATCGGCGTCGTCGCGTGCATCACGCCGTGGAACTTCCCCATCGCGATGATCACGCGCAAAGCGGGCCCCGCGATCGCGGCGGGCTGCACGGTCGTGCTCAAGCCCTCCGAACTCACGCCCTATTCCGCCTTCGCGCTCGCCGAACTCGCCGAGCGTGCGGGCCTGCCCAAGGGCGTGCTCAACATCGTCACCGGCGACGCGCCGGCAATCGGCAAGGAACTGACCGGCAACCCCATCGTGCGCAAGCTCGGCTTCACGGGCTCGACCGAGGTCGGCAAGCTGCTGATGGGCCAGTGCGCGGGCACTGTGAAGAAGGTTTCGCTCGAACTGGGCGGCAACGCGCCGTTCATCGTGTTCGACGACGCGGATCTCGACGCGGCGGTGGAGGGGGCGATCGCCTCCAAATACCGGAACACCGGACAAACCTGCGTGTGCGCCAATCGTATCCTTGTGCAGGACAGCGTCTACGACGCCTTCGCCGAAAAGCTCGCGGCGGCGGTGCGCAAGCTCAATCCCGCGCCGGGGACCGACCCGGCCGCCAGCCAAGGCCCGCTCATCGAGGATGCGGCGGTCGCGAAGGTGGAGCGGCACGTCGCCGACGCCGTCGCGAAGGGCGGCAAGATCCTGGTGGGCGGCAAGCGCCACGCGCGTGGCGGCCGGTTCTTCGAGCCGACCGTGATCGTCGACGTGACGGACAAGATGGCGGTCGCCAAGGAGGAGACGTTCGGTCCCCTCGCGCCCCTGTTCCGCTTCAAGACCGAGGAAGACGCGGTCCGCATGGCCAACGACACCGAGTTCGGCCTCGCCGCCTATTTCTATGGCCGCGACATCGGCCGCGTCTGGCGCGTGGCCGAAGCACTCGAATACGGCCTGATCGGCGTGAACGCGGGCGTGATCGCGACGGCCGAAGTCCCGTTCGGCGGCATGAAGGAATCCGGCATCGGCCGCGAAGGTTCGAAGTACGGCCTCGAGGAGTTCATGGAGATCAAATACATCTGCATGGGCGGGGTGTGACGCCGTAGGGCTTGGTTCTCGGCCGGCCGGTCCCCAAATAAGGGATCGGCCGGTTTCGTTTCGGGGTGGACGATGAGCGAGTTCGACTACGACCTTTTCACGATCGGTGCGGGTTCGGGCGGTGTGGCGGGCTCGCGCCGCGCCGCCTCCTACGGGGCGCGGGTCGCCATTGCGGAATCCTGGCGCGTGGGCGGCACGTGCGTTCTGCGCGGCTGCGTGCCCAAGAAGCTGCTCGTCTACGGCACCCATTTCGCGCACGAGATCGAGGACGCGCGCGGCTATGGCTGGACGGTCGAAGGCGCGTTGGAGTGGAGCAAGCTGATCGCGGCCAAGGACCGGGAAACCGCGCGCCTCGAAGGCATCTACAAAAATCTTCTGTCGGGTTCGAAGGTCGAAACGATCCTGGGGCATGCGAAAATCGCCGGGCCCAACACGGTCGAGGTCGCCGGGCGCCGGATCACGGCCAAGTACATTCTGATCGCGACGGGGTCGAAGCCCCAGTTGCCGGCAATCCCGGGCATCGAGCACGCCATCACGTCGAACGAAGCGCTCGATCTTCCGGCGCTGCCCAAGCGCGTGGCGATCGTCGGCGGGGGCTACATCGCCGTCGAGTTCGCGGGGATCTTCCGGGCGGCGGGCGCCGAGGTATCGGTCCTGATCCGCGGCGACCGGATTTTGCGCGGCTTCGATGGCGATGTGCGCGATCATCTGGCCGCCGAGATGACGAAGCAGGGCATTTCGATTTCGCCGGGCACGCGCGTCGCGCGCATCGACAAGGCGGGGGACGGTTTGCGCGTGACGACCGAGGCGGGGGCGACGCTCGGCGTGGACGCGGTGATGTACGCGACGGGCCGCATTCCCAACACCGACGGGCTCGGCCTGGAAACCGTCGGCGTTCATCTCGACAAAGCGGGCGGAATCGCCGTGGACGAATGGCGGCAGACGACGGCCCCGGGCGTCTATGCGGTCGGCGACGTGACCAACCGCGTGCAGCTGACACCCGTCGCCATCGCCGAGGCGCGCGGCCTTGCGGAGACTTTGTTCAACTCCAACCCGATCCCGAACGATCACGGCGACATTCCCTCGGCCGTGTTCAGCCAGCCGCCGGTGGGCTCGGTCGGGCTCTCGCAGGAAGACGCCGAACGGATTCTCGGCGCCGATGGCGTGGACGTCTATCGCGCCACGTTCCGGCCGATGAAGCACACCCTGTCGGGCCGCGACGAGAAGACGATGATGAAGCTCGTGGTCGAATCTGCGAGCGGGCGGGTGCGCGGCGTGCACATGGTCGGTGCGGACGCGCCGGAAATCGTCCAAGGGCTGGCGATCGCCGTGAAGGCGGGGCTGACCAAGAAGGATTTCGACCGCACGGCCGCGATCCATCCCACGGCCGCCGAGGAATTCGTGCTGATGCGCGAGAAGGTGAAGCGTTAGATCCCCGGCACCCAGGAATCGGTGCGGTCCGTCAGGCGGTAATAGATCAGCCCCGCGAGTTCGCGCAGTGCCCCGGCCAGGATCCACATCCCGCCGTCGAAGGTGATCGACGGCGACCAGACGGCGATCGGATCGGGCGGCGTGCGATAGCCGACCGGGTAGGGGATGAAGCCGTGCCAACCGGCCCTGCGAAAGCAGCCGACGGCGCGCGGCATATGGAAGGCCGAGGTGACGAGCAGCCACACTTCGCCGTCTTGCGGCCTCGCCGCCTCGCGGGCGAACAGCGCGTTCTCCCAAGTGTTGCGCGAGCGATCTTCGAAGATCACGCGCGCGGGATCGAGCCCCAGCATCGGCAATAGGCGGCGCGCGCCGTCGGCGTCGGTGTCCTCGCGGTCGATCAAACGGCCCGAGCCGCCCGAGTACACGAGCTTCGCCTCCGGATAGCGGCGCGCGAGCTCGGCGAAGGCGATCTGGCGTTGGGCGTCGCCGCCGGGTGTGGCGGGGCGCAAGCGCATCATTCGCGGATCGACGTCGCCGCCGAGGACGACGATGCCATCGACGCGGGCCGGCAGCGCGACGGGCGGCGGCACGCGGTCTTCGATCCAATTGAGCAGCAGAACCCCCAGCGGGGCGGAGCCGAGCACGATACTCGCGACCAGCACTGCGCTCGCCAGCAATCGACCCGCGCGTTTCCAGGGCGTCCACAGCAGGACCACGGCCAGGATCAGCGCGAAAAACAGACTGGTCCGCGGGTCGAGCAACGGCCCGAGGATTTTGGAGGCGCCGAAGAGCGCGTCTTGCAACATGAAAAGCCTATAGCGCAGGTTTCGAGGTTTGCGTCAACCCCTTGAGGAAAATCGGGAAATCCGTGCCGTTGCGGATGCGAAGGCCGCCTTGTAGGTTAGCGGCCCGAGTTGGGGATAAACCATGCCTGCCAAATGGACGCCCGATAGCTGGCGCGCGCGGACCGCGCGCCAAATGCCGACCTATCCCGATGCGGCGGCGCTCGCCGCCGTCGAAAAGAAGCTCGCCTCCTATCCGCCGCTGGTTTTTGCGGGCGAGGCGCGCGATCTCAAAAAGCAGCTCGCCTTGGTCGCCGAAGGCAAGGCCGTGTTGCTGCAGGGCGGGGATTGCGCGGAAAGCTTCGCCGAGTTCTCGGCCAACAACATCCGCGACACGTTCAAGGTCATCCTGCAGATGACGGTCGTGTTGATGTACGCGGGCGGCCTGCCGGTCGTGAAGGTCGGCCGCATGGCCGGGCAGTTCGCCAAGCCGCGCTCGGCCGACACCGAAGAGGCGGGCGGCCAGACGCTGCCGGTCTATCGCGGCGACATCATCAACGGCATCGAATTCGATCCCGCCCGGCGCGCGCCCGACCCCGAGCGGATGATCCAGGTTTACGGCCAGTCCGCCGCCACGCTGAACCTGCTGCGCGCCTTCGCGCGCGGCGGCTACGCCGACCTACACCGCGTGCACGGCTGGACATTGGGCTTCGTCGACCGCAGCCCGGCGGGCGAGAAGTTCCGCGAGCTCGCCGATCGCATTTCGGATTCGTTGCGCTTCATGGAGGCGTGCGGGATCACCCCCGAGGCGGTGCCGCAGATCCGCGAGGCGTCGTTCTTCACCAGCCACGAAGCGCTGCTGCTGCCCTACGAGGAGGCGCTGACGCGCGTCGATTCCACCACGGGCGATTGGTACGACACGTCCGCGCACATGATCTGGATCGGCGACCGCACGCGCCAGCTCGACGGCGCGCATGTCGAATTCTGCCGCGGCGTGAAGAACCCCATCGGCCTAAAATGCGGGCCGACGTCCGAACCGGACGAGCTGATCCGTCTGATCGACGCGCTGAACCCCGAGAACGAAGCGGGCCGGCTGACGCTGATCGCGCGCATGGGCGACGACAAGGTTCACGCCAAACTGCCGGCGCTGATGCGCCGCGTGGCGCGCGAGGGGCGCAAGGTCGTCTGGTCGTGCGATCCGATGCACGGCAACACGATCAAATCGGCCTCGGGCTACAAGACGCGGCCCTTCGACCGCATACTTGGCGAGATGCGCGGCTTCTTCGATGTGGCGCGCGCCGAAGGCGTGCACGCGGGCGGCGTCCATTTCGAGATGACCGGCCAGAACGTGACCGAGTGCACGGGCGGGGCGGAAGCGATCCAGGACGCCGCGCTCGGCGACCGCTATCACACGCATTGCGATCCGCGTTTGAACGGCAGCCAATCCCTGGAGCTCGCCTTCCTGATCGCCGATCGCCTGCGCGATCGTGCGGTTCCCTTGCGCGCCGTCGCCGCCAACGACTGAGGAGCCGCCGATGGCCGACGGCCGCGCGTCCGCGCCGCCCCCTCGCCCCGCCGTGGGCGAGATCCGGAGCCTGACCGACCATTACTTCGTCAAGACGAAGGCGACGGTCGAACGCTTCGGCGACAAGCGCGTGACCTACGCCGTGTTCATGCGCCGGCCCATCGTCTGCGCGCCGCGCTTGGCCATCGAGTGGATCGAAGCGATGGCCGCGGCGCGGGGAACGCGCATCGAGATCGATCTGCGCCACAAGGAGGGCGAATGGGTCGGGGCGGGCGATCCGATCCTCTATCTGTCGGGGTCGCTGTTCCACCTCGTCGATCTCGAAACGATCTATCTGCAGAAGCTGGGGCCCGCTTGCGTGGCCGCGTACAACGCCTATCAGATGTGCGTCGATCTGCCGAAGACGTCGTTCCTGGCGATGGACGCGCGGCATTGCGCGGGCGGCGAGATGGCGGACATGATGGCTTACGCGGCGTCGGTCGGCTCGATGGCGGCGCAGCGCGAAGTGGGCGCCAAAGGCTTCATCGGCAACGCGACGGACGCGACCGCGCATTATTTCGGCCAGCCGCGCGGCTACGGCACCATGCCGCACGCCCTGATCGGCTACGCCGGGTCGACGCTGCGCGCGGCCGAGATGTTCCGCGAGGTTTTCCCGTCGGACTCGATGACCGTGCTGGTCGACTATTTCGGCAAGGAAGTGACCGACGCGCTCGCGGTGTGCCGTCGTTTCCCGGACATGGCCGCCGAAGGCAAGCTCGCCGTCAGGCTCGACACGCACGGCGGACGCTACATGGAGGGCCTGGATCTCGCCCAAGCCTACGCGGTGCTCGAACGCAACGCGCCGACCTCGCTGCGCGGCTACCGCACCGAAACCGAATTGCGGCATCTGACCGGCACCGGCGTGTCGGCCGCGGCGATCTGGCATATGCGCGAGCGGTTGGACCAGGCCGGCTTTCCGAACGCGCGGATCGTCGCGTCGTCCGGGTTCACGCCGGCCAAGTGCAAGACCATGGCGGTCGCCAACGCGCCGATCGACGTGGTCGGCACGGGGTCCTACCTGCCCGAGATATGGACGGAGACCTATGCGACCTCCGACATCGTCGAATACGACGGCGTGCCGTCGGTCAAGGTCGGCCGCGAATTCCTTTTGCGAAAATAGGGACGACACATGCGCCCGCTCGAACGTTTCGTCGAAAGGCTGATCTTCGCCAGCCGCTGGCTTCAGGCGCCGCTCTATATCGGCCTGATCCTGGTCATGGCGCTGCTTGTCGGCAAGTTCTTCCAGGAGCTGCTCCACCTTTCGACCGATCTTTGGGGCATGAACGAGTCCCGGATGGTGTTGGCGGTTCTCGGCCTCGTCGACATGGTGATGGTCGCCAACCTCATCGTCATGGTCGTGATCTCCGGCTACGAGAATTTCGTCAGCCGGCTCGACCTCGACGGCGTCAAGGACCGGCTGTCGTGGTTCGGCAAGCTCGACGCAGGCTCGCTGAAGATCAAGCTCGCCTCCTCGATCGTCGCGATCTCCTCGATCCATCTGCTGAAGGCGTTCCTCGACGCGGGCGACATCCCGACCGAAAAGCTCGTGATGCTCGTGGTGATCCACATGGCCTTCATCGTTTCGGCGTTGATGCTCGCCTATCTCGACAGGATGGTCGGCGCCAAGCACGCGGCCGAGGAAAAGTGACCGCCCGACTCGCGATCGCCCTGGCGCAGACCGATCCGAAGGTCGGCGACGTCGCGGGCAATCTCGCGCGGATCCGCGCCGCGCGCGCCGAAGCCGCGGCCCTGGGCGCCGATCTGGTCGTGTTTTCGGAACTCGTCGTCGCGGGCTATCCGCCCGAGGATCTGGTGCTGAAGCCCGCCTTCCAGGACGCATGCCGCAAGGCCGTGGAAGCTTTGGCCGGAGACACCGCCGACGGCGGGCCGGGCATGATCGTCGGCGCGCCGTGGGTCGAGAACGCCAAGCTGCACAACAGCGCCTTGCTGCTCGACGCGGGCAAGATCGCCGCGATCCGCCACAAGCACGAACTGCCCAATTACGGCGTGTTCGACGAAAAACGCGTTTTCGCGTCCGGGCCTTTGCCGGGGCCCGTCGTGTTCCGGGGCGTGCGTCTGGGATTGATGATCTGCGAGGACATGTGGTTCCCGGACTCGGCCGAATGTCTGGTCGAGAGCGGCGCCGAGTTGCTGGTCGTGCCCAACGGCAGCCCGTTCGAAACCGACAAGCTGGACGAGCGCATCGCGCTGGCCGGACGGCGCGTGGCCGAAACGGGTTTGCCGCTGATCTACGTCAACCAAGTGGGCGGTCAGGACGAACTCGTGTTCGACGGCGCCTCTTTCGTCCTCAACGCCGATCGCGATCGCGCCGCGCAGTGTTCGGCCTTCGCCGAGCACGTCGCGTTGACGCGGTGGGAGAAGGGCGAGAAGGGCTGGGCTTGCGTCGATGGTCCGCGTGCGCCCACGCCCGATGCGTCGGGGGCCATCTACGCGGCCCTCGTCCTCGGTTTGCGCGACTACGTGGCGAAGAACCGGTTTCCCGGGACGATCCTGGGCCTGTCCGGCGGCATCGATTCCGCCCTGACGGCGGCGATCGCCGCGGATGCGCTGGGGCCCGACAAAGTGCGCGCGGTGATGATGCCCTCGCGCTACACCAGCCGGGAAAGCCTGGAGGACGCGGCCGCCTGCGCGAAGCTGCTGGGGATCGCCTACGAGACGATTTCCATCGAACCGGCCGTGGACGCCTTCGGCGCCATGCTGGCCGGTGCTTTCGCCGGCACGAATTCGGGCATCGCCGAGGAGAACATCCAGTCCCGCGCGCGCGGTCTGACGCTGATGGCGTTGTCGAACAAATTCGGCCACATGGTTGTCTCGACCGGCAACAAAAGCGAGATGTCGGCGGGCTACGCGACGCTTTACGGCGACATGTGCGGCGGCTTCGCCGTGCTGAAGGACGTCTACAAGACGACGGTGTTCGAGCTGTCCCGTTGGCGCAACGCCAACCGGCCCGAAGGCGCGCTGGGGCCGCGCGGTCCGGTCATGCCCGAACGCGTGATCGTCAAGCCGCCGACGGCCGAGTTGCGCGAAGGCCAGACCGACGAAGCCTCGCTGGGGCCTTATGCGCGGCTCGATGCGATCCTGCGCGCGCTGGTCGAAGGGGAGAAGACCGTCGCCGAGATCGTCGCCGCCGGTTACGCGGAGGACGAGGTGCGCCGTGTGTGGCGCATGCTCGACCTCGCCGAATACAAGCGCCGGCAAGCGCCGCCGGGCGTCAAGATCACCCGCCGCGCGTTCGGGCGCGAGCGGCGGTATCCCATCGTGAACGGTTTTCGAGGTTGAGTATGGTCACGCGCGTTCGTTTCGCGCCGTCGCCGACCGGGCGGCTGCATCTGGGCAACGTCCGCGCGGCGCTGCTGAACTGGCTGTTCGCGCGCAAGACGGGCGGCAAGTTCCTGCTGCGTCTCGACGACACGGATTTGGAGCGCTCGACCCAAGCCTACGCCGACGGGATCGTCGCCGATCTCGAATGGCTCGGTTTGCGTTGGGACGAATTCGCCCGGCAATCGGACCGGCTGGACCGCTATGCGGCCGCGGCCGAAAAGCTGAAGGCGATGGGTCGGCTTTACGCCTGCTTCGAGACGCCGGAGGAGTTGAAGCTCAAGCGTTTCTCGCAGGTTTCCGAGGGCGGGGTGCAGGTCTACGACCGCGCCGCGCTGAAGCTGACCGACGCGCAAAAGCAGGCCTATCTGGCCGAAGGCCGCAAGCCGCATTGGCGCTTTCTGCTCGAAGCGAAGGAGACGCGCTGGGACGATCTGATCCGGGGAGCATGCGCCTATCACGGATCGCGTATCTCCGATCCCGTCCTGATCCGCGAGGACGGATCGCCCACCTACACCCTCGCCTCGGTCGTCGACGACGTCGAACTCGGCGTCACGCATGTCGTGCGCGGCGAGGACCATGTCACCAATACCTCGGTGCAGCTGCAGATTTTCGAGGCGCTGGGCCGCGATCCGGCGAGCCTGACCTTCGCGCACTTCACGCTCATCGGCGACATCGGCGGCCATAACCTGTCCAAACGCGAAGGCGGCATGTCGGTCGCCAATCTGCGCGACGACGGGTTGGAGCCTGCGGCCATCGCGTCGCTCTTGGCGCGGCTCGGCACCTCCGATCCGGTGGAGCCGTTCGCCTCGCTCGACGATTTGGTGCCCGATTTCGACTTCGCGAAGTTCAGCCGCGCCTCGCCCAAGCTCGATCCCGAGGATCTGCTGCGCCTGAACGCCAAGATCGTCCACAAACTGGACCATGCGGCCGTCAAGGCGCGTTTGCCCGAGGGGGCCGACGAAGCCTTCTGGCTCGGCGTGCGGCCGAACCTCGTGAAGGTGCCCGACGCCGCGGATTGGTGGGCGCTGACCCATCTTCCGGTCGCTCCCGTGCTCGGCGATCGGGACTTCATGGCCAAGGCGGCGGAATTACTGCCGGCCGAACCGTGGGATGCGAACACTTGGGGCGCCTGGACGAAGGCGCTCGCCGGCGCGACCGGCCGGAAGGGCAAGGATCTTTTCATGCCGTTGCGCCTGGCGTTGACCGCGCGCGAACATGGACCCGAACTCAAGAGCTTGCTACCGATGCTGGGCCGCGCGCGGGCCCTCGCGCGCCTCGAAGGAAAGTCCGCGTGACGCTTCACGTCCACAACACGCTGACGCGCCGGAAGGAGGAATTCGTTCCCCTCGATCCGGCGCGCGTGCGCATGTACGTGTGCGGACCCACGGTTTACGACTTCGCGCATATCGGCAACGCGCGCCCCGTCGTCGTGTTCGATACGCTCCATCGCGTTTTGAAGCGCCTTTTCCCGCGGGTCGAGTACGCGCGCAACATCACCGACATTGACGACAAGATCATCGCCCGCGCCGCCGAAGCGGGCCGGACCATCGATGCGATCACCGAGGAGACGACGCGCGCCTATCATGCGGATATGGCGGCCTTGGGCGCCGGGCGGCCCGATCACGAACCGCGCTGCACGCGAACCGTGCCCGAAATGGTCGCGATGATCGGCAAGTTGGTCGCCGCGGGCCATGCTTACGCGGCCGAAGGCCATGTGCTGTTCCATGTGCCAAGCTACGCCGATTACGGCAAGCTTTCCGGCCGCACGCGCGACGATCAGATCGCCGGCGCGCGCGTCGAGGTGGCACCCTTCAAGCGCGATCCCGCCGATTTCGTGTTGTGGAAGCCCTCCACGCCCGATCAGCCGGGCTGGGACAGCCCGTGGGGCAGGGGCCGGCCCGGATGGCACATCGAATGCTCGGCCATGTCCGAAGCCCTGTTCGGCCCGACATTCGACATCCACGGCGGCGGGCAGGATCTGATCTTCCCGCACCACGAAAACGAGATCGCGCAGTCGGTCTGCGCGCATGGCGGCGTGCAGTTCGTCAAATACTGGATGCACAACGGCTTCGTGATCGTGAACGGCGAGAAGATGTCGAAGAGCCTCGGCAATTTCTACACCGTGCGCGATTTGTTGAATCGCGGGGAGCGCGGCGAAGCGATCCGCCTTTTGCTGCTGAAGACGCATTATCGCGCGCCGCTCGACTTCACGGACGACGGCCTCAGGCAGGCGAAGGGCGATCTCGATCGTTGGTATCGCGCGCTTGCTTCGGTTGAAGACGCTGTTGAGGATCCTTGCGAGAACCCGTTGCCGCCCGAGCAAGGTGGTGTCCTAGAGGCGCTCTCGGATGACTTGAACACACCAATGGCAATCGCCGTGATGCATGCGATTGCTGACTATGTGTTGAACCCGACACCGCACGTCTTTACCCCGTCTGGACAAGCGGCAAAATTCTCCAGAGGAAATCTCAAATACAGATTGTTACTCAACGCGAGATTGCTCGGCGTGCTTAATGAAACCTCGGAATCGTGGTTCAAGTCTGTAAGCCACAGTACTGGCGGCATAGCGGAATCTGAGATCGAAGCGGCGATCCAAGCCCGACTCGCGGCGCGCAAGGCCCGGAATTTCGCCGAGGCGGATCGCATCCGCGACGATTTGAAGGCCAAGGGCGTCATCCTCGAAGACGGGCCAAAGGGTACCACTTGGAAGCGGGCAAGCTGATATGGCCGAACGGGTTTACCTTTACGATTCGACGTTGCGCGACGGCGCGCAGACCCAAGGTGTCGATTTCGGTCCTGCCGACAAGGCCG
>JADCGK010000235.1 GCA_020249045.1 Azospirillum sp. | reverse complement strand
GGGCGCTTCGACCGTGGCCGAACTCGCCTGCATCGGACGGCCCGCGATCCTCGTGCCCTATCCGCACGCCACCGACGACCACCAATCCGCAAACGCCGAAGCGCTGGCGCAAGCCGGCGGCGCGTGGACCGTGGCGGACGCCGAGTTCACGCCGGCGTGGCTCGCCGCGCGGCTCGAAGCTTTGCTCGCCGACCCCGCCCCGCTCGCGCGCATGGCGCAGGCGGCCTGGGGTTTCGGCAAACCCGACGCGGCCGAACGTCTGGCCGATCTGGTCGAAAAACTCGCGCAACGGAGAGCCGCATGAGGGCGCTGCCGCTCGACATCGGGCTGATCCATTTCGTCGGCATCGGCGGGATCGGCATGTCGGGCATCGCCGAGATTCTGCACAATCTCGGCTACAAGGTTCAGGGATCGGATCAGTCGGACGGCGCCAACGTCCAGCGCTTGCGCGCGCTCGGCATCGCCGTGCATGTCGGCCACAAGGCCGAGAATCTCGGCGCTTCGGAAGTGGTCGTCGTCTCCACGGCCGTCAAATCCGACAATCCGGAAGTGCGCGCCGCGCGCGAACGGCTGGTGCCGGTCGTGCGCCGGGCGGAAATGCTGGCCGAGTTGATGCGTCTGAAATGGGCCATCGCCATCGCCGGCACGCACGGCAAGACCACGACCACGGGTCTGGTCGCCGCGATGCTCGAAGCCGCGGCCATGGATCCGACGATCATCAACGGCGGCATCCTGAACGCCTACGGCACCAACGCGCGCCTGGGCGCGGGCGACTGGATGGTCGTCGAAGCCGACGAAAGCGACGGCACCTTCGTCAAACTGCCCGCGACGATCGCGGTCGTGACCAACATCGATCCCGAACATCTCGATTACTGGGGCAATTTCGAGAACGCGAAAAGGGGCTACCAGACCTTCGTTTCGAACCTGCCCTTCTACGGGTTCGCGGCGATGTGCGTCGACCATCCGGAGGTCCAGGCGCTGATCGCGGCCACGCAAGACCGCAAGATCCTCGCCTACGGCTTCTCCCCGCAGGCGGACGTCCGCGGCACCAACGTGCGGCTCGACGCCTCGGGCGGGCACTTCGACGTCGTGCTCTCGGGCCGCGCGGGGCCCGAACGGGTGTTGCGCAACATGCATCTGCCGCTGGTCGGCAAGCACAACGTCGAGAACTCGCTCGCCGCCGTCGCCGTGGCGATCGAAATGGGCATCGACGAAACGACGATCCGCAAGGCGCTGGCGGGCATCAAGGGCGTGAAGCGCCGCTTCACGAACACCGGCATGGGCGCCGGCGTCACGGTGATCGACGATTACGGCCACCACCCGGTCGAAATCGCCGCCGTCCTGAAGGCCGCGCGCTCGGCCACGACCGCGGGCGTGATCGCGGTCGTGCAGCCGCACCGCTACACGCGCCTTGCCAACCTTTTCGAGGAATTCTGCACCTGCTTCAACGACGCCGACGCGGTGATCGTCGCGGACGTTTACGCCGCGGGCGAGGCGCCGATCGAGGGCGTTTCGAAGGACTCGCTGGTCGAAGGCTTGCGCGGCCACGGCCACCGCAAGGCCGTGGCGCTGGAAAGCCCGCAGGCGCTGGCGCGCACCGTGCGCGAGATCGCCAAGCCCGGCGACATGGTCGTGTGCCTGGGCGCGGGCACCATCACCCAATGGGCCTACGCGCTGCCAGGCGAACTCGAAGCGCTCGGAGGAAAGGCATGATGGCCGCCCCGAAGCATCCGCGATTGATCGAGCGTCTGCCGCCGGTGCGCGGCGCGCTGCGCGAGAACGCCAGTCTCGCCGCGACGACGTGGTTCCGCGTCGGCGGCCCGGCGGAGGTGCTGTTCCGCCCGGCCGACCGTGCGGATCTGGCCGCGTTCTTGGCCGCCAAGCCCGCCGACGTGCCGGTGACGGTGCTGGGCGTGGGATCGAATCTGCTGGTGCGCGACGGCGGCATCCCGGGCGTGACGATCCGCTTGGGCAAGGGTTTCGCCGACGTCGTGCGCGACGGCGCCATCGTCAAGGCGGGTGCGGCGGCGCTCGACGCCAACGTCGCGGCCGCCGCGCGCGATTGGGGGCTCGGCGGCCTCGAATTCCTCGTCGGCGTGCCGGGCACGCTGGGCGGGGCCTTGCGGATGAACGCGGGCGCCTACGGCGCGGAAATGAAGGATGTCGTGCTCGCCGCCGAAGCGGTCGACGCGAAAGGCGAACTCCATTACGCGACCAACGGGGCGTTGTGCTTCGAATACCGGTCGAGCTGCATGCCCGCCGATTGGATCTTCCTCGGCGCCGAACTCAAGACCGCGCCCGCCGACCCGGCGGCCATCGCCGCCCGGATGGCGGACATCCAAGCCAAGCGCGAGGCTGCCCAGCCGGTGCGTAGCCGCACGGGCGGATCGACGTTCGCCAATCCGCCGGGCGCCAAGGCCTGGGAATTGATCGACGCGGCCGGTTGCCGGGGTCTGACCCGGGGCGGCGCCGCGGTCAGCGAGAAGCACTGCAACTTCCTGATCAACGCAGGCACGGCCACGGCGGCGGATCTCGAGGATCTCGGCGAGGACGTGCGCGCGCGCGTATTCGCGAAGTTCGGCGTGACGCTGGAATGGGAAATCAAGCGCGTCGGCGTGCGCGCGGGAGACGCGCGATGAAGAAGGTCCTGCTGTTGAAGGGCGGTTTGTCGAGCGAACGCGAGGTCAGCCTCGTGTCGGGCCGCGAATGCGCCAAGGCGCTGCGCGCCAAGGGCTACGACGTGACCGAACACGATCTCGTCTCGCTCGAGGGCTTGACGCAAGCCCTGGCCGCCAAGCCCGACGTCGTGTTCAACGCGCTGCACGGCCGCTGGGCCGAGGACGGCACGATCCAAGGCGCGCTCGACCTCGCGCGCGTGCCCTACACGCATTCGGGCCTGCTCGCCTCCGCCCTCGCGATGGACAAGCCCGTCGCGCGCGACGTGTTCGCCGGCCGCAAACTGCCGGTGGCCGAAGGCGGCGTGTTCAAGCGCGCGGACGTGCTGGCCGGCCGCGCGATGCCCATTCCCTTCGTCATGAAGCCGTCCAACGAGGGCTCGTCGGTCGGCGTCAAGATCGTGCTCGAACAAGCCGATCTCGACGCGCTCGCCAAATCGCCCTGGCCATTCGGCGAGGAAGTGCTTGTCGAAGCCTACGTCCCGGGCCGGGAATTGACGGTCGCGGTCATGGGCTTCAACGGCGCCGCGCGCGCGCTGGGCGTGCTCGAAATCCGGCCGAACAACGGCTTCTACGACTACGAAGCCAAGTACACCGACGGCAAGGCGATCCATCTGTGCCCCGCCCCGGTGCACAAAACCGCCTACGACGAAGCCATGCGCGTGGCGCTCGAAGCGCATCGCGCGCTCGGCTGCCGGGGCGTGTCGCGCGCGGATCTGCGCTACGACGACACGCGCGGCGAGCCCGGGCGGATCGTGCTGCTCGAAGTCAACACCCAGCCGGGCATGACGCCGTTGTCCTTGGTCCCCGAGATCGCGGCCGCGGCGGGCATCGCGTTCGGCGATCTGTGCGCCTGGCTGGTGGAAAACGCCGTGCATGACGGCCCCAAAGCCGGGAGGCCCGTCTGATGTTCGGCCGCAAGGGAAAATCCCGCAAACCCGCGCGCCGCGTCGGCTGGCGCCGCGTGCTGGGCTGGCGCCCGTCGGGTCGCGCGCTGAAGGCGGGCGCGGCGCTGGCCGTGCTCGTCGCGTTCGGAGCGGGCGGCGCCTATTTGTGGAAGGCGGGTGCGATCGACCGGGTCGAGGATTTCGCCGACGACCTGCGCGCGGGCGCGTTGAACGCCAGCGCGCGCGCCGGCCTCGCGATCGGGGAAGTCGTCGTCGAGGGCCGCGAGCGGACGTCCGCGCGCGACGTGTTGGCCGTGCTCGACGCGCGGCGCGGCGGCCCCATCCTGGCCTTCGATCCGCACGCGGCGAAGGCCGAACTCGAAACGCTGCCCTGGGTGCGCCGCGCCGCGGTCGAGCGGCGCTTGCCCGACACGATCCACGTTCGCCTCGAGGAGCGGGTGCCCCTCGCCCTGTGGCAATCGCGCGGCCGCTTCAACGTGATCGACGCGGAAGGGCGCGAGATCGCGGGCGTCGATCCGGCCGCCTTCGCGCGGTTGCCGGTCGTCGTGGGCGACGATGCGCC
Organism: Azospirillum sp.; assembly: GCA_020249045.1. Classification (GTDB taxonomy): domain Bacteria; phylum Pseudomonadota; class Alphaproteobacteria; order CACIAM-22H2; family CACIAM-22H2; genus Tagaea. Next base: position 2,409 of record JADCGK010000235.1, on the reverse strand, counting down.
CCAGCACGCGGCCGCGCTGGTCGCCTTGCTGGACACCGAACCGGCGATGCGCGCGCGCGTGTCGGCGGCGGTGCGCGTCGGCGGCCGGCGCTGGAACCTCAATCTCGACAACGGCGTGATCGTCAACCTGCCCGAGACGAACGCCGGTGCCGCCTACGAACGCCTCGCCCAGCTCGCGCGCGAAAACGGTCTGGTCGAACGCGACCTCGTCTCGGTCGATCTGCGCCTGCCCGACCGCCTGATCCTCCGCGCGCGGGACGCAAGCCCCGCGACCCCGCCCGCCAACTCCCAACAGCGCCGCGCGAACCGCCCGACCTAGGAACCGCCATGTCGAAGAAGAAACGCGCCCGCCGCAACGGAACGATCGCCGCCCTCGACCTCGGTTCGACCAAGGTCGCCTGCTTCGTCGCCAAGGCCGAGGCCGACGGCCAACTGCGCGTCACGGGGATCGGCCACCAGATCAGCCGCGGCGTGCGCGGGGGCACGATCGTGGATCTGGACGAGGCCGAACATTCCATCCTGTCCGCGGTGTCGGCGGCCGAAACGATGGCCGGCGAAACGCTGAAATCCGTCGTCGTCAATCTGGTGGGCGGCGCGCCGCTGTCGCGCACCTACGGCGTCGAGGTGGCGCTGAACGGACACGAGATCGGCGATTCGGATCTGCGCCGCGCGATCGAACAGGCCCGCCAGACCCAAGCGACCGCCGACCGACGGGTGGTCCATCAAATTCCGGTCGGCTTCACGATCGACGGCAGCCGCGGCATCCGCGATCCGCGCGGCATGTGCGGCGAACGCCTGGGCGTGAACATGCACATGGTCAGCGCGGCCAACGGGGCGATCCGCAACCTGGAAACGGCCGTTGCGCGCTGCCATCTGGAACTCGAGGAGCCGGTCGTGCCGGCCTACGCCTCGGGCCTCGCCTGCCTGGTCGAGGACGAGATGGACCTCGGGGCGTGCGTCATCGACATGGGCGGGGGCACGACGTCCTTCGCGGTGTTCTTCGACGGGCATTGCGTGTTCGTGGACCAGATCGGGGTGGGCGGCGCGCACGTCACCAACGACATCGCGCGCGGGCTTTCCACGCCGCTCGCCCACGCCGAACGGATCAAGACGCTGCACGGCAGCTGCATCGGGTCGGCCAGCGACGAACGCGAACTCGTCGACGTGCCGTTGGTGGGCGAGGAGGAACAGACCCAAGCCAACCACGTGCCCAAGTCGATTCTGACGGGCATCGTCGCCCCGCGCATCGAGGAGACGTTCGAACTCGTGCGCTCGCGCCTCGAAGCCTCGGGCTTCGACAAGATCGCCGGCCGCCGCGTCGTTCTGACCGGCGGGGCGTCGCAACTGCAGGGCGTGCGCGAACTCGCCGCCATGATCCTCGACAAACAGGTCCGCATGGGCAAGCCCACGGGCCTTCTCGGGCTCGCCGATCAGACCGGCGGCCCCGCCTTCGCGGCCTGCGCGGGCCTCGTGTTCCACGCGCACCGCAACGGCGTCGAATCCTTGCGGCCCGAAACCACCGCCCCGCAAGCGCAGGGCATGTTCGGCCGCTTCGGCATGTGGCTGAGGGAAAACCTATGACGGAGGGCGCCCTCGTGCCGCTGAACAGTTCCACCGCCCGTCCACCCAACCCGCGCGCGCCGGTTGCGGATCGGATCCACGACGCGCGCGAATCGCATTAAACAAGGAGATCGGAGAATCGCCATGCCCATCACCCTCGCTTCCGCCCAGCCCATCGAACTCAAGCCGCGCATCACCGTGATCGGTGTGGGCGGCGCCGGCGGCAACGCCGTCAACAACATGATCCGCGCCAAGCTCGAAGGCGTGGAGTTCGTCGTCGCCAACACCGACGCGCAGGCGCTGGGCCAGTCGCTGGCCGAGCGCCGGCTGCAGCTCGGCGCGGGCGTGACGCAAGGCCTCGGCGCGGGCTCGCGCCCCGACGTGGGCCGCGTGGCCGCCGAGGAGAGCATGGCCGAGTTGCTCGAACACGTGGCGGGCTCGCACATGGTGTTCGTGGCCGCCGGCATGGGCGGCGGCACGGGTACCGGCGCCGCCCCCGTCATCGCGCGCGCCTGCCGCGAGCAGGGCATGCTGACGGTCGGCGTCATCACCAAGCCGTTCCACTTCGAGGGCCAGCACCGCATGAAGCTCGCGGAAAGCGGCATCGAGGAACTGCAGCAGACGGTCGACACGCTGATCATCATCCCGAACCAGAACCTGTTCCGGGTGGCCAACGAGCGCACGACCTTCGCCGACGCCTTCAAGATGGCCGACGACGTGCTCTATTCCGGCGTGCGCGGCGTGACCGACCTGATGGTCATGCCCGGCCTCATCAACCTCGACTTCGCCGACATCCGCTCGGGCATGGGCGAGATGGGCAAGGCGATGATGGGCACGGGCGAGGCCGAG
>JADCGK010000234.1 GCA_020249045.1 Azospirillum sp. | reverse complement strand
GCCAAGGTCGGGCATGTGGTGCTTGCGGGCGGCATGCCGCCGGCCGACACCGTCAAGATCCTCAAGGACGGCGGTGCGAAGATCATCGGCTTTGCGCCTGCGTTGGTCATCGGCAAAAAGCTCGTGCGCTCGGGCATCGACGCGCTCGTGATCGAAGGCATGGAAGCAGGCGGGCATATTGGTGCCGTCTCGACGGCCGTGCTTGCGCAGGAGATTCTGCCCGCCATCCGCGACGTGCCGGTGTTCGTCGCCGGCGGCATTGGGCGCGGCGAAGCGATTTTGTCGTTCCTCGAAATGGGCGCTGCCGGCGTGCAGCTCGGCACGCGGTTTGTATGCGCCGACGAGTGCGTCGCACACCCCGACTTCAAAAAGGCCTTCATCCGCGCCTCGGCGCGCGACGCAGTACCCTCGGTGCAGCTCGATCCGCGCTTCCCCGTGATCCCGGTGCGTGCGCTCGCCAACAAAGCGACCGCCGCTTTCATGGCGACGCAGCGCAGCGTGATCGACAAGGTCGATCGCGGCGAGCTCGACATGAAGGCGGCCCAGCTCGAGATCGAGCATTTCTGGGCGGGCGCCTTGCGCCGGGCTGCGGTCGACGGGGACATCGAAAACGGTTCGCTGATGGCGGGCCAGTCGGTCGGGCTCGTCACGCAAGCCCAGCCGACGGCGGCGATCCTCGCCGAGCTTGTCGGCCAGGCGCTGGCGGCCCTTGCCGCGCGCGCGCGCGACGCGGCCGGAGCCGAAGCCGAAGCTGGGGCCGCGTAATGCAGGCGACGCTCGGGCCCGGTGCGACGCGCCGCCTGCTCAAGCGTCTGCGCGACATGATGGCGGCGGCCGGCACCGCCCAGCAGCGCCTCGACCGCATCGTCAAAATCATCGCCGACGACCTCATCGCCGAGGTTTGCTCGGTCTACGTGATGCGCGCGGGTCAAGTGCTCGAGCTGTTCGCGACCGAAGGCCTCAATCCGGATGCCGTCCACAAAACGCGCCTGCGTGTGGGCGAAGGTCTTGTCGGCGAAATCGCGCAGACCGCGCGCACGCTGGCGCTGGCCGACGCGCAGTCGCATCCGAACTTCGCCTACCGCCCCGAAACGGGCGAAGAAATCTTCCATTCGATGCTCGGCGTGCCGATCTTGCGCGGCGGCCGGGCGATGGGCGTGCTCGCCATCCAAAACCGCACGTTCCGCGACTACGCGGAGGAGGAGGTCGAAGCCCTCCAGACCGTCGCGATGGTGCTCGCCGAGCTGGTGGCGTCGGGCGAACTCGTTTCGCCGGACGAGATGCTGCGCACCGAGGACGCGGGGCTCGTCGCCTCCGAACGCATCGACGCCCAGCGCCTCAACGAAGGCATCGCCATCGGCACGATCGTTCTGCACCAGCCGCGCGTTTCGATCCTGCGCATGGTCGCCGACGATCCGGCGGCGGAGAAGAAACGCCTGCGCGAGGCGGCGCAAGGCATGCGCAGCGACATCGAACGCATTTTCGCCGATTCCGGACTCGCGGCGGGCGACGAGCGCTGGGAGATCCTCGAAACCTACCGGATGTTCGCCGAGGACCGCGGCTGGTTGCAGCGCATCGCCGACGCGATCGATACGGGCCTGACGGCCGAGGCGGCCGTGCAGAAGGTGCAGGAGGACAACCGCGCGCGCCTCGCGCAAGTGTCCGACCCCTATATCCGCGAGCGCGTCGCGGATTTCGACGATCTCGCCAACCGGCTCGTGCGCCATTTGACCGGCGACAAGACCGCCGCCGCGCGCACCGACCTGCCCGACGACATGATCCTCGTCGCGCGCAATCTGGGCCCCGCGGAGCTGCTCGAGTACGACCGGCGCAAGCTCAAGGGCGTGGCGCTCGAGGAAGGTTCGACCACCGCGCACGTGGCGATCATCGCCCACGCGCTCGATCTGCCGATGGTCGGTCACGCGCAAGGGCTGCTCGCGCGCGTGGAAGCGGGCGACCCCGCCATCGTCGACGCCGTCGGCGGCCAGATCATCCTGCGGCCGCGCGAGGACGTGCGCGACACCTTCGCGGCCGCCTTGCGCGCGCGCGCCGAACGCCGCGCGGGCTACGCCGCGCTCAAGGACCTGCCGGCCGTCACGCGCGACGGCACGCCGGTTTCGCTGAACATGAACGCGGGCCTCGTCATCGATCTCGAGCATCTTGCCGAAAGCGGCGCCGACGGGATCGGACTCTACCGCACCGAAATCCCGTTCATGATCCGCTCGACGATGCCCGACGTCGTCGAGCAGACCGATCTCTACCGGCGCATCCTCGACCGCGCCGACGGCAAGCCGGTCGTCTTCCGCACGCTCGACATCGGCGGGGACAAGTTGCTGCCCTATCTCGACGCGGCGCCGCAGGAAAACCCTGCGATGGGCGTGCGCGCGATCCGCCTCACGCTCGACCGGCCCGCGATCCTGCGCGAACAGGTCCGCGGGCTTCTGCGCGCGGCCGGCGGCCGGCGCCTCGACATCATGTTTCCGATGGTGGCCGAGGTCGCCGAATTCGACGCCGCGCGCGATCTGCTCGACATCGAAATCGCCCGCGAAGCCAAGCGCGGCCGCGTCCTGCCCGACCCCATCCGCGTCGGTGTGATGCTGGAGGTGCCGGCGCTCTATTGGCAATTGCCGCAGCTCGCCAAGCGCGTCGATTTCGTTTCGGTCGGTTCGAACGATCTCATGCAGTTCATGTTCGCCGCCGACCGCGGCAATCCGGACGTGTCCGAACGCTACGATCCGCTGTCGCCGGGCATGCTGGGTTTTCTGCGCGCGATCGCGCGCGAGTGCGACGGCGCGGAAATTCCGTTGACGCTGTGCGGCGACATGGCCGCCCATCCGCTCGAAGCGATGGCGCTGCTCGGGATCGGCTATCGGCGCTTGTCGATGCCGTTCCCGGCGATCGGTCCGATCAAGGCGATGGTGCGCGCGCTCGACCTGCCGCCGTTGGCGAAATACTTGGAGGAACTGTGCCGCCTCGCCGACCGCTCGGTGCGGAAAAAGCTCGCGGACTTCGCACGCGATCACAACATACCGGTGTAAACTTTCCCGGTGGGGCCGAAGTTTTTGCGGCGCGACAAAGGGTTGGCGGCTTCGTTGCGATTTGCTAAAACCACATTGCGGTAAAAAGCGACAGCATGTGGAAAACCCCGACAGCGGGGCTTTTTTCCCAGGAATTTCCTGGGTTTGAAAGAGGTTGGCATGGCGGCGATCCAACCGGAAATCGGGCGAGAAGCGGGGTCCGGCACGGCCGAAACCCCGTTGCGCGCGCGTGTCGGCGAAATTCTGCGCGCGGAACGCGAACGTCGCGGCTGGTCGGTCGGCGATGTCGCAGAGCATCTGAAAATCCGCCGCGTCCAACTCGAAGCCATCGAATCCGGCGATTTCAGCGAATTGCCGCGCGGCGCCTACGCGCCCGGCTTCGTGCGCAGCTACGCCGAGTTGCTCGATCTCGATGCCGCGGAGTTGAGCCGTCGCTTCAAGGAGGAAGCCGCCGGCATCGACACGCCCGTGGAACTCACCTTCCCCACGCCGATCAACGAATCCCGTCTGCCCGGCCGCGTCTTGGTGGCGCTGTCGCTGCTTTTGGCGGTCGGCGCTTACGGGACTTGGTATTACGTGACGGCCGCCGATCGTGCGCCCGTGCCGCGTGTGACGGCGGTGCCGGAAACGCTGGCCGCGCGCGTACCGCCCCCTTCCGCTTCCGAAGCGCAAGCCCGGCCTTCGACGCCCCAGCCGACCGCGCCCGCGCCCCAAGCAGTGTCCGCGCCTGCGCCGTCGTCGGCACCGGCGCCCGTCGCCCAAATGGCGCCGCCGGCCGCGCCGCAGATGGCCGCCGTGCCGCAACCGGCCGCGCCGGTACCGGCCCCTGCCATCGTGCCGCCGCCGGCAGCCCCCGTTGTCGTCGCCGCTCCGACGCCGTCCGCCGATCCCTCGGCGCCGCGCGTCTTCGGCGAGGCCAGCGAAGGACGCATCGTCATCCGCGCCACCGGCGACAGCTGGACGCAAGTCCGCGACGCGTCGGGCGCCATCGTCTTCTCGCGCATTTTGCGCGCGGGCGAGAGCTACAACGTGCCCAACCGGCCCGGGCTCGTTCTATCCACCGGCAATGCCGGGGCGCTCGATGTCCGGGTGGACGGCTCGGCCGCCCCGGCGATCGGCCGGCCGGGCATGGTCGAACGGGCCATCGTCCTCGATCCCGAGCGGCTCGCCGCGGGTGCGGCGCGGATCGACGCGCCGCCGCCCGCCGCCGCGCGCGCGCCCGGCTCGCAGGGCTAGACGCTTTCGGCTATAACGGGATGGAACGGCGGCGCCCGGCGCCGCCCGCGCGTCCTCGTTCACCAACGGCCCGCCGATGACCGTCCGTCCCTATCGCCAAATTCTGCGTCGCAAGTGCCGCCAGATCATGGTCGGCAAGGTTCCGGTCGGCGGCGACGCGCCGATCACCGTCCAGACGATGACCAATACCCCGACGTCGGACGTCGCGGCGACGCTCGCGCAAATCCGCCGGGCGGAGGAGGCGGGCGTGGACATCGTGCGGGTGTCCTGCCCGGACGTCGAATCCACGGCCGCATTGAAGGCGATCGTGAAGGGCGCCAACGTGCCGATCGTCGCGGACATCCATTTCCACTACAAGCGCGCCATCGAGGCGGCCGAGGCCGGCGCGGCGTGCTTGCGCATCAATCCGGGCAATATCGGCTCCAAGGAACGCGTGCGCGAGGTGGTGAAGGCGGCCAAGGATCACGGCTGTTCGATCCGCATCGGCGTCAACGCAGGGTCGCTCGAGCAGGATCTGCTCGAGAAATACGGCGAGCCGTGCCCCGAGGCGATGGTTGAAAGCGCGCTCAACCACGCCAAGTATCTCGAGGACGAGGATTTCCGCGAGTTCAAGATCAGCTGCAAGGCGTCGGACGTGTTCCTGGCCGTGGCGGCGTATCAGCAGCTCGCCGAGGCGTGCGACTATCCTTTGCATCTCGGCATCACCGAAGCCGGCGCCACGCGCATGGGCACGGTCAAATCCTCGATCGGCCTGGGCTCGCTTTTGTGGGCGGGGATCGGGGATACGATCCGCGTCTCGCTCTCGGCCGACCCGGTCGAGGAGGTGAAGGTCGGCTACGACATCCTCAAATCGCTCGGTCTGCGCCGCCGCGGCGTGACGGTGATCTCGTGCCCGTCCTGCGCGCGCCAGCAATACGACGTGATCAAGACCGTCGAACGCCTGGAGGAGCGCCTGGCCCATATCGCCGTGCCGATGACCGTTTCGGTGATCGGGTGCGTGGTCAACGGCCCGGGCGAGGCCCGGGAGACCGACATCGGTTTCACCGGCGGCGGCAACGGCACGCATATGGTCTATGTGGGCGGCGTGCCGGATCACAAGGTCAAGGACGTCGACATCGTCGAGTACCTCGCCGAAATGGTCGAGAAGAAGGCGGCCGAGATCCAGGCGCGGCAGGCGCCGAAGGCCGCGGAATGAACCGGACCGGCCGCCGCCGTTCCTCCGCGCTGTAGCGCCGTCCGATGGCCGCGCGCCCGTCGGGCGCCCGCCTGTGCGTGGTGGGCGCCAATCACAAAACCGCATCGGCCGCGTTGCGCGAGGCGCTGTTCGTGCCCGAAGGGGAAATGCGCGGCGTGCTCGAAGCGCTCAAGCGCGCGGGGTTGCGGCAGATCCTCGTGGCGTCGACCTGCGACCGGACCGAGGCGCAGTTCGCCGCCGACGATCCCGATGCGGCCGAAGCCGCGATCCTGGAAACCCTGGCGCCGCGCGCGGGCCTGCCGCCGGCCGAATTGCGCGCGAGTTGCTACGCCCATCGCGACGGCGCTGCGCTGCGCCATCTTTTCGCCGTGGCCTGCTCGCTCGACAGCCAAGTGGTGGGCGAGCCGCAAGTACTGGGCCAGATCAAGGCCGCCCATCGCCTCGCACGCGATATGGGGCTCGCGGGTCCCGAACTCGACGCCGCGCTCGATCACGCCTACGCCGCGGCCAAGCGCGTGCGCAGCGAAACGGCGATCGGCGAGCGCCCGGTCAGTCTCGCCGCCGCCGCGGCCGCCGTCGCCCGCGACGTGCACGGCGATCTGTCGAAATGCGCGGGCCTGCTGATCGGCGCGGGCGAAATGGGCGAAATGCTGGTCGAGCATTTCCGCCGTGCGGGCCTCGCGCGGCTCGCCGTGGCCGCCGCCTCGCGCGCGCGCGCCGAGGAGATCGCACGCCGACTTGGCGCGCACGTGGCCGATATGGCCGACATGAGCGCGGCGTTGGCGGGCGCCGATCTCGTGTTCTCGGCCATGGGCGCGGGCAAGCACACCGTCGTCGCGGCCCAGGCCGAAGCGGCGCTCAAGCGCCGCCGCCGCCGCCCGATCCTGTTCCTCGACATGGCCGTGCCCGACGACGTGGCGCACGAGGTCGAAGCGCTCGACGGTGCCTATCGCTACGGGATCGACGATCTTGAGGGTTTGGCGCTCAAAGGTCGGGCCGAGCGCGAGGCCTCGCTCGCCGAGGCATGGGCGATCCTGGAAGGGGAACTCGCCGCCTTCGCGCGCCAGGGGGCGGCGCGCGCGGCCGATCCCGCGATCGTCGCCTTGCGCCGGCGCTTCGAAAGCGAGCGCGCGCGCGCGCTCGCCGAAACCCAGGATCCCGCGCGCGCGACCGAATTGCTGATCCATCGCCTGCTGCACGCGCCGTCCGAGGCGTTGCGCGAGCTCGCGCAAGGCGATCCCGAAACCCGCGCGGCGGCCGAGAAGCTCGTCGCGCGCCTGTTCCGCACGGACGAGACATGAGCTTCGCCGAAAAACTCGAAAAAGTGATCGATCGCCGCCGCGAACTGGGCGAGCGGATGGCGTCCGCCGATCTCGATCCGAAGAGCTTCGCCAAACTCTCCAAGGAGTTCGCCGATCTCGAACCGGTCGTGGCGGCGATCGAGACGCTGCGCGCCTCGCAAGCCGAACTCGCCGATCTCGAAGCCTTGCGCGCCGAGGCCGATCCGGAAATGAAGGCGATGGCCGAGGCGGAGTATTTCGCCCTCAAGGCCAAGCTGCCCGAACTCGAACGCGACGTTCAGGCGATGCTGTTGCCCAAGGACGCGGCCGACGAGAAGAACGCCATCCTCGAAGTGCGCGCGGGTACGGGCGGGGAGGAGGCGGCGCTGTTCGCCGCCGCGCTGTTCCGGATGTACCAGCGCTACGCCGCCTTGCGCGGCTGGCGGTTCGAAACGATGGAACTGACCGAGACCGGGTTGGGCGGGTACAAGGAGGCGATCGCGAACATCTCGGGGGCGGGGGTGTTCGCGCGGCTGAAATTCGAATCGGGCGTGCATCGCGTCCAGCGCGTGCCGGAGACCGAAGCCTCGGGCCGCATCCACACCTCGACCGCGACCGTCGCCGTGCTGCCGGAGGCCGAGGAGGTCGACGTGCGGATCGACGAGAAGGATCTGCGCATCGACGTGTTCCGGTCGTCGGGGCCCGGCGGCCAATCGGTCAACACGACCGACAGCGCCGTGCGCATCACCCACATTCCGACCGGGATCGTCGTCTCCCAACAGGACGAGAAATCGCAGCACAAGAACAAGGCCAAGGCGCTGAAGATCCTGCGCGCGCGCCTGTACGAAGCCGAGCGCGAGCGCCAAGCCGCCGACCGCGCGGCCGACCGGCGCGGCCAAGTCGGCACCGGCGACCGCTCCGAACGCATCCGGACCTACAATTTCCCGCAAGGTCGCGTCAGCGATCACCGGATCGAACTGACGGTCTACGAGATCGAAAAGGTCATCGAGGGCGAAGGGCTGGACCGTTTCATCGACGCGCTCATCTCCGAAGACCGCGCGGCGAAGCTGGCCGCCTTGCCGTGACCGACGCGCCGCCCGACACCGTCGGCGGCTTGCTCGCCGAAATCCGCACGACGCTCGCCGCCGCCGGCATCGAAAACCCGCGTCTGGAGGCGCGCTTGATCGTCGGCGACGCGGCGGGCGCCACGACCGAACAGATGATCGCGCGCCCCGAAGCGCCGCTGGACGCGGTCTCGGCGGCCTTCGCGCGCGCGTTGGCCGAACGCCGCGCCGACGGCGCGCCGGTCGCCTATCTGCTCGGCGCGAAGGAATTCTGGAGTCTGGATTTCGCCGTCAACGCGGCCACATTGGTTCCCCGCCCGGACAGCGAAACGCTGATTGAAGCCGCGTTGGCGCGCTTCGCCGATTTCGCCCGGCCGTGGCGCGTCGCCGATTTGGGAACCGGCAGCGGCTGTTTGCTGTTGTCGTTCCTGTCCGAGCGGCCCAACGCGTCGGGCGTGGGCGTGGACGCTTCGACCGAGGCGTTGACGCTCGCGCGCGCCAACGCCCGCACGTTGCGGCTGGCCGCGCGCGCGCGTTTCGTTTGCGCGGATTGGACGACCGCACTCGCCGGACCGGTCGATCTTGTCCTCGCCAATCCGCCCTACATCCCCAGCGGCGACATTCCGGCCCTGTCGCGCGAAGTGCGCGACTACGAGCCCGTGCTGGCGCTCGATGGCGGGCCCGACGGACTCGATCCCTATCGCGCGATCCTGTCCGATCTGCCGCGTATCCTCGCGCCGGACGGCGCCGTCGTCTTCGAGGTCGGCCAAGGACAGGCGGACGACGTGGCGGCGCTGTGCGTGGCCGCCGGACTCGCGGTCGAGACCGTCCGCCGCGATCTGGCCGGAATCCCGCGCGCCGTGGTCGCGGGGTGGCCAAGAACCTGATATCGCGCACGAAAAAAGCCCTTGGATTGGCCGTCCGGCGGCATTAGGTTGGCAGTGAATTAACGCGAGCCGGCAACGGCCCGTAAGGTCCAAGCCCGAAACGGCCGGACCGCCGAAATCGCGCTTCGCAAGGAGCGACGCGCAAAGCGCCGCCCCCGAGGCGGTTCACCGAGGGTTCTAAGACGACGTCGCCGGGTGCCCGGTTCCGTGTTCCATTCGGAACGCGTGTCCGCTCCCCGCGCCGGGCGAAACCAACGAAGGCAATTTAGGTCGGAGTTCCGAATGAAGCGGCAGCGCAATCGCGGTCACGGCGGCCATGGCGGCGGCAACCACTCGAACAATTATCGCGGCGGTGGCGGCGGCGGCGGCGGCGGTGGCGGCGGACAACGCTCGAACGTGCCGTTCCGCGCGCAGACCTTCGACTCGAGCGGCCCGGACGTCCGGATCCGCGGCAATGCCTTCCAGGTCCTCGAAAAGTATCTGGCGCTCGCGCGCGATGCGTCGGGCTCGGGCGACCGCGTCGCGGCGGAAAACTACTATCAGCACGCGGAACACTATTTCCGCATGATCAACGCGAACCAAGAGCAGTTCCCGCAACAGCGGCCGCCGCAGCAGGGCTTCCAAGGCGGTCCGCAGCAGCAAGGGCAGATGCCGCAAGGCGGCTTCGCCCCGCAAGGCGAAGGCCAGCCGGGGCCCGGTCCGATGGACGCGCCCGGTATGGGCCCGCAGCCCGGTGCGATGGCCGGCCCCGTCGTGGTCCACACGCAGCCGCATATGCCCAATGTGGCGGGTGCGGCCCCGCAAGGCGCGATCCAGCAGGGCGGCCCGCTGCCCTCGTTCCTGGCGGCCCCGGGCGGCGACCAGAACTAGGCGTCAGCCGACCGGTTCGAGTGTGTCTCCCTCGGCGATTTCGCCGGGGGCGAGCACTTGTGCGTAGACGCCGCATTCGATGTGGCGGAACCCATCCATCAGCAGGCGCGGGATCTGCAGATCGCGTTCGGCGGTCTTCGGATTGACCGTGGTTGCCGCGCACCGATCGATCTTGTCCAGCACGCGCAAACGCGCCGTGCCGATCGTCAATTCGCGGCCCAGCCAGTCGAATTCCTGCCACGGCTTGCCGCCGGCGAAATAGAGATTGGCGCGGAAGCGGATCGGGTCGACGGGCTGGCGCGCGACGCGCTCGACGTCGGCGAGGGACGCAAGCCCGATGATCGATACGACCTTGCGCGCGGTGTCCGAGAACATATGGCCCGGCGCTTCGACCAGTTTTGGGTTGCCGCGCGTTTCGCCCGACAGGAACGCGGCGAAGAACTGCTCGATCAGCATGCGCCCCGTGGGTGTGGAGAGGTCGCCTTTGGCGACTTGCTTGCCGCCGCGCGCGACGGTCAGCGTCGTCGTGGCGTCGTCGAACTTGGTCTCGAGCTTCGCCAGACGCTCGTTCTTCGCGAGCATCAGAAAGTTATGCTTGGCCATCCAAGCGGGATTCGACGGATCGAAGGCGGTCGACCCGTGGGCGAGGGCGTAGCGTCGATCGCACGGTAAGCCTTCGCCGGGCGTCAGCGCGACTCGGGTCAGTTCCTCGGCCGATAGGCCCTTCACGGGATAGCGGTATATCTTGGCGATCTGCATGGCCGCACCCTATCGGGCGGCCGCGGGCACGCCAAGTGTCGCGGGACTTGCGGCCCCCGGGGCGGTTTTCCATATGCTTCGTAGGGACGCCGCCGAGACGGGTCCCCTCGGCTTGTCGCTTCGAAGAAGGGCAATCGCATCATGGACTTGAACAAGTATACCGAACGCGCGAAGGGCTTCCTGCTCAACGCCCAGACGCTCGCCCAGCGCGCGAGCCATCAACGCGTGGTTCCCGAGCATCTGCTCAAGGTTCTGCTGGACGACGAGGAAGGTCTCGCCGCCGGCCTCATCAAATCCGCGGGCGGCGATCCGGCGCGCGCCAAGGCGGCCGTCGAGGCGGCGCTGGCCAAGCAACCGCGCATCGAAGGCAGTGGCGCCGGTCAGCTCTATCTGGCGCCGGAAACCGCCAAGTTGTTCGACGCGGCCGAGGAAATCGCCCGCAAAGCCGGCGATTCGTTCGTCACCGCCGAGCGTTTGTTGCTCGCCCTGGCGGCGGGCAAGGGGACCATCGCTGCCGACATCCTCGCCCAAGCCGGCGCCAAGCCCGAAGCGCTTGAAAAGGCGATCGAGGCGATCCGCAAGGGCCGCAAGGCCGACAGCGCCACGGCCGAGGATTCCTACGAAGCGCTGAAGAAATACGCCCGCGACCTGACCGAGGCCGCGCGCGCGGGCAAGCTCGATCCGGTCATCGGGCGGGACGAGGAAATCCGCCGCACGATCCAAGTTTTGTCGCGCCGCACGAAAAACAATCCCGTCTTGATCGGCGAGCCGGGCGTGGGCAAAACCGCGATCGTCGAAGGCTTGGCCTTGCGCATCGTCAACGGCGACGTGCCCGAATCGCTGAAGGACAAGCGTCTTCTGTCGCTCGATCTGGGCGCGATGATCGCGGGCGCCAAGTATCGCGGCGAGTTCGAGGAGCGCCTGAAGGCGGTTCTGCAGGAAATCTCGCACGCGCAAGGCGATGTCGTGCTGTTCATCGACGAGTTGCACACCCTCGTGGGTGCCGGCAAGGCGGACGGGGCGATGGACGCCTCGAACATGCTCAAGCCCGCCTTGGCGCGCGGCGAACTTCATTGCGTCGGCGCGACCACGCTCGACGAATACCGCAAGCACATCGAAAAGGACGCGGCCCTGGCCCGGCGGTTCCAGCCTGTGTTCGTGACCGAGCCGTCGGTCGAGGACGCGGTTTCGATCCTGCGCGGCCTCAAGGAGAAATACGAGGTCCATCACGGGGTGCGGATCACGGACGCGGCGATCGTCGCGGCGGCCACGCTCTCCAACCGCTATATCACCGAACGCTTCCTGCCCGACAAGGCGATCGACCTCGTCGACGAGGCCGCTTCGCGCCTGCGCATGGCGGTGGATTCCAAGCCCGAGGCGATCGACGAACTCGATCGGCGCATCGTCCAGCTGAAAATCGAGCGCGAGGCGCTCAAGCGCGAGACCGACGAAGCCTCGCGCGACCGACTGGCCGACCTCGAGGGCGAATTGGCCGAGCTCGAAGCCAAATCCGCGGATCTCACCCGCCAATGGAAGTCGGAAAAGGAGAGCATCCAGGGCGGCCAGCGCCTCAAGGAGCAACTCGACCAAGCGCGCGCCGAATTCGACGCGGCCCAGCGCAAGGGCGATCTCACGCGCGCCTCCGAACTCAAATACGCGACGATCCCGGCGCTCGAAAAGCGCCTGGCCGCTTCGGCCGCGGGCGGAGACAACCGTCTGCTCAACGAAGAGGTGACCGAGGCGGACATCGCCGCGGTTGTGTCGCGCTGGACGGGCATTCCGGTCGACAAGATGCTGTCGGGCGAGCGCGAGAAGCTGCTGAACATGGAGACGACGCTGAAGACCCGCGTCGTCGGCCAGGACGAGGCGGTCGGCGCCGTCGCCGAGGCGGTGCGGCGCGCGCGCGCGGGCCTGCAGGATCCGAACCGGCCGATCGGCTCGTTCCTGTTCCTGGGGCCCACGGGCGTCGGCAAAACCGAGCTCACCAAGGCGCTGGCGTCCTTCCTGTTCGACGACGAACGCGCGCTACTGCGCATCGACATGTCGGAGTACATGGAGAAGCATTCGGTCGCGCGCCTGATCGGCGCGCCGCCGGGTTATGTCGGCTACGACGAGGGCGGCGCATTGACCGAGGCGGTGCGCCGGCGGCCCTACCAGGTCATCCTGTTCGACGAGATCGAAAAGGCCCATCCGGACGTCTTCAACGTTTTGTTGCAAGTGCTCGACGACGGCCGTCTGACCGACGGGCAAGGCCGCACGGTCGACTTCAAAAACGCTTTGATCGTGCTGACCAGCAATCTGGGCAGCGAGTTGATCGCCCAGCAGAAGGAGGGCGAGGACATCGATCTGGTCCGCGCCGGCGTGATGGAGGTCGTGCGCGCGAATTTCCGGCCCGAGTTCCTCAATCGCCTCGATGAAATCCTGCTTTTCCGGCGATTGAGCCGCGGGAACATGAAGGGGATCGTCGAGATCCAGCTCAAGCGTCTCGAAAAGCTGCTCGCCGACCGCAAAATCGCGCTTTCACTCGACGATGCGGCGCTCGCGTGGCTCGCCGACGCCGGCTACGACCCGGTCTACGGCGCCCGGCCGCTCAAGCGCATCATCCAGCGCGAGCTGCAGAACGCCCTCGCGGGCAAGATTCTGGCGGGTGAGATCAAGGATGGCGCGACGGTGAAGGTTTCCGTGGGCGCTGGCGGGCTTGAGATCGGCGTCGTACGCATGGAGGAAGGCGGCG